>JBEKUR010000017.1:0-54642 GCA_049514855.1 Terriglobia bacterium
GCCAGACTTTACGAAAGCGACCTAACCCGTTTTCTGCTGGGTGACTCGTTTCATCCGGGCGGCTTGCAAATGACGGGGCTGCTCGGGCGCATGCTTGGGCTGAGTGCGGCCAGCCGGGTTCTGGATGCGGCGTGTGGCAAGGGGACTACGGCGGTCTTCCTAGCGAAAGAGTTCGGGTGCGAAGTATTCGGCATCGACTACGGAGATCAGAGTGTCGCGGCTGCACGGTCACTGGCACAATCCGAGCATGTAGACGCTCGCGTGCAATTTGAGCGTGGCGATGCCGAAACTCTCCCGTTTCCGGACGGGTCGTTCGATGCCGTGATCTGTGAATGCGCCTTCTGTACCTTTCCCAACAAGGCGGCAACAGCCGGAGAGTTCTTCCGCGTGCTGCGTCGGGGAGGGCACTTAGGCATCAGCGATCTCACCCGAGAAACAGTACTCCCGGCGGAATTAGACGGGTTACTCGCATGGATTGCATGCATCGGCGATGCTCAGACCGTGGAAGGTTACACCCACTTCCTTCAAGGTGCTGGCTTCTCTGTGGGCAGCATCAATCAGCAGAATTACGCTCTTGAGGAGATGGTGAATCAAGTCCGCGTCAAACTGCTGGGCACGGAGATCATGACCGGGCTGAACAAACTCCAACTGCCCGGTGTTGATCTAGGGGCGGCCAAGCGGATGGCGGGCAGCGCAATGGCGGCGGTCAAACGGGGACAACTCGGATATGCGCTCATCTGTGCTACCAAGCCGGACTCGCGCTGATCTTCAGGCAGTCCGGCTAGTGCTTGCCCGCACTGGAGAACAACCATCGCTTGGGAAACCGGAAACCAGCGGGTCAGACGGTCCTATCATTACTCTTTTTCGTGCTCAGCCCGAGCACGCGATATGTCAGTCATATCCCACAGGTACCGCTAAGAATTACCAAAACTCCGGAGATTCCAAGCACCCAGCCAAGGTAAGGATGACCATTGACGAGGATTCCCGCAATCCCAAGACCGATCCCCAGCCCCACGCGCAAGGCGCGATCCATTCGCCCTACATTCAGAAACGTCGCCATGTCGGCTCCGGTGTCCGGCGTTTCATCCAGAATCGCCGCAGTGTCCAGTTAGCTGGGCCCAAAATGGGGCAGATAAATTTCCCAAGGAAGCAGCAAATCACAGCAATTTCGAGTTTACACCTATCTAACAAAACAGAGTGTATAAAGATTATCAATCACGTCGCGCTCAGCGAGACTTGTCCATAAATGATGCCCCACGCTTGTTGGCTCAAACCTCTTCCTGTGACCCGGAGGTTCGTGGCAGTAGCAGCAGCGTGATTGAATCCTTCGATCCGGAACTCGGGAAACTTCGATTCGGTCAGGGGTAGTAGTTTCTCGTTCAGATCTGCAGAACGGGGCGGAGGAAAGGCTGCAGATTTGGTTGAAAACGTCTACTCTTGTGGAGCAATCACGATGATTCGCATGCCCAAGCATTCGGTCCATAGCCGAATGCTCGGCCCAAACTGTGCAATTGTTTGAGGTCGAAATTAAATGGTGGCCTGGCTGGACTTGAACCACAGACCTCGCCCTTATCAGAGTAGCGTGGTTAGGTTTTACAACAACTTACAAGACCGCGGGGACTGCCAAACTACGCGGAAGTCGCATAAGACATCCCATTTTGTGGGTTGGGTTGTGGGTTGGGAAGAGTTCACGAACTCCGAAGCAATCTCCCACATTCATCCATTCATCTCCCAGAACCAAGTCCTTGGATAGTTTCTGGATTGTCCGACATCACGGGGAATTCAGTGGGAATAGAGTTGGGTCATCAGTAATGCAACGATTAGCTTGGTGCTTTCGCCCTCGGGCGCAAATACGCATAAGCGGCTTGACCGAGGAAATCCTGAGGTTCCAAGGGTTGATTGGACCGGCGCCAGGCCCGCGGTTCGCCCTTAGGAATTGCCGTTGCTTCCGCTCTTCCTTGAGGCGCACCCGTCGCGCATGGTGAGGTTGCTGTTCAGCTTTACAATCAGGCGGAACTCCGAGAATCTCGGTCGGCACGAATTGGGATTCGATTTCGCGCGCGAATGCGCCGAATTCGACTCGGATCAAGCGTCGGAGTTCTTCTGCGGTCCGTTCGCCTTGCTCTGCAAATTCCTGTGGCGCATAGAGCACGAATTGCCTGCCATCGTTGATTCTGCCGGCGACTCTGCTTCTCTCCCTGCTTGTGGCACGGAGTGCACTCATGTGGGTCTGCCGGCGCGCGGTCAGAGTCCCATGCTTGTTGAGGGCAACCGGACAGGAGCGATGAGGGACCGGGGGTTCAGCAGACAGTGACGGGCAGAAGCTTTATGATCGGGAAAAGGGACAGAACAATGACAGAGCAACAATTCGACCTTGAGAAGCTGCGGCCTGCAGAACATGTGTGCGAACCCGATCCCCGCAGCACGATGTTCGCGATGTTTGACCGGACAAGCGGGAGTACGCGCCCGATGGAGCTGGCCGACCACCATGAACTGATATCAGCCTATGTGCTGCATGCGGGCGTGCCGCAGGAGATCGTGCTGCAGTTCGAGACGGCAAGAAACGTATATCTGTATGCGTGGTTTGTTTACCGCTTTTACCCGGTGGCGGAGCACCAGTGCCTGGCGTGCCTGGAGCTGGCTTTGCGGGAGCGGCTCAAGGAGGAAATCAGGACGGGCAAGATCAAGGGCAAGAGACCCGCGCTGCGTCTTCTGCTGAAATACGCTGTCGACAACGGGCTGGTGAGGAACGAAGGCTTCTCGGCGTGGCAGAATCGCGGCGAGATCAGGAGCCGGGCCCGCGTGGAGATGGAAAAGCTCCACGAGGTGTCGGAGAAAAACCTCGCCGTGGTCACGTGGGACGAATCGGACATACAGATCACAGCGGAGGATCTGGACTGGGATTACGTGAAAATGCTCCCTGACCAGCTGCCCCAGCTGAGAAACGACTATGCACACGGCAGCACGGACCTTCACAACTGGTCCCTGCGGTCGTTTCAGATTGTCAGCGAGATCATCAATCAGCTCTGGCAGCCGCCCGCGTGAAGCGGCTGTTGCTGCTGCTATACGGCGCCCTTCCTTGCGTGAGGGATCGTCACCCCTGCCTCCGCAGGGGCAGGCTCAGGGCCGAGACGAAAGGCTCGGGGCTCGAGCGCCTAGAGCCCGACCGGCGCCCCGCCGGACACGCCCAATTGGCTGGATGCGGAGATTAGACCCCCTATTCACCGCATAGATTGCGTCGATTGAGCTTGCCAATGCGGAGATTAAGCCCTATAATCTACGCATGATATGCGGAGAATGAGTATGTACATCCACGAACAGGCCGAATGGCCGAAACTTCACTGGAACAGCGAGGCCCTCACCGGTCTGCTGGCCGAAGTGCGCCATCGGCAGGGGCGGCTACTGGGGCAAATGCAGGCGCTCGGGTTTGGGCTGAGGGAAGAAGCCGTGCTGCGAACGCTGACCGAAGATGTCGTCAAATCGAGCGCTATAGAAGGACAGGAGCTTGATCCGGCGACCGTCCGTTCCTCGATCGCGCGCCGCCTGGGAATGGATGTCGGCGGCCTGACGCCTGCCGACCGTGACGTGGAAGGCGTCGTCGAGATGATGCTCGACGCGACGCGGAACTATGACAAGCCACTGACGGAAGAGCGCCTGTTCGGCTGGCACGCAAGCCTGTTCCCTACGGGGCGCAGCGGTATGCGCCGCATAACCGTTGGCGGGTGGCGCAACGACAGCGACGGCCCGATGCAGGTCGTGTCCGGCGCGGTCGGCAAAGAGCGGGTTCATTTCGAGGCGCCAAAAGCGCCGCGTCTTGTGCAGGAAATGAGCGGGTTTCTGGACTGGTTCAACAACGGGCCGGAAGTCGATCCGGTCCTCAAGGCCGGGATCGCGCATCTGTGGTTCGTGACAATTCATCCGTTCGACGACGGCAACGGACGCATCGCGCGCGCGATTGCCGATTTGTGCCTCGCCCGCTCGGAAAAAAGTTCGCAGCGTTTTTACAGCATGTCGGCGCAGATCCGGCAGGAACGCAAGGCCTATTACGACTTGCTGGAACATACGCAAAAAGGCGAGACGGAAATAACGGAATGGCTGACATGGTTTCTGGAATGCCTGGGCCACGCGATTGACGGCGCGGAAACGCTGCTGGCAAGCGTGTTGACGAAGGCCCGGTTCTGGGAGGGCGTTGGCGCGTCACCGCTGAACGATCGGCAAAGACTGATCCTCAACAAACTTCTCGATGGCTTCGAGGGCAAGCTAACGTCATCGAAATGGGCGAAGCTGACGAAATCATCGCAGGACACGGCGCAGCGCGATATCACGGACCTCGTTCAACGGGGAATTCTGGCACGCAGCCCGGAAGGTGGCCGAAGCACGAGTTATACGCTGACTCGCCGTTAAGATGCTGATTGCACCAGCTGCGCCTGACAGTGGCAACGAGCGGCCGAGTACGGGGCTGAAACAAGCTTACGAACGGAATAGCTGAGGATTGATCGCATGGACGTAAAACGGAGTGACGATGTCACAGAAGAGGAGAGCTGATGCCTTCTTACCATTTCGAAAGAGCCCTGTTTGTGGTGGGTGAACCGAATTCCGGGAAAAGCAACCAGCTGCGGAGCATGTTTCGTGATGTCCGTCTGGGAACGGGCGGAGATATACCGACGCAAAGAAGACTTCTCGAACTCTACCGCCTGTCCAATGAGCGATGCCTGTACCTGCGCCTGACCTCGCCTCACGAAGCGGGAGAATCTATTGGCAGAAAGCGGCACGGGCGAAAGAATTTCCTGACAAAAACAGGTGAGATAATCGAGGAAAACACTCCCAGGATGGGAAAGCGATGGAATTTTGCCGGAGCGCTTCAGGCCAATGCCAGAAACAACATGCCGGATGTCGTAAAGACATGCCGGGCGTTCGTCAGGTATTTCGAACCGGAACGGACGCGGGTTGTGTTCCTGAGTCCGGACAGGCACGGCAGATCGCTGCAGGAGACGGAGCATATGGTGCTGGTTGATCGGTTGCGGGAGATTTCTTCTGTGGAGGTCTCCTGGATCGATGCGCGGAACCGAACGGTGAACGGCCTCCTGCTGGCAGATTTTTTCGATTTCATTTGAGGGAGAGGGGTGAACATCGACAAGACAGGAGGATGAATCATGGAATTTGACGAATGGTGCGAGAGTGCAGAACAGGTTGTGAACGGACATGACCTTAAAGTGCTTTCCGGTTCCGACGACCATCTAGTTGATGCGCAAGATAGAGTTGCTGCAATCGTCCCTGGGCACTACGCCTCCGAAGAACATGTTACGCACGTTCTCGAACGACTCGGAAAGCCAGCTGCCGCAGAGTTTGTGCGTCAAAAACTGCCCGAGAGCAAGGCTATTCGCTCTGGTGATCTCGGTGAAATTCTTGCAACTGAGTACATCGCCGAAAACACGCCCTATGAAGTGCCTATAAAGAGACTGCGGTGGAAAGACCATCGCAACATGGCAATGAGGGGTGATGACATTATCGGCATCGAACAGAATCCAGAAAATCGACGCCTGAAATTCCTTAAGAGCGAAGCCAAGAGCCGGGCCGCTCTTGCCGCCGGCGTTTTGGTAGATGCGCGCACTGCCTTGGAGAAAGACGGCGGCCTTCCGTCGCCGCACGCCCTTGCATTCGTATCTGAAAGGCTAATGGAAACGGGCAATCAAGGGCTGGCGGACGCGATCGACGATGCTCAGCTCAAGGACGGCATAGCAACCGCCGATGTGGAACACTTGTTGTTCACATTCTCAGGGAACGACCCGACCGCACTTTTGCAGGCGAGTCTGCAAGGGTATGGAGGCACGATACACCAACATGGCGTGGGACTCCGCATCGCGGGGCACACGCAATTCGTGCAGGATGTATTCGAGAAAGTGATGGCGGATGGCGACAACGATTGAACAAATCCAGGCCGATATCCAAGCTGCTTCAGTGCCGGGGTTCCGGGGGCGCCTTCTCGCACGCGGTCAGGCACGATCGATGATCTGGCGCGACGGCGCCTTGCCCGCGAACGCTCCTGAATTTTCTGCGCTTCTCAGCTACGACCTGCAATCTTACGGATACTCGCTTCTAGGCCTCGGGCTTCGCCTGCTCGACCTTGGCGGCGACGCAATTTTGGCCCGAAGCGCGTTTGAGCAGGCCGCGACGGCCCTAGAATCCGTCATTTCCAACGGTGATCGCAATGACAGCGCGCGCGATTTTCATTATGTGATGGCGGCGGCCGCGTATCACGTTGGCCGATTCTCGGCACGCGCATATTCGCTGCTAATAAGGGTGCAGGGCGACAATAACTTCTCCCCAATCGAGGTGGCATTGTGTCACCTGATGCTCAGAAACCTCGACCAGCTTGAGCGACTAACTGTCTCGGAACGACTGGGGGATGCACGGGGCGATGCCGGCCTTGCCGCTTACTTTCAGACCCAATGGGAGCATCTGGCAAATGATCAACCCGCGATGGACGGCGACGGCAATTCGTTCGTACTGGAGGGACTCGACCTCGCGGTGACTGATAATTTCTACTCCGCCATCTCCATTTTTCTCCTGGCACTTGAGCATGGCGACCAAGCTCTCGTCACTCAATCCATCGAAACCATGAACGTCGGCCTTCGTGCCTGCGGTGACCTCAACTTGATTCCCCAGTGGTGGAATCATAGGGTCGCGATCCGGTTGCTCGGTGATCTTTGGTCATCCAGCTTTCACCAAAATCTGCACCTGATACCGGCGGCGGCCGAAGCGGCCTCATGGCAGGAACTTCGTAGCCGGTTTCTGGCACTTCTGTTGCGCCGCAAGAGAGCCGAAATCGATTTGTGGCCTTCGCAAATTGCAGCCGCCGCGCGGGCAGTCAATCAATCTGACGATCTGGTCGTCTCCCTCCCCACCGGGGCCGGAAAGACTCGTATTGCTGAACTTTGCATATTGAGATGCCTTGCAGCAGGCAGGCGAATCGTGTTCGTGACGCCGTTGCGCTCCCTATCCGCGCAGACGGAGGTGGGGATGCAAAGGACATTTGGGCCGCTCGGAAAGACAGTTTCAGCTCTGTATGGCAGTATCGGCGTCAGTGGGTTCGAAGAAGACGCCATCAGGGAGCGCGACATCGTCGTCGCAACTCCGGAAAAACTGGACTTCGCTCTTCGCAACGACCCGTCGCTCCTCGACGACGTTGGCTTGGTAGTCCTCGACGAAGGCCACATGATCGGGCTCGGCGAGCGCGAGGTACGTTACGAAGTCCAGATTCAGCGCTTGTTGAAAAGGCCTGACGCTAACCAGCGTCGGATTGTCTGTTTGTCCGCGATACTGCCTGAAGGTGGCCAGCTGGATGATTTTTCTAATTGGTTACGACGAGACCAACCGGGCGGCCTGATCAGTGATTCCTGGAGGCCCACCAGACTGCGCTACGGCGAGGTCGTCTGGAACGGAAATGTTGCGCGTTTGAATCTCCGCGTTGGGGATGAGCGGCCGTTCGTTCCACGGTTTCTTACCGCGCAGATTCCACCGATAGGAAGACGGCAGACTCCCTTTCCTAGGGACATGGGAGAGCTCTGTTTAGCGACCGCATGGCGGCTGGTAAGCGACGGCCAGACCGTTCTGGTGTTCTGCCCTGTTCGCGCTCACGTCGAACCTTTTGCTAACCGGATCATTGACCTGCATGCTCGTGGAGCGTTGCCATCACTGTTTGCCGGGGATGCGAATGAGCTGCAGACGGCACTGGTTCTTGGCCGCGAATGGCTGGGCGAAAACCATCCTATTCTTCAATGCCTCAAGCTCGGAGTCGCAATTCACCACGGCGCGCTTCCAACGGCTTTCAGAAAAGAGATAGAAAGACTTCTCCGCAGGGGCGCGCTGAAGGTGACGATCTCATCCCCGACATTGGCTCAGGGCCTAAATCTGACCGCGACGGCGGTGATCTTCCACTCATTATTCCGGAACCGACAGAGAATCGAGAGTTCCGAGTTCAAGAATGTAGTAGGGCGGGCGGGAAGGGCCTTCGTGGATGTCGAAGGTCTCGTTTTGTATCCGATCTTTGACCGTCACGCGGAACGCCTTCGTGACTGGGAAGGGCTTATCGCGGAAGTAGGTTCGCGTGAGATGGAGAGCGGACTTGTTCAACTCGTATTAGTCCTCATTCAGCGAATGTATCGTCAACTAGGACGACCACCGCTCGACCGGCTGGTTGACTACGTTCTCAACAATGCCAACATTTGGACTTTTCCGGAACTTCCAGGCGAAACTCCGGTCAGGCGCGAGATTGAACTCAACAGATGGAACGGGCATCTGGCGTCCCTCGACACCGCCATTCTCAGTCTTCTTGGCGAACAGGAAATCCCGGATGATCATATAGCTACCAGACTCGATGAGATTCTTGGTTCGTCTCTCTGGGAGCGGCGGCTAAATCGCACCGACGAAGCGACGCGGGCCGCCATCAAGAATGGCCTCCTCAACCGGGCGCAACACGTCTTCGCAAACTCAACCGCGCGCCAGCGGCGTGGTTATTTTCTTGCCGGCGTTGGCCTCGACACCGGCCATGCGCTTGACGGTATAGCGGCAGTGACGAATGAGCTCTTGGTGCAGGCTAATGGTGCAATGCTCAATGGTGACAACGACGCGGCGATTGCGGCGATCACGGCTTTTGCGGAAGGGGTGTTCGAGATTTCACCGTTTGCGCCGGATGAACTCCCACACAACTGGCGCGACATTCTGAATCTGTGGCTTCGCGGATTGCCCATCGCCCCCGCCGCTGTCGGGCAGGAAGACGAGGCGCTCCGATTCGTTGAGGGCGCTCTTGTCTACCGTCTGCCATGGGCGATGGAAGCTGTACGCGTCAGGGGAATTGCAAATGGTGATGCGATAGGCGACGGGCTTACCCTTGAGGATGTGGAACTCGGCCTCGCTGTCGCGGCCGTAGAGACCGGTACCCTGAATCGATCAGCAGCCCTATTGATGCAGGCGGGTTTTACCTCACGGTTAGCGGCTATCAAGGCCGTACAGGATACCGACGCACGATTGACTTCCGGCACCGAACTGAGACAGTGGCTAAATTCTGACGCGGTGATCGCGCTGACACAGCAAGCCGACTGGCCGACTCCTGAGACAGCGCAAATGTGGTCAGCGTTTTGGAACAACTTTACACCACGGGCCACGTCTGTATGGACCGAGCGCATCTATTAAGTGCCTGCGGCTTGGAGTGCCGAAGCTGCTCCCCCGCCGAGCGGCCAAGCTGTTCGTATCCATAGTGATCCTGAAAGTGGAGACGCGCTTGTGCTCTCGGCGAACGCGACACGGTTCGGTCGTCTTGAAAGTGACCATGATCTGAATCCCGACCGCGCGGGTCTCGTTATTGCATCCGTTCTCGCTGATCGAAGTGGTGTGGAGATCAAGTACACAGGTCCCGACGATCTATGGCTGGTTTAGCGAGTCGAGCTTGGGACCACAAAGAAGATGTATCGGACAGATTCTGACCGTCGCACGTCCATCGGGAGTCGCTCTCCACGATGGAACAACCGCAACTTTTTTGGCCACAGACTCATTATGCTAATTGAGGCGACGATAGATAGAAAAAGTCGTGGCATTCCCGAGCTATGAGATAGAAGAAGTTTGAAGTTGGCTACCATCGCGGGGAAGATACGAGGGTCATGAGCTGCACCACCCGCAAGTTATCCGAAATGACCGACGAAGCCGCTTTTGAGAGGCTCGCAACGGCCATCCTTCGTGAAGCGCAGCCGGAATATGCCTCTTTGCTTCATCCTGGCGTCAATTCAGAGGATAAGACGGTCAAATCGCCGGTGGACGGCCCAACTGTTTCAACAGCAGCTTGGAACGAAGACGGTCCGCCTGCCAACCCGCATGCAGGGCCATGAAGACTTTTCGCTCGGGCCCATGCGAATCAAATTCCGTGATCTCTGGCGGCAACCCCTTCCCGAGGGACAGGCTAAACTGAATGCCCGGTATGAGAAAGGAATAGGAGCGCCCCTCCGGGGCTCGTTCGCCGCGTGCCGGGGGAAACGCCGTCCTCGTGAAATTCAGTTCTTCATAAACCGAGATCAATGTAACTACATTTTTCGGGAATGGGCTTAAACTAAGAAGAAATTGCCGAAGCGTCTCTTCATAGGGGCCCAGTTCGAGCCGTTCGTACTTCTGGCCGTGCACCGGAGCCCAATCATGAACCGCAGCTCTCCAAAAAACGCTCAAAGCGAAGTATTCGAGCTTATCAACATCAATGGCTGGAATTAAGGCTCCTGCATACGTCTTTAGCGTCGGAATGGACCGGATCGGCGCAACCTTTCGCAGTTTTTCCTGAAGAGGAAAACCGGTGTCCTTCGCCATGTGAGACAGGACCCACCGCTCCCCGTTTTCGCTGAATTTTTGCTCGCACTCCCGGCACAGCACGTAATCCTTCATTTGCCGCGACGTGTCTAGTGTTATGTTCGGAGAGACGAATCGGGGATGTGGATTCCGCTCAGTAGGGCTAAGCAGAGCCTTGAAAACGGCGGCGGGGAGAAAATGGCTCTCCTGGAGATCTTTCTGCAACAGGCAGAGTTTGCACTTTCCTTTCTTCACTAGGGACCGTCCGTCCCCACTTGGGGATCCACCGGCCTGCTTTTGTTACGGTAAGCGTAAACGACGGTAGCCACCGAATCGCCTGACAACGTTCGATCCTTCAACTCTAGCGGCACTTTGATCGCTTGCCACATCGTTCTCATTCCTCAGACCGATTCGATCAAGAGTTTCAGTTTTGGCTAAAACCCCGTCGTGAGGCATACCATCGCTACAGCAAGCGGCGGGGTTCGAAGTAGCTGCAGAACGTCATTCTCCTTTAAGTGGAATTCATTAGATGGAATCAAACCTGTCGGCCTGCGCTTTGCTAAGGACGTCTCTCGGTGGATCCAACCATCCAAAATGTGAATAAATCTCCAAAGCTGCCTCGAGTGCGACCTCTCGTTTTTGCGCTTGGAGTTCTGTCGGGGACAATTGCCTTCCGACACTAAAGCTCTCATCTCGGCACCAGCGGTCTTGCCCTAGAAAGTGAGAGCCTCCGAAGATGTCCTTCGGCCAAACTAATTCACGACCGGCCAGCCCGAACAACTCAAGCGTAACCGCAGCCTCGGGCAACAAGACCCCACGTTGCGCCATTCGTGCAGCGAATTCGTAGGCCGCGGTCGCCGTATCCAGGATTTCAAATACATGGACTCGATCACCTAATTGCGGGATGTCATCGAATGCGCGGTTATGAGCGAATTGAGCGCTTCGAAAGAGAACCCAGTGCTCGACACGATTGATTCTGTCCGGCTCTGACTTTTCGATCTCACCCGCGACCCATTCGTTACCAGTTTCCAGTCCATCGATCGAGAACCCCGGATAGGGATACCACCTCTCGACGCTCACGTAAGAAGACAGCATGAATTGACGACATTGCTCGACATCCCGGAACCGGGCAAGCTTGAATTCTGTCGGACGGATGGCAATGCGCCAGCGCGGTTTCGACCACACTTTCTTCAAGATATCGTTATCCTGCAATCTCCTCCGCTGCTCCCAGAATTCCTGTGGTTCAGGCTCAACAACTCGAGGTGCTGTGGTAGGACCTTCTGACAAACTGGAGGACTTCAACTTGTGGAGGAGGTGGGCGCAAACCCCCTGGACACCGTAATCCGCAAATCGCAGGAATCCTAAAGTGTTTGGCAGCCCAGGGATCTCCGTTTCGTCGAAACGAACGGGAAGGATGTATTCGGTTCTTTGTGAAAGCGCACGCGCTTGGGCATTCTTTCGCTCGTGCGTTGGCCACACTTTGGCGGCGTAGGCAGCCGAGGCGAGCATCAAACAATAACGCGCCTTTTTCTGGTAGATGTCAGATAAATGCTCGTAGAGGTCTTTCCCCCACAAATCTGCCTGTTCGTACCGGTCGTAGAAGACTCTAACTTCGTTCTTCTTGAGGCAATCGGCAATTGCCTCTGCCTCTTTCCGTTGTTCACCGGCGAAGGAAATCGCCACGTCATATTCAAACATTTTGGTTAGATTAACACAGTTGGCCCGGGCGCTCAGGAAGCGACGACCATAGGATCTCAATGCATTCCGATGGTCTTGCAGTGGCGTTGCCCACTTATTTGGCACTCCCCAAAGCGGATGCTAGGCTCGGCGGTGCCATGGCTTCGGTGGACCGACTCTGGGCTGTTCCAGTGGTGGGTATTCTGAGCGCGTCGTTCTAGAGACGCTTCCCAAGGCTGGCAAAGTGGAATTACCAACGGATTCGCGGTGGTATTTCGCTGAATGGCAGCTGGCCGCCCTCGTCCTTCTCCTTATGCAAGCTCCCTCGCACCTCTCCTGCCGTGTAGGAGGCATCTACCTTATCCTTGCCTCTACCTGGACCTAACGGCCGACCTTCAACTGGACCAAGCCTTGACAGCTGATCCCAAAACCTCTCGGGTGTCAGCGAGAGATATCGTTCCGCCCAAATCCACTTTACATGACCCATGTACGCGGACAGGGCCGGCAACAAGCTCCGCGGATTCTTCCCCTCTTTTAACATCACGGCGAGGCGGTGTACGGCAAAACTGTGACGCAAATCGCGAAATCCGGGCTCTCTGCCATCGCTCGTGCGCGGACGGATTCCCGCATGCCGCCTAAGTCTTTGGAAACCTCCACGCAAGGTGCTCTCCACCATTGGTTTATTTTGCTTATCTACGAAAAAAATCGCCGTGGTTACTCCCGACGCAGTTCGCAATTTGGAATAGGCAAGAAGATGTTTTCTTAAATTCCGACCAAAAGGAATTGTTCGTGCTCGGCCTCCGCCGGCGTCGCCAAGTGTCACAAGCCTGTTACGTAAGTCCAGACGATCCACTCGCAGGGAAATGACTTCGCGCATGCACGCTCCCGTGCCATAAATAAACAAGATCAGCGTCCGCAGGGCCACCGGATCAATTCTGACCCAGTGTCCAAACTGGAATGTCCTGGTAGCTTGGAGCAATCGCGACAGCTCTTCACGCGAATAGATGTAAGGCTTAAATGGTTGTGGCCACGCCAGCCGGGGTCGCGGCATCGGGGCCCGTTTCAGCTCGCCCCGTAACATCCAAAACTCGAAAAATGCCCTGAGCACGTTGTACTGTCGCCACCACGTGGCCGGTGATAGTCCTTTGCCGTCCAGGAAAGAAAGCGTCTGTTCGGCGGAGATCAGATCGAGAGAACAATCGCCCACCTGTTTCGAGAATGTCCTTAGATGCTGGCTGTCATTGCGGAATTTGATTCCCCTCAGATTCTTCCATTTCACGTACTCCTCAATCGCCCGGGGAAATCTCATAGTCCCACGGTCAGGTCGACTTTCACTACTTCCATCAGCGATTCCCTTGTGAACTTCGCGTACGTACGAACTGATTCACAGGAGCGATGCCCCAGAAAGTCAGCGATGTCTTGCAGGTGCGTGCCTTTTGCCAGCAGGTGGGTGGCGCAGGAATGACGTAGACTTTGGGGTCCGTAATGCTTCGACTGAATTCCCAACGCGATCATTCGCCTAGCAACGAAGCGCGCGATTGTGTGGGCGCGCATCGGACGAAATGGCTTGCGCCAGGTCACGAACATTTCGGGGCACTCGCACTTCGGCCGGACATGGTCGATATAACGACGAATCGCTTCCCCAACCTCCGGTTGTATTGGAAACTGTTGCAGGCCGCCCCGCTTCGCGCGGCGCACCGTAAAGCAGTTCCGCTCCCAGTCAATATCCGATAGGCGAATCCGAGTGGCTTCACTGCTTCGTAACCCGTAAACGGCGTATAGCAGTAAGAGCGCCCTCGCTCGAATGGTAATCACACTCCTTCCTTTTGTGGAGCGAAGAAGTTTCAGAACATCGCTCCACTTCGGTCCTTAAGGTTCAAAGATGTCCCTACGAAGCACGGGCCCTCTGATTCCGCCAACAATGCTAGTTGAGCACCAACCGCGGTGAGCCGCGTGATAAAAAAAGGATCGAAGAAAACCACACTCACCCGATAGCGTGATGAGGTTCCAGTTGCGAGCACTCTCGGCAAGGTAATCGTCTATATCTCGAAGGCAGACCTTGCCGAATTTCCGGTGTTTCCGCCCCAGCCATCGCAAGAAATTGGCAGCTCGCAGGCCACGTTCGTAGACTGTGGTTTCCGCCAACCCGAGTTCGCCGCTCATTCGAGCCTTGTAATCCGCCAGTTCCTGGGAGAATGGCTGAGCACGTCGAGCCGGTGGTAAGAGCCGCCCAAGAAACCTGAGTCATTTACGGACAATCCAGCGAAAATACAGGATCGAGGTGTGCCCAGGAGTATGTTTGCTGTACCGATGCCGATCGTCAATCCAGCGCCTAGCAGTTCGTTCTAACTCTTCTTCGGATACATCCCGGAGCTTGCGCATGGGCAGGATCGCGACGAACCGAAGCAAATGGCCCGCTGCGGTTCGCAGGTTGACCAGCCCGACCCCGCGCTCGTGCATATGTGCGATAAACCGCTGTCGCTCTGCCGCTAGCGGGGCCGCTCTGTGTCGTGCGAGAGCGCGGGGCTCCTTCATGCACAGTTCAAACATCAGTCTGAAGCATAGCGACGATTCAAGATAACCCCTTAATCGAACGATGAACGCAATGAAGACGGACAGTCTGGCTGCCCTCGCTCAGCCGCGTACTCTTCTTGCGAACTGACGGAACTACCCCACATAAGAAACATCGGGTTCTTAAGAGGTATACGCAACAGGTTGAAGTCTTGTACCACTGCTGACAACCGGTCGGCGAGACCTCTAACTCGGTAGCGCCATTCCTTCGCCCTCAGATACCACGCGGCCTTCGCTTGCACACGGTCCCGCCAGGGAAACGCCCCCTGTCACGCCCGTTGCCATTCGCTCCAGCCGTGAATACTAGCTCGCTTCGCTCTCTGTCCTTTCCGCGAGTCCGTTGCGATTTGGTTCCCCTGCCCGTGTGAGGGAACCAACTCTCAACTCACCGAAAGGACAAAGAAAATGAATTCAGAAAACGTAAAGAAAATTACAAATCAAGCTATCGAGCAACTCATTACCGCGCTCAACCAGGGCCGAAGTGAGACGCTGACACAGTATCTTGCCGCGATTGGTCGATTCCATCGCTACAGTCTGCGGAACGTGATGCTCATCGCATCACAGAAGCCAGCAGCAACGCACGTCGCTGGCTTTCATGCATGGCACAAACTCGGGCGATTCGTGAAGAAGGGCGAGAAAGGAATCCTGATTCTTGCTCCCATCGTCCGGCGAAAAAACGATGCTCAGGAACAAGAGGAATCTGTTGAATCATCAACCACTATCGGATTCCGCCCGGCCTACGTCTTCGACATCAGCCAAACAGATGGCCAAGAACTTCCCACAATCGGCCGGGTCAACGGCGATCCTCGCGAATACCGTGAACTGCTGGGAAAGTTTGTCGCCGAGCAAGGCATCGCTCTTGAATATTCGGAGGACATTGCTCCGGCGCGGGGCACTTCCGCAGGAGGCAAGATCACTTTGTTGCCCGAACAGGCTCCCGCTGAGGAATTCGCAACGCTGACGCACGAGCTAGCGCACGAAATGATGCACCGCGACGAGCGTCGTAGCAGCACCTCGAAGCGGAGCCGCGAGACTGAGGCGGAGGCTGTCGCATTCGCGGTTTGCCATGCCATCGGCCTGGATACGGGATCCGCTTCGCAAGACTACATTCAGCTCTACGAAGGCGACGCGAAGCTGTTGACGGCAAGTTTGGAATACATCCAGAAAACCGCATCCCACATTCTCAATGCAATCGGCGCGGAGCAAGCCTCCGTGCCGATTGCCTGAAGCACGGGTTCAAAGACAGTCACGCTTACCAGTCAGAAGTTTGATAAAGTACAAAGTTCTAATCCTGTTCGGAGAAAATATCGTAAATAGCGGTTCATTCGATACGCGGTCTACGAATATTGCCAGTTCATGGGGAGATAGGGTTCCTTGCCCGACCAGCCAGAAGCATTCTCGCGTGTTCTGATCGATCAGGCTCTCAGAGAGAGCGACTGGGATCTCCTTGACACCCACAGAGTGCGCTTTGAGTCGAGTGGACGCGATGGCCGGGCAGACTATATCTTGCTGGGCAAGAATGGTCCTCTGTGTGTGCTTGAAGCAAAGCGGCCCGATCTCGATCCCTATGACGCGAAGGACCAGGCACGCGGCTACGCAGAAAACGTTCGAGCACCATTCATAATTCTCTCAAACGGCCGGGAGCATTGGTTTTGGAACTACGCGCGCGCCGACCAGCGTGATGCCTACCGAATCGAACGCTTGCCTTCGCCACCAGACCTCGAACGTCTCCGACTCAAGAATCTTCAGCCGCCTCGGCCCCTAATGACGGAAATCGTCAATCCGAACTACCTCAAACTGTTCAAGCCAGACATAACTCTCTGGGGCTATCAGATCAAGGCAATGGACGAAGTCTCTCAACAGTTTGACCGAGATGCCCGCCGCAAGTTTCTCCTCGAAATGGCGACGGGTACAGGCAAAACGCTTCTTTGCGCTGCCCTGATCCGCCGCTTTCTTGCCACTCGCAATGCGGAGCGCGTGCTCTTCATCGTGGATCGCATTGAACTCGCCAAGCAAACTATGGAGGACTTCAATGTGGTTCTTCGCGAATATAGTCCAGTGATATTCAAGACTGCTCGCCGGCACCCGTCGGAGTTATTGGGTTCTAGTGTCGTGGTTGCGACGATCCAATCCTTGATGGTGGACCGCCGCTATCGCACCGAGTTCACGCCCTTCCATTTCGACCTTGTCATCAATGATGAAGCTCATCGTTCCATTTACGGCGATGCCCGCGAAGTCGTTCAGTTCTTTCAAGCTACGCGAGTGGGTCTTACGGCCACGCCGAAGGCATATCTAAAAAACGTCGATATCGAGGCACTAAGACAAGAGAACCCGAAGGCGCTTGAAGCTCGCGAGCTTCGAGACTCGTATCATTACTTTGGCTGCGAACCGGGATTCCCGACCTTCCGCTATGACATCGTGGATGCGGTCAAGGACCCTGAAGGTCCGTTCCTTTGTCTCCCGAAGATTTTTGACATCCGTTCAGACATCGCGACCCAAGCCCTCGCGGACAATGGATGGGCTGTCGTCATCAATGAGCAGGAAGAGAACTACAAAATCCAGGATCTTGAACGGAAAGTTTTTACACCGGAGCGAAACAGGGTCATGTGTGACGCATTCGTGAAACATGCCCAGCGTGATCCAGCGGGACAAATCGGCAAGTCCATTATTTTCGCAGTAAACCAAAATCACGCCACGAATTTGACCAAGATACTCAACGACATGCAGCCGAATCTGGCCGTCACGATCACATCCCGAATCGCGGATGCTTCAGCGATAGCCAAGGACTTTCGTGACGGCAAGCGTATTGAGCGGGTAGCCGTATCCGTCGATATGCTATCAACTGGCTACAATTGCCGCGATTTGCTGAACGTGGTTCTCATGCGCCCAGTCTTTTCGCCCACAGAGTACATTCAAATCAAAGGCCGTGGGACGAGGCGCTACACATTTCGCGTTGCGAACACCGAGTACGACAAAAAGTATTTTTGTCTGTTAGATTTTTGTGCGGTGGCTGAGTATTTCGAGGAAACGTACGATTACAGTGTGCCTCTCCCCGTGCCCCGGCCCACCGGAAAAACAAGACCAACTGAGCTGAAAAATCAAAATACATCGGTTGACAACACGCAGAAGCAGCCTTCCCCAGACGTGCCAACAAGTGAGGGCCAAGCCGACACAAAGACCAACACCGCTGCTCCAGGCATTCCAGTATGGGAGGGTCGCGACCTAATTGTCTCAGAGGAAGTTCGAATTGTCGGTCCGGACGGAGAAAAGGTTGACGTCATGACCTTTCGAGGTTCCTTTGAACGGGACCTCCGCGAGTTCAATCAGAAAGATTCAGAATTTCACGAAGCTGTTGAGGATGAAGACGACGACAAAATCGAGACTATTTTGGGTGAGCGTTTCTTCCACAAGCCGGAGATGTTCTATTCTTCCGATAAGCTAGTTCTCTCTTACGGCGTTTCCGCCCCCGCTTCCACTTTCGTGTATGGAGCACTGGGCAAGCGGCCTATCCCTTCAAAAGAGCAAGTAGTAACAGATACTGTCGATTCAATTGCAGCGCGCTTCAATCTGCGCTACAACGAGCAGAAATGGCTCAATGCGACTGCACAGTTGGTTGCAGATGATCCAGAAGCCCGTCAACGCTTTGTGCATGGAGATATGACCGTTTTTTCTTCTAGTCAGTTCAACCAACTTGGCGGCCTCCCCGCACTAACGAAGTTCCATGACCGTGACCACGTTTTTGAAGCGCTGCGACAGTCAGCGCTTGTGCGCAACAGCACCATCTAGCTGCGGAGAGATCTTCATGGAAAGCAACAAGCAAAACGGAACCAACTTCCAGTCCTCGGGCCTTCGTCAGAAGGTGGACCAACTCATGGATATTCTCTATTCGGGTGGCGTCAACAACCCGATGGATTCCATTGAGCAGCTTTCCTATCTGATATTCCTGCGATTGCTAACCGAAAAAGATGAAATGCTTGCGAGTCTAGATAAAAAGCATTACAGGCGAATCTTTTCGGGAGACTGGGCACGATATGCATGGGGGAATTTTGTCACGTTGACCGGCGACGAACTTTTCAACGCGGCTCGGGCTGCAATTGAAAAGCTCCACGATCTGCCCGGACTTTCGGCCACCGGGAAACTCCTGTTCGAGCGCGCCACACTCAAAATCCATGACCGTCCGACACTTCGCGCTGTCGTCCAGGCCATACATGATTTGAATCTCGATCCCCAGCAAGGTCACGATCTCAAAGGAGACATGTACGAGTATTTGCTGAGCAAACTCGCCACATCGGGCACGAACGGGCAGTTTCGCACGCCCCGGCACATCATCGAGATGATTGTAGCTCTTGTAAACCCGATGCCAAGCCAGCGTATTTGTGACCCAGCTTGTGGTACGGCAGGCTTCTTGATTGCTTCCTATAACCACATACTTTGCAACAGCACTTCGAAACCCGCTCGCGCACGTGGAATTTGCGACGGCGACTTGCTGAAACCTGCCCAATGGAAATTTCTTGAAGAACAGGCTTTCACCGGTTATGACAACGACGCCAATATGGTGAAGATTGCAATCCTGAACCTTTACCTTCACCGTCTTGAGAAGGCCAACATTGAATTTCATAACCCCCTGACCACCGGGAAGGGCAGCCCATACCCAGGCATGACTTTTGACGTGATCCTTGCAAATCCCCCATTTGCTGGAAAAATCCAAAAGGAAAGCATTCTCGCAGACATCAACCTTGAAACTAGGGACACGGAGCTTTTGTTCTTGAAATGGTTCATCGATCACTTAAATTCTGGCGGACATGCAGGTGTCATTGTTCCGAACGGCGTCCTCTTTGGCACCAACAAGGCAGACCGTAAAGTGCGTGAGTTACTGCTTACGACATGTGACTTACAGGCCGTCATCAATCTACCTTCCGGTGTGTTCAAGCCATACTCTGGTGTCGGTACAGCAGCGCTGATCTTCGAGAAAGGGATAGCAAAGAACGCTGGAACTAAGAGCGTATGGTTTTATGATCTCACCGCCGACGGCTTCAGTCTCGACGACAAGCGCACACCAAATGACTTTAGCGACATCCCCGATGTACTGGTCAAATGGCCCGGTCGCCACGAAGGCTCCAACAGCTACCGCGTGCCGATTGACAAGATTCGGGACAACGACTGGAGTCTCGCCGCGGGCCGATACAAGCCGATGACTACCGAAGCGGTCAACTACGATGCCCCTGCAAAGATTCTCGGTGATGTGCTCAAACTGGAAAACGAGATTGTCCGCCGCGGGAATGCCTTACTAGAACAGGTCGCGGGAAAGAAATGACAAGCTGGACGACAAGGAAGCTTGGTGAGATCGCTCGAATCCGCAGGGGCGCATCGCCGCGCCCGAAAGGAGACCCTCGATATTTTGGTGGAGACATTCCATGGCTCAAGATTGGGGATGTTCCCCCGGGCAGTCGCTTTGTATCGCAGACTGAGGAAGGTGTCACTCGTGCTGGACGAGACCTCAGCGTTTATGTGGAACCCGGAACACTGCTTCTCAGCAATAGTGCATCAGTTGGTCGCCCAGTTATCACGGAAGTCGGTGCTTGCATCCATGACGGATGGCTCGCGATTGACGGCTATGAGTCGGAACTGCGGCAGGATTTTCTCTATTGGTGTTTAATCTGGTCGCACTCCCAATTTCAGCAACTTGCCCCAACTGGAACTCAAAAGAACCTGAACATAGGGTTGGTTACCGGCTTTGAGGTTGCAGTTCCCTCATTGGAGGACCAAAAACGGATAGTGGAGCTCCTTGACGCAGCGGACGAGTTGCGAAAACTGCGCGCCAACGCGGACCGCCGCACTGAAGCTTTCTTGCCTGCTCTTTTTGACCAAATGTTTGGCGACCCGCTCAAGGAAACTTCTCACTCGCCCAGCGTTCCGCTCGGCGAAATCGTCGACTTCGGAAGCGGAGCAACTCCACCGAAAGAAAATCCGGAGTTCTGGAACGGAATGACGCCTTGGGTTTCGCCGAAGGACATGAAGACCAAAGAAATCACCGACGCAGAGGATCATGTCAGCACGGCAGCGTTCGAGAAGACAAACCTTCAACTCATCCCGAAGGATACCGTGCTCATCGTCGTGCGCGGGATGATTTTAGCGCACACTGTCCCGATTCGCATTTGTCGCGTGCCTGTTGCCATTAACCAAGATATGAAAGCGCTCCTGCCGACCAAGCAGGCCATTGAGCCGGAGTACTTGCGTTGGTCGCTTCAAGCACAGCACGCGCACTTGCTCAATCAAGTTTCAACCGCAGGACACGGGACGAAAAAATTGGACAGCGACAAACTGAGGTCGGTCACAATTCCATTGCCGCCACTCCACCTGCAAAAGCGATTCGCAACGCTAGTGAACGAAATAGGCGGGTTGGAAGCCGAGCAAGCCAGCAGCGGTCACCGCTTGGAAAATTTTTTCCACTCGCTCCTCGACCGCGCGTTTCGAGGTGAGTTGTGATTGGATCAATGATTGACCATTGGAAATATACTTGGCCCGAGGTGTGGACAAATCTGGCTAAGGCCCGCAGATCTCCGTCGGATTTGTTCATCGATTTGTATCGCATCGCTACCGATTCCCTGCAGAACCCACCAGAGTACAAGCAATTCGAGTTGACGATGAACGACCCTCTGCAAGCGCGACAAGCTTTCGAACAGCTTCGTGCGCAAGATTTCGGCGACGAACTGTCGGTTGTTGGATTCTTAGAATCCGCCTTCGTCACGATTCAGGATTTTGAAATACCAAGATTCGCGAAACTCTATAAGTATCTCGTCCGAAGCTTCATTAAGAAATACAACCTGAGATACAGGATTGACGATCCTTTCCGGGTGCGCCTAATCCTCCCTGGTGTATTCGCAAGTTTCTATGAAGACTTGACGCGCGTAAACGGCACCGATCCGCATCTCAAGAATCTGATGAATAATTTCGAGCTGACATTTGGCAGTTACACCCGGACTAAACAAACTCATGAGCTCAATGCATGCCTTACGAACGCTTTCATCTACGCTGAAGGCTTGGCAGGAAAGACCTGGGGAGAAAACGACACTCTGGGCAATCTATGTGACTGCCTTCAGTGCTGGCCCCACACCACCATTCGTGAATCTCTGAAAAAGCTTTACGGGTTCCGCAACAATTACCCAGGCCTGGGCCATGCCGGCAATCCAGAAAGCAAACTGAGGGAACTGGAACCGAGAGACGCAATCGTTGTTTGCCTGCTTCTCTTGTCTTTTGCCGGCTACCTTACGAACGAGGTTCGAATTGAAGATAGTTTTACGCACTAGTTCCTTCAGAGTGCACATCGAAGCGCATTATGTGGTTGCGAAAGGTCTTGTCCAATGATGTCATTCCGGGGAAACCGTCTGAAAGAAATCACTCTCCCGACAGCGACTGTCTGGCTAATTAGCGACGTTGCAGAGGCGAAGGGAAGGCAGCAGCTCTATACGAAGCAAGCGCCTCAGCTCTTGAAAGCCCTCCGGGAGATGGCCCTCATTCAGAGCGTCGAGTCCTCGAACCGAATTGAGGGTGTGACCGTTGCACCCGAAAGATTGGTGCCTCTCGTTGTTGGGAACGCGAAGCCCCGGGACCGCTCTGAGGAAGAAATTCGCGGCTATCGGCGGGCGCTCAGCTTGATTCACGCCGATCCTCTGAAGCTAGAAGTCACTCCTGAGTTTCTAAAACAGCTACACCAAACAACACATGAAGGTGCGGCAGACGAGGGCCAGTGGAAGCAGAAGGAGAACGAGATCATCGAATTCCGAGAGAACGCGCCACCGACGATTCGTTTTCGACCGGTTTCCGTTGCGGACACACCCGCCGCCATTGAAGAGCTGTGTGTCTCATACAGAGCCTCTTTGAACCAGCAAGAAGTTCAGCCTCTTGTGAGCGTCGCGGCGTTGGTCTTTGACTTTCTCTGCATTCATCCGTTTCGCGACGGCAACGGACGAATATCTCGCTTGCTCACGCTTCTCGGCCTCTACCAACACGGATACGAGGTGGGGCGCTTCATCAGTTTGGAGCGATTGGTCGAAGAATCCCGGGAAGATTACTACGAAGCGCTACGCAAAAGCTCCGAGGGCTGGCACGAAGAAAAACACGACCTCATCCCTTGGCTCAATTATTCTCTTGGAGTACTCCGTCGCGCTTATCGCGAGTTCGAACAGCGTGCTGGAGCGGTAAAATCTCCCCGTGGAGCAAAGACGGCCCTGGTCGAAACTGCGATTGATGCTTTCCCAAGGGAATTCACCCTAGCAGACTTGGAACGCGCGTGTCCCGGTGTGAGTCGCGATATGGTTCGTCGCGTTCTGCGTCAACTTCAAAAGAAGGGGCGTGTGGCTTGTTTGGGCCGTGGCCCCGCAGCACTATGGCGGAGAAAGGGTAATACCCTCAAGAAGGGGCAATAAAGAGGGTAACAACTCAGGACTTCGTTCTGTCCGAGGCTAACTACCGCTAATTGCAGGGGTTAGAGCAGAGGGCATCATCAGAGAATTTCGCCACACTTAAGCTCCGTCCGGCTTCACCCCGTCTAATTCCCCTCTCTCCCAAAGACGCCTGAAACACCCATCTGTCCCCTGCTCTGATCGCCCGGCCAAACACCAGCGGATCAGCCTCTGTAGATTTATCAGAGCAAGATCCCTCTCACTAGGTCTGCACCAGAACCGTCGTTTCTCCTTCTTGCCCTTCCTGCGAGAAGACTGCGCCTAGACCGCCCGCTTCTCCTGTCAAGGGCGTCCGCTTCGCTCCCGTGAACGCGAAACCCACACGCCCTTGACAGCGCGGACGGCTAGGCGCCGGGGACCTCTCAGGAAGGGCATTTGTTTCGTATGCGCGGCTCAGGCCGCGCCTCTGCGGAACAAAGCCCAAATTCCTCAAAAGGAGAAATACAGTCATGCAGAAAACCAAGCAACCACTTTTTGACCTCGGCCAACTCGTCGCGACACCGGGCGCGCTGGCCGCTATCGAAAAGACAGGACAGAACGCGATGGAATTCCTGTCGCGCCACCTCACGGGCGATTGGGGAGAACTTCCCAAGGAAGATAAGGATGAGAACCAACTCAGCCTGGAGAAAGGCTTCCGCCTCCTCAGCAGCTACACGACCCTCGCGGGTACGCGCCTATGGGTGATTACCGAGGCTGATCGTCAGCACACCACCCTGCTTTTGCCGGAAGAGTACTGAGAACGGAATCCAGAGGAAAGGAGAAAAACGCGATGACAACCGTACTCGAACCAAAAGCAACAGTGCCTACCATTACGCCAGCCCTGCGCACGATGCAGGACATTCCGCTTGCTCACATTCAGGAGTCCAAAACCAATCCGCGCCGCCAATTTGACGAGGGCAAGCTTGCAGAACTCGCAGCCAACATCCGGCTGCACGGCGTGCTTCAGCCCGTCCTCGTCCGTCCCCTACGGCAGCTTCGCGAGTGGATTGAACGCGAAGTTCATCTGGACCTTACCAATGCTCCGTTTGATACGGACGACGACAACCTGCTGCCCGCCGCAGGAAACTGTATGCGCTGTCTAAAACGCACGGGCACGAATCCGCTTCTCTTTCCCGAGGCCATCGGTCAGAAGAAGTCCATTTGTACCGACCGTACCTGCTATCGCTCCAAAGTCGAAGCCCTCGTGCAGCTTCGCGTGAAACCCTTGGAAGAGTCGGGCGAGAAACCGCTGCGTGTGTCGCAGGTTCCCGCGTGGCAAGCAAATGGTCCCAAGCCAGATGTGCTCTACAGCGGCCAATACCGAACGGCGAAGAAAGCAGAGTGCCCACAGACGAAACCCGCCGTGGTCATTGACGGAACGAGCGCGGGAACCATCCTCCATGTGTGCCGCGACGAGAAATGCCCGGTTCACGCCCAGGCGACGCGGTACCAGCCAACACCGGAAGAACGCGCCGCACGAGCGAAGGAGCTCCTTGCGGAGCGCGTCGAGAAACAGACCCGGCTGCGCATCCTCGACGCCGTTCGCAAGAAACTGCCCGCTACGCTGTCTCGCGCCGACCTCGAAATGGTCGCGCTCGATTACTTCCAGCGTCTCGGCCATGACAACCACCGCCGCATCTGCCGCGTGTATCAGTGGGAAGAGAAGAAAACGAAAACAGCGTGGGGCGCACAGGCCGTAGATTACGAGGGTGTCGCCCGAAAGGCCGTCCGCGAGATGAGCAACTCGCACCTGCAGCATTTTCTCGTGGTCTGCTCGCTGGCCTCGGACCTCTATTATCCGGGCTACGATCCTCGACAGCCCTTGGGCAAGGATTCCAACCTTGCTCAGGCCGCTGCCCACTATAAGGTGGACACCGCCAAACTCGGAAGTGAGGTGAAAGCCGAACTCTCGAAGAAGAACGACAAACGGCAGGCCAGCCGAATGAAGGTCACAAAAACGAAAAAAACGACGTAATAATGCAACGGCGGGCTGTACTCATGGTGCAGCCCGCACCGCTTCACGCGGAGGCCTCGGCTTGGCGCGTCCGTCCCGTCG
Source organism: Terriglobia bacterium (assembly GCA_049514855.1). Taxonomy (GTDB): domain Bacteria; phylum Acidobacteriota; class Terriglobia; order UBA7540; family UBA7540; genus CAVROP01. The sequence continues at coordinate 25,072 of JBEKUR010000017.1, forward strand.
TCATTTTCTGAGCCATGGCCATCAGAAGTTTCCTGTCGGCCTCGGACGCCTTGCTCAAACATCTCGTCAACTGGTGAAGGTATGACGCCTGTCTCCCTTTGCTGCCCCACACGATGTCGTCCGAGGTTTTCCGCTTCAGAAGATTAGGCAGCTTGGGTGGTTCTTCGCCGTCATAAAACAACTGATACAAGGGAACTTCGAGAGCACGCGCCAGTTTTTCGAGGGTTTCAATTGCCGGCACCGTGTGGCCGTTCTCGACGCGCGAAATATAACACCGTAGCAAACCGGTCCTCTTCTCGATGTCTCCCTGAGAGAGTTTCTTCTCCTCCCGCAATTCCCGCAAACGGTCGCTGATAATCATGCCGCAATAGCCCTCCTTGGAACGGTCTTACGATTCTCTTCCTACTAGCGTATGGTACACGCCAATTCTCGGGCCGACAATTCCAGCCTGAACTCTCTCTCGTGCGCTAAGCACGGCCCCCTGCGTAAGGAAGTCGAGAATACGAAGTGACCACCTGGTTGGAATCTAGACGGTCAATAACAGGGTGTTTTGCTGTTTTGAAGGCCCTTAGCTCTTGAGTAGCAGTTCGCGACGTTCAGTGTACGGCGCAGGTCCTGCACCGGTCAGAAGATACTGCAGTTGGCCTTTGGCCGTGTTAGCATTCCGCGCATAAGTAGATGGGGTTACTAGGATTTTCCGAGAGTCCTGTAAGGAGACCGTCTTACCGTGCCTTATGACACCGATGAACGTCTGAAGAGTTATTTGGACACGAACCAGATGCATCGCGAGCAGATGTGCCTTGCGGTTGTCGCAATTGACCAGCGTTTCTCAGACGTGCGGCACCGCCATCCGCGGGGCGGCCCGGACGGTGCACGCGATATCGAGGCCATGTTCAATGGCGTACAGCGAGTCTTCGGCGCCGTGGGATTCGTCAACCAGGCCGCGGATTCGGAAGAGCACAAGAAAAGGGCGATGAAAAAGTTCTCTGAAGACTTGAGGGAAGCGTTGAAGCAGGAACCGCGGCCCGAGGTGTTCGTCTTCTTGACCAATGTCAATCTGACCATCGGCGAAAAGGAAGGCCTTGTGCAGGAGGCGAAAGAGAAGGGACTCGCACACGCGGAAGTGTTCGATCGGGAGCGCATCAGGATCGCGCTCGACAGTGCGGATGGGTTCAGTATTCGTTTTCAGTACCTCGACATCCCTCTGTCAGAGGCCGAGCAGGCAACATTTTTCGCCCGTTGGGGCGATGACATCCAAGGTGTAATCGCCGATGGCTTCGGAGAGGTTCGAAGAGTTCTGAACCGCATTCTTTTTCTACAAGAAGCAGAACTTCCCCTGGCGGGTCTCACCGTTGTCTTCCAACTGGATAAGGAATATGACGGCGATCAAATTGGGCATTTTCGCGCCTTTGCCTTTGTTCATCTCAAAGCGCCTAGCCAGGGACTAATCAGTTTTGTATTCGGATCCACGGACAATAGTGCGCGCCTCAACGCAACGAACGTCGAGGGGCTTCGCATTGGGAAATCTGGAATCACCCATAGCATGTGCGGAGGGCAATGGGAGATGAGAGTTTCAGAGAACGAACCGCAAGTGGGGGAGCCGGACACTGGCGGAGGGGGAGAAACGGAATATGCCTATCAACGAACGGCCACATTCACCTCTGTTGGCCGAAATTCCGTGAAAAGCATCGGAATCCAATTCTCTCAAGATACTTTCATACGATTGATACCACTATCGAGGTTATTGGATTTGGATGAGTCCATGTTCCTTTTCTACCTGAATCGAAGTCTCGCCGAGAAGGTCAGTAGTGTTCAGATTTATGCCAACGAGTATAAGTTGAAGGAGATTCGCCGGGATGGATTCCGGATCGAAAATGAGTTTCGAGGGAAAAGAGGAGTATCTCTCGTTTTCACTAGTGAAGAATTGGCCGATGCTTGGGTGACGCTCGGGCCACTCAATGAGTCATTTTTCCACATTCGATTCTCGGACCAAACGCCGAAACGTTCTCTCTCCGCAGAGGAAGTGACCGGACCTAGCCAATAATACTCGGCCTGCCTCAAACGCTGCCCTGTCCTTTATATAAGAACACTCTCAAGTTTTGAATATCGTGGTACCAGTGCCGGATTACTCGCAGCTGCCCATCTAGAATGTAATAGTTTGCGGGGCCACGTTCTTGAACTAGTGGTTCCGGCATGAGCGTCGACCACGGAGCGCGAATTTCGGAAGAACACGGGAACGAGCCAGCCTCGATCTCTTGCCGATAACTCGGCAGGAAGTCGACAAATCGCTGATCCTTTGGTATCGGATACAAGCGAAAGTCGGTGTGGGCGCTAAAGCAACGATCGAGTCGGACCTCCTTGGCGTACCAATGGTTATCTTGATACGCCGTCTGTCGGTACCGAGATGCAATCCATTCGGCTATCAGCGTTGAAAAGGGCCGTTGGGACTCCACCGCCCGCTGCGCGAGTTCGGCAAAGATACGGTCCGCTTTGTCCTTTTCGTGGGTGGCCACAAAATGCCGGTGAAACTGTTCAAGGGGAAGCCGGGTTTCTAGGCTTGGACTCATTCCGGCTCAATCGTCCCAGTCGCAGAGAGCGCCGCGTCAACTTTCCGGTGCATTCTGTCGGCGATTACGATGCTCTCCCGATCTTCGTGACTGCGCCGAGGTGCGGCCATCGCGCTGCTCCCTTCGGAACGAGCTTAGGACTAAGGAGTTCGCTACGCAAGCGTACTACGCACTCATTCGGAACATGCTGGTTGGGCCGGATGGATGCGATAACCGTCGCCAGAGAACTTGGCATGGGAAATACTTCTCTCTCTCGGCCCAAAATCACCTGCTCATCCGCATACATGCCGGGAGGTCTTCTCGCTCCGAGCTTGGGTTTCCCTCCGGCTCTTCTTCCATTGGGACGAGGGCAAAGACTATTGTGCCAGCAAGGAAGTAGCAGTCGATTTGGCGACCATTCTAGGGCGCCTCGTGGTTCTCGCCAACATAGAAGTATCTGCCGGGAATTGTTGCCACCACTTGCAGTGAACCGCCGTCAGTCTGGTTCGTCAGAAAAACCTTACGCCGCGGTTGCAGATCCATTTTTTGGGAACCACTGTCGTTGACAACCGTTTCAAGCTGAGCCCTGTCAGGACCCATCACGAACCTCTCGGAATTAGCCGCGATGTTTTTGTTTATCGCAGCGACCTTTTCCTTATCTATTTTCCGGTACCGAATTGTCTCCCCGGTGTCGCTGATCCGGAGACAACACAGTCGGCTGAGTGGGAAATATTTGACCGCTCCAGGAATGCCGACGCCGATGTCTTTCCCGCCGTATGGTGGAACGATCACCAACGGGTCGTCACACAAAATAAAACCTGTGTCAGCAGGAGCCAGTAAAATATCCCAGGACATTCCCATAAATACCTTGCTTAAGAAATCGGCGTTACGAAACAGGTGCTCCAAAAATGGACGCTCACTCACCACGACTTCAAGGTGATTTCCCTTTATCGCTTCGACCATGGATTCTGCGGACACGTTAAGTGTTTCGCCGGTTGCTTCTGAATATTGGTTGATTAGTTCCTCCATTCGCTCGACGCTCACAGCAGAAAGCCGCATGAATTCCTCGGCCACTTTCCGGTAGACGTCAGAAATGTGTTTGCTAGTCGATGGAAGTCTCGATGCCTGGAGTGCAACGAAGTAAGCAACGTTTGCCATGGTGGTCAAATTTGGCGGCATTTTTCCGGTTATGAGTTCACGCAGAGCAGCTGCACACATTCCGTCAGCGATCGCGAGCGCCTGGGACTCAAGCCGCTGATCCTTGGGGGCTTGAGAAGGAACGATCGCGTACAGGTCTTTTTGAGAGCAGACCACTTTGGGGGCAAGTTCCTGAGATGCAGTGCGCTGGCGGTCGTAAACCCAGAATAGGCCATTCGCGTTGGTGAAATTCTTTTGATAGAAGACGGGAACGTAATGGTGTTTGCGCGCGTCGCCCACAAATGCTACCTGTACTGGCAAAGTGTAGTAATTTTTGCTTCTCCGGTACTTTCCCGTGAAGCTATCACTATGAGTAAAGTCATTGAAACACTTCCGGGAAAAAGCGGAAATATGATTAGAACTGCCTATTGAGCCGAATCTCGTGGGTTCGATCTCTGGCGTACCTACCAAGACATCCTTCAGAAAAGAAGAAGTATCAAGGTTCGTTTATCCGGCATGCTCCATATGACCTCCTGGTGCGGCACTAGGTCTCGGATTTTCGAAGTCGGCCGAAACAAGCACTTCTCGCATTCTGAATCCCTAGTTGGAACCAAAGAGTTCCCTGACACCAAGTGGACTTTTAGAACGCAAAAAAGCGGAAACTCCTCAGGCTTCCGCTTTTCTTAAGAGGCCGCGATGTTACACCCCCGCAGGAGCTAGCGCGGGCGCACCTTTTGCCTTCGCTTCCTTCTTGATGTCCTCGAATTGGTTAATACGAATGTCTCCATCGGGAAAGACGGCTCGGATTTCCAGCTCTCCGCCCATTGCGCGGATAATTCCACGCAGCGTGCTCAAGTACATGTCCGTCCGTTTTTCCATTTTTGCGATGGCTGGTTGCCCCACATGAAATAGAGACGCAAGCTGTTCTTGAGTCAGCCTTCGCGCCTCGCGCAATTCATCCAGAGTCATATGAGCTATGATTGCCTGCGTCTTGGTTCTAGCTTCCTCAAGTTGGCGCGGGGACATTTTGTGTTTGATCTCTGCAAATTTTTTGGCCATTAGATCTTCCCCTCTTTCTTTAGCTGAATAATGTGCTCGTCGTAAAGACTGTCAGCAACTGGAACAAACTCATCGTACCAATGATCGTTACCGGTCTTGTCTCCACCAATCAGCAAAATCGCCGTACGCCTAGGGTCAAACGCGAACAATACCCGATAGGGTCTGCCGGCATGTTGAATAATCAACTCCTTCATATTCGCATGCCGGGAGGTCACAATCGGGCCAACACGAGGTCTGCGGAGGCCCGGCCCTTTTTCTGCTAGTACGTCGACCACAGCTTTGACATCCAATTGCTCCTCGGCGCTAAGCCCGTCCCACCAGCCAAAAAAGCCGTCAGTGTACTCAACCTCCCATGCCATGGATGGAATATGCCATGGATGGCATTATTTGTCAAGCATGGCTATACAATCGATTTAAGGCCATTGCCAACAATGGGTTATAGAATCTCGCTATGAGCTCGACATGTCTTATCCAGCTCATGCACGGTCTGGTGGGAATCTAGGCGGTCAACACTTCCGGCCACTCCTGGGTCGTCAAAACACGCTGGGACCGTGGGTTCGATTCCCATCGCCCCATACTCTTGTTGATGCAGTTGGTTTTACTGGTTTCATGAATAACGTCCGAAAAGTGAACGCCAGGCCCCAAGTACAAGCTTTTGCTCGTGGCATAATCCGCGCTAAGGGGAGCCTCCAATATGTTAGACGCCGAAAGCGAACAGATCCGCGAAGTATACGCCCATTTCGGACTCGCGATGTACCAAGCCCAGAACTTGGAACGGGCGCTGGCAATTCTGCTTGCAGTTTTCGGTGACTCAAAACCAATGACTGCCTGGGACTATGACGCGCGTCTAGCAGAGAATTTTAAGTCTACCTTTGGGCCGCTTGTTGGAAAATTCGCGACGCTGTCTGACCCCGCTTGCACTGCACTGCTCAAACCTCTGGAGAAAGCGGTCGACGACAGGAATGAACTTGCGCACCACTATTTTTGGGACAGGGCGACACAGTTCTTTTCAAGCGACGGGCGGGCCCACATGATCGAAGAATTGCTGATCTTGGGGAATAGGTTCGAGTTTCTGGACGGGAGATCAATGGAACTGGCACGCCGAATTGCACAACAGCGCGGTCTGACGAAAGAGGCGTTGGAGACTGAAACCGAATCTGAGATAAAACGACTTTTGTCTGGCACCAGCGAACCGTATAAGCCAGAGCGGGTGCCGAATCCGGTCGAGATCGTGTCAGCTTGTGAATGGCGGGCGGAAAGCACCGTTAAGTGCGCCCTTGTTCTAGTCTCAAACGACGCGAAGTACCTCTTACTTGGAGAGAGAGGCTTGTGTTATGGACCTCAAAATATCCCGGTCGAGGAACTGGTTGTAAAGAAAAACTTCGCAAGGGCCTTGCCGGCGGTAGTAAACCCGAGGCCGAAGAAGTGTGTGCCGTGGGATTACGCAATCACGCTAGCAAACGGCTACACTCTGTGGTCGCGGCCCGACACGGTTAAGGGGAAGCCCATCTGTCGTTTCGGACTGCGAAAAGGTTAGGCGGCAACTGGAGTGGCCTGCATTTCAGGGAGCCAGGTCGGCGTCTTTACTGCAGGCGAAGAATTGTTGGTATAAAGCCCGGGGGCCGTCGTTCGTACGGCATGGTAATCACCCTCGGCTGATTGTCAGCAAACCCGGACGCCTCGAAACGCCCGCTAGGGTTGTCGATCTCCTCCTTGACCCTGTTCCATTCTGCCTTGAAGATTCTTTGCCCAATGGCGGTAACTTTTTCCTGCGCAGCAAACAGATGTCCCGTGCCGTCCAGCCCCTTATCCAGTGCAGCCATCATTATTCGGATTGTCTCCACCAGTTCTTTATGGTCGGCTTCCGTTGGATTTATCAAGAGCTGTATCTCATGCTCAAGCAGCGTGAGGCGTTTTCGCTCTTCGTCTTTCCACTCGTCTGGCGGGTGCAGCGGTCTCCTCCAGTCCCGGTTGTAACAGTGAACTACGCCGCTTGTCAGTTCTGCCACCTTGTCTCTTAGGTTGTTTATCCAGGCTTGGCGCATTGGCGCGACGATCTGCTTGCTGGCGATTCGGCGGGACAGTTCAAGCTGTTTCGCACTCAGTCCGGCTTGCTTCTGACCGAGACGAAGAGTGATGAGTGGCCCGACAAACACGGCAAGCAGCGCAACGATGAGGGACAGTATGGGGATTGTCTCGCTGAAAGGTGGGGGGTGGTGCATACACAGTTCTCTCCTGACGCGAACATTACTGCCTGAAGCGCTTGACCGTGTGGGGTCCTGCGGTTGCTTCCATTCGCCTGGCGTGATCGTCGCACAGGTAGCTCTGTATGATCTTCGACGGCTGGCCCTTGGTCCCACGTGTTCTCTGCGCCAGTACCGCAACGGCTGGCCGATTGCATCGTCTGTTGCTCTCGATCACTTGGCACTTCTCGTCCGGCGAAATTGGCAGGCTTTCATCTTGGTTCCGAAGCACCTCTTCGATAGCCTTCTCCAGAATCGCAGTGTCGAACTGGTAGAAGTGGTTCTCAATCCTTACAGAGATCGGTTTCTCGCCCGCGTTTTTCCACTTGTCGTAAAGCCAGCACACAAACAAGGGAATGCCAACGTTTTGTCCTATGAACAGCCCGATTTCGATGAGTCCGTGACCGACTCCCTTCCGTAGCGGCATCGCCTTCAAGACAATGGTCACTTCGCCTGGCGTCTGCTTCTCCAGACCCTCCGCCAACATTCCGGCTTCGAACAGGCTGAAAGTCAGTTCGTTAAGATCAGGAGTCCGTCCCTCGAGGCCGATGATGATTTCTGGCATTTGCTGCATACTCTTTGTCCATCCCGATTTTCTCAGGCGGCTTTGCCGGAAGCAACTAACGATCTCACCAATCTCCCCTGGCTCTTGCCTAATTTCAGTTAGGTCAGACCTGAAGACAATGAAGATGATTGTGGTGGCCGGACATCGAACAACCGTACTATCTGTTCGACGGATTTCGACTGCCTAGTGCGGCACCAGGCGCTCGTTTTGGCTCTGCGTCATACCACAATCTCTGCCCCGTAAAGACTCGCACCTCGCCCACACCGCTGCACGCTACAAAAGCGACACCGCGGGACTTTCTGCAACGGTCCGAGAGGAACTCTTGAAACCGGTAAAGAAACCATTCCTCAAGACAACAAAAACGAAGTCGAACTAAAAGAGAAACCACCAATCCATGCGGGGCCGCGTCAGTCGCGCGGCCCCGCGTTTTTTCGTGGACGAGTCACACGCTTTACCCGGCGTAGGATAGGCCGCAGTTCGCCCTCGCTGTAAAGCCCGCTTGTGCAGCTCCGCTCGGTAAGCCCCAACCGTGCTCGCTTCCGCGCCCCTCCGGGCTTCGCTGAAATACGCTCCGGGGCTTGACAGCCGCGACCCACGGCCAGGGTCCGCCTCCAGTAAAGCATGTTGTTTTTTATGCCCTAAAAGGGCCTGAAAGCAATACACAACTGGAGCGAACACAATGCCAAGAGTCTACGAAATCATCACTGAGAGAATTATCAAGCAGCTTGAGTCCGGCGTGGCTCCCTGGCGCAAGCCCTGGACCTGTCAGACTCCCGCTAACCTAATCACGCAGAAGGAGTATCGCGGCCTTAATGTCTTTACTCTCGCCTCGCAGGGGTTCCCTTCACGATTCTGGCTTACGTTCAATCAGGCAGCGAAGCTGGGCGGGAAAATTCGCAAGGGCGAAAAGTCTTCCCCCGTCATCTTCTGGAACGTCGGCGACGAGCAAGAGACGACCACGCCAGACGGCAGGAAAGAGACTTCCCGTCCTTTTCTGCTCCGTTATTACAGTGTGTTCAATTTCTCGCAGACGGAAGGGATAGACATTCCCGCATCCCTTCTGGAGGAGACCCGTACCAACGACCCGATCGAGACGTGCGAACAGATTGTGACGAGCATGCCGAATCCACCAGCGTTCCAGCAATCCGACAAAGCGTGGTACACCCCAAGCAATGACGTGGTCGGTATGCCAGCACGCGGCCTATTCCATTCATCGGAAGAATTTTACGCCACCGAATTTCACGAATTGGGTCATAGCACAGGACACCCAAAGCGCTTGCACCGGGACAACTTCGATAATCCGGCTCATTTTGGTTCTGAATCCTACTCGAAGGAGGAACTGATCGCGGAGATGACCGCCGCTATGCTGTGCGGCATCGCAGGAATCGAGCAGAAGACTCTTGAAAACTCGGCCGCCTATCTCAAGACGTGGATTGCACGGCTCAAATCCGATTCTCGGTTGCTTGTTTCCGCCGCGTCCCAGGCACAGAAGGCCGCCGACCTTATCCAAGGCAAAACCGCCGCACCTCACGAAGCTGAGCCGGACGCCGCCTAGGCAAGGCGTCATGTCGGAGCGCATTCCTTGCGGGTCCTCTCGGCAAATCGCCTAGTCTTTTGGTATTCTCGCGGCGGGAGGGTAAACCTGTGACGACTCCTGAAGCTAAACTCGAATACCGAATTGAGCGCGACGGCGACAAGTTTGTCGCTATCGACTCGGATCAAGAGACCGTAGGCGTCTACGACACCGAGGAACAAGCCCAAGCGGACATTGCCCGTGAGAAGCGAGAGGACGCAATTTGGGAACGAACCAAGGAATTGATGCGAAACACTGTCGTTACGATTATGACCGAATTTTCCGTGGACCTAGAGACGGCACTGTTCTGGGTCAATTCCGCATCGGGAATGACTGCGCTAGCCATGGACGAGGAGCCTAAGCATTGAAAAGAAGGTTTACAGGACGAGGTCTGTCTCACTTCTATGACTTGCCATGTCCCCCTCGGGGTAATTCCGACAGTGGGGACAATCCACCCCCGACAATCCTCATCGCCACTCCAGTGACTCGGCCGATTATTTCCGCCTCATTAAGATGGGAGAACCTGCGAATCCGCTGCGGTGAGGTGATGTGGGGCACCAGAATGAGTTGTCCATCTTTCAATTCGCACCAACCGCAGGCATAACCATCCCTGAGTTCGATGAAATAGATCGGCCGCTCCAACTCTTGCCGCCATATGCCTGTCTTGATCTTTGTCTCTGTAGGGTCGATCTGCAGGAACGACCCAGGCAGGATTACCGGGTAGAGAGAGTAGTCGCGCAAGCCCAGGTAGCCGTAGAGCGACCTCCGCAGGTCGAGTTGCCGAATCAGCGTTATCGGCACCTCTCCCCATACTTGCACCAGTCTCGTTAGAAGTTGCGTCCCCTCGGCATGGAATTCCTGACGCACTCGTACCGGAAAAGGAATTGTGCCCTCGTCCGTATCCGCCGAGTCGCCCACAAGGTGGGTTGCCGGCCATTTGAACATCGCCTGGTCCTTGGCTGCGTCCGAGAGGTTGACCCCGAAGATTGCCAAGAGCTCCTCGCAGCGACGATGGTAAATGACACTTAGCGAGTAAAATTTATGAATTCCGGGAACATACTTGCCATTTTCGATCATCCGCAACCAGGAGTGGGAGATTAGGTAATCCGGATTGCCCTTCACTTGGGCCAGTTTCTGGCCTCGCCGTTCCACTTCGCGCTGCGACAAACGCAGACTCTCTCGGAGCTTTTTGAGACGTTCTCCAGGGCGCGAACTAGGACTCCGTGACCCCATCTCGCGGCAATAGTAACGAGGACATCGTTAACTGTCCAGCCAAATGATGCCTGCAACATGCCCGGTGTCCACTTTGTTATTTACTTGGAGCCCGGCAACAAATACGGTCAGCAATCACTTTTTTCACACATTGGTCCCGATTTTCCCTATGCACGTCTGGTTTTTTGCTGAGAGGCCGGTCCTGTCCCCATGCGACACCAGACGCACCCCGAATTTGGGAAAACGAAACTATCAAAAACACCCTATACGACCGTGCTCGGAAAAACGGCGCTCCATCCCGGCCTCAAACCGGCAGAGAAACTTCGTGAGATTCTGCGCAGGAGAAACATGAGTCTATTGCAAGTCTCCAAGGAATCTCGGAGATTGTTCCCAGGACAATCGCTCTATCACATTCCTCACAACCTCTACTTTGATTTGCGCGATGAGGGATTCACGCCCAACATTTATCAGCTCATCGCACTCAGTTGCGTCTCCGGCTACAGCCTCATCCAGTGGCTGTCTGTGTTCGGCCTCCATTTGGACGACATTCCGCGCTTACAGATGCGCCTGTCATTCCCGCAGACAATGCTCTTCGACTCAGCCCTCTACGATAGCCACGCGCTTGTTCAATGGTTCGAGGGGAAAGGCGATCCGCCTTTGCGAATAACTCCGCTCATTCAGATCCTCACCCAAAACGTCACGGAACGAGTCGCCGCACTTCAGCGAATCAACAGGGTGTCCTTCATCTACGCGAAGGTCGGGACCGAGGATGACTTCTGCTTCCCCGAACTGCTTCCGGGCAGCATTGTCCGAGCCGACCCTCGTGCTACCGAAGTGAGGCTAGCGGCAGCGGGCGGCAAGGTCTCCCATGATCTCTTCCTCGTAGAACACGCTCGGGGTCTGAATTGCTGCCGCCTGCAACAAGTTGCGCCACGCAGGGTCGCGCTCGTGTCTACAAAACTAACCGCGCCGCGAATGGAACTTCAGATCGGAACCGAACTCAAAATCCTGGGGGCAATAGATATGGAAATCCGGAGCCTCAAAAAAAGGAGCCTTGCCTCGGGTTTCCGAACGCTCCCAACTCCGAAAAGCCGGGAACTCCTCCAACCCGATGCTCCCGGCACTGACTTCCGTCACTTGCTCCGCAAAGGCAGGCAGTGCGCCGGCTTGTCCTTCCGGCAGGCATCGGCCATGAGTCGCAGGATAGCGCAGGAACTCGGCGATCAACGTTATTTCACAGCTATCGGCTCCCTCTCCGATTACGAATCCGCCGAAGCACCCCCACGTCACATCCATAAGGTCGTGACCCTTTGCACGCTCTACTCCATCGGGTTTTGGCACTTCCTGGAAGCATCGGGGCTCGCCATGGACAAACTCGGGCAGAAAGCGATCCCAGAAGCCTTAACAGAAACCGCACATCGGGCTGCTAGTTCACGCCGTAAACATCGAGAGGCACAAGGAACGAAAGGAGGTTCCTTCATCAATCTTCTCGTGGACCGCTTCGAAGAGATCCCGTTGTTTCTCCGTAACGCACTTCCGGAACTCTGCGGCATGTCGCGCCTTGCACTGCGCGATGTGTTCTGGGCCGGAGAAATGGGGCAGGACTTTCATGCCCCACTGCGAGGTGCAGCATTCTTAGTTGTCAACCAACGCATGAAAACAGCCGTCGTTTCGGAAACGGAACCGGAGTGGAAGCAGCCCGTATATCTCCTTGCCCGACGCGACGGATCGTATTTTTGCGCGCGGTTCGCTCTGGCGGACAACATAACCGTACTCCACCCGCTCTCTGCAAGGCCCTCAAGTCCTAAACTTCATGAGAGTCGAGGCGACGCAGAGATAGTCGGCCAAGTTGTGACCGTCTTGAGACGGATTGCAGCCAGAAGTTGACCCTATAGCGAACAGCGCGGCTTTTATCCGATAACCCATTGTTCCCTTGTTTTCATCGCTTTTCGTCCTCCCATGTCGGAATCTCGAACACTTTGGCTTTATTCTGGCCCTCGACCTGGCAACGCGCTTAGGTTATTCCATCGGGCTGAATCGCAGCCGGCCGTTCGGAATTCATACGGAACATGCTTCCTTCGGAATTGCTGTGGCTGTACCAGAGAATCCGGCCTCTTCTTGCCTGGCATTTGGCCAGTTTTTTGTGCCTTACGGCGGCGAGCGTGCTCGCACTGGTCAATCCGCTGGTACTCATGTGGGTAATCGACCGCGTCCTGCCAAATCGCAACATTGCCTTGCTGATCTGTACAGTTACTGCGATTTTCTTAAGTTCAGAGCTGCGGCCCATCCTGTCGAGCCTTGGCGGGTATTTGACACTTTTGGCTTCGCAAAGAACCGTGGTTTCTATTCGGAAGGAAATCCTTGAGAGATTAGATTCCCTTTCCGCCGAATACCACGAGAACACTCCCGTGGGAGCGAGACTCTATGCACTTCGGGAGCCGATCGAGGAGGTTGCGTATTTCGGATCAGACCTGGCTCCTGCCATCTTGCGCACGGCGCTTGTGACCGCATTCACTCTCTCCGCAATGCTGATCTTGAACCCTCGATTGACTGCGCTGGTTCTTCCCGCAATTCCGGCGTTTGTTCTCGCTCGTCACCATTTTCGCGGCCTGCTCGCGGAACGGTCCGACAAAGTGCACGCCACGAGAGCGGAACTGAGCGCTTTCCTTGAAGAGCACATGTCCTCGGTTCTACAGATACAACAACTTCAACAGGAAAAGAGGCAGGAAAGGCGAGCGTTTCATTTCTTTGCAGATGTGGCCCGCTCCCAAGTAAAGCTGGCCGCCGGCGGCATCCAATTCACGAGTTGGACAAATCTTCCGATAGCGGCCGCAGCAGCGGTCATCATAGGTTTCGGTGCTTGGTCAGCTCTGCGCGGCGCCATGACTGTCGGCGGCCTCGTCGCATTCTACAGCTATGTTTTCCAACTCTTTGACCCGCTCAGTGGCGCCCTCGAAACGTACGCACGAGCGCAGCGAACCTTTTCCAGCATCCGCCGTCTCCAAGCAATTCTGGCCTTGCGCCCAACTGTGAGGGATCAAAACTGCGGCCCCGCGATGCCGCACTCTACGGTGTGTCATATTCGTTTTACCGGTGTGTGTTTCGGATACAAGCGGAAGAGAGACTTTCTGACGATTCCCATTCTCTCCATCGAGAGTGGAGCGCATGTCGCCATCGTTGGTGAAAATGGCGCAGGCAAAAGCACGTTTGCGAAACTCGCTGCGCGGCTCTACGACCCGGACCGTGGGTCCATAACCATCGGGGAATCCCAAGTCAGAAATATACCGCTGAAGCAGTTTCGGTCACTGGTCTGCTACGTACCCGCCATTCCGGTTCTTTTCGACGAAACTCTAGCAGACAATCTTCGACTGGGGAATCCACTCGTCGGAACTCGGCAACTGGAAGCAATCATCGATCTTCTTGACCTCCGCTCTTTTGTCGCATCGCTCCCACACGGATTGTCGGAGCCTCTGGGCCCTGCCGGGTGTCAACTGTCCGGTGGCCAGCGGCAAAGACTAGCCCTGGCTCGTGCCTTGTTGCGAAGGCCCCGCATATTGATTCTTGACGAAGCGACTTCCGCGCTGGACCCTCCAGCGGAGCTTTTACTCCTCCACAGGATTCCCGAATTTCTGCCGGGAGTCACAATCATCTTCATCTCGCATCGCCTCGGAAATGTTGCATGGATGGACCGCGTACTTGTTTTCCACCACGGCAGAATTGTCGAAGACGGGCACCACCATGAACTGGAACTCTCTGGGAGCTTCTATGCGAAGTTGCATCGTGCTTCGGAGGCGAGCCGCTTTGACAACCTGCCCTAAAAAAGATTCCTCCACAGGCAAATACAAGCTCTTCACTAAAATTCGCCAAAACATGACCCGAATCTGAACGGGTGCAGCCTGCGGACTCTCGCGTTTCGCGGCCCTAACTGCCCTATTCAGAGTAAATTGCGAATTCCATTTCCTGATTCACGAACAAATGAACGCGGTTGTGGATGTCAGCCTACTTTCATGGCAGTGTCCACTGCATATTCTCATCCGTTCTTGGAATCAGCAGGGAAGGGGAAAACCGGTGCTGAAGATAGCCGAAGGAGTGCGGAGCACTCACGACCGCGACGGTGCAGTCATTCTCGACATCCATCACGGCCAAATGTTCACCCTCAATCTCGTGGGCTCCAAAATCCTTGAAATGCTGGAGCGTGGTTGCCCGGAAACCCAGATGGTCGAGGAAATCAGCCGCAAATTCCGCATTCGTCCCGACATTGTCGAACGCGACGTTCGTGAATTCCTGGAGTGCCTTGAAAAGCACCGGCTTGTCGAGTCTCGCGCACCAAACAGCGGCGCATAAACCCGCACGAGAGGGTAATTTGAACACACAACAACAAGACGACCGGGACACGTACCGCCTCATCATCACTCGCCGCGGTGGGTCTGAACTCTTGTGTCTGCCGGATGGTCCGTACCACTCATTGCCTTCCGTTGATATCCCACGGTGGCAAAGAATCGCGGAGCCAATCAGAAACGCAGTGAAAACGCATCTAAACCTCGATGCCTATTCTCTTTTTACGTGCCCCTGCGAGACACCAACAAGCGAGACGCCTCGCACCCTTTTGCAGGCAATGGAATGCGTCCGTCCGGACGGCCCCGTCTCCCCAACAGCCTTGTGGGTCCCCATCTCCTCGCTGATGATTGATTCCTTTCGGGATGCGCAGGATTTCCGTAGGATTTGCAACGCCCTCCGGACCCTCTCCCACGACACTGAAACTGGCAATGAAGGTCCATTTGCCAAACCAGGATGGCTGCGCGAGCTCTGCAATTGGATTGCGCAGCAGATTGAACCCCTGAAGTTCAGACTCACGGGCAATTTCCGGCAACTGAATGCGAGCTCTTCGTTCAGTTTGATCCGTTTCGAAACGACGGACGCTGCTTTCTGGTTCAAGGCTGTAGGCGCGCCAAACCTTCACGAATACGCAATTTCGCAGGCCTTGGCACGGTCGTTGCCCAATTATGTTCCAAGCATCCTCGCAACAAAACCCGAATGGCATGGGTGGCTCATGGCCGATGGCGGTGGCGTAACTCTCAACGATGTCCAAGATCCCGTCGCCTGGCAAACTGCCCTAACCACGTTCGCTAATCTGCAAATCGAATCCATTGGACTAGAAGACGAGCTCTTGGAGGCCGGGTGCCGGGACTTGCGCTTGGCGGCATTACTCGAATTGGTTGACCCCTTCCTTGATAGCATGGCCGAGCTAATGAGGCAGCAATTGAAGGTGCCGCCGCCAATTCTCTCCCAACAGCAACTATCGGACATGAGTGCAGTATTGAAGGACGCTCTTCAGCGCCTGGGGGCGCTGAGAATCCCCGGTACGTTGGGCCACAGCGATTTCAATCCCGGCAATATCATTGTCGGCCCCGAGCGCTGCACTTTCCTTGACTGGGCCGAAGCCTACGTCGGCCATCCATTCCTGACCTTTGAATATTTTCTTGCGCATCTGCGGAAAGACTATCCGCAACTTGCGACCCTCGAGAGTGGGTTGAGAGGCTCCTACTCTCGCATTTGGAGCTCCGTCGCATCACCTGAGCAGATTGCGCAAGCCTATTCGTTCTCACCCCTTATCGCGGTCTTTGCTTACGCGGCGTCAGGCAATGTCTGGCGAGATCCCGAACGCCTGAAGGTCCCCGGCTTCCAAGGCTATCTGCGAAGCCTGACCCGGCGGATGAAACAGGAAGCGGATTCCATGCAGGGCCGGAGGGTTGAATGTCTCAACTGATGACATCCGTCCCCCGCTCAACTTTTGAACCGGTGACGGAGATTTTCCACGGCGTCTCCGTCACGGACCCGTATCGCTGGCTCGAAGACCAGGATTCTCCGCGCACGCGCACTTGGATCGAGGAGCAAACGCGCTATGCCCGGTCCTATCTGGACAACATCCCGGGACGCGAGCGCATTCGGGAGCGCATTCGAGAATTCCTCGCCGTCGAGACCTATGACTCCGTGCAAATCGCCGGTGGCCGCTATTTCTTCAGGAAGCGCCTGCCGGACCAAGAGCAGCCTTGCATCTACATGCGCGAAGGCGCAGACGGCGAGGATCGTCTTCTGATTGATCCCTCGGAAAGGGGAACTGGCAAGTACACGGCAGTGAAACCACTTCGGGTTTCCTCCTACGGTCGGTTGCTCCTGTACGAGGTGAAAGAAGGGGGAGAGAGAATGGGGACTTTTGAGCTGCTGGAAATCGAAACTCGGAAGCGCCTCCCCGATCTCCTCCCCCGTGGGTACTTGCGCGGATTCGCCTTCGCCCCGGACGGCCAGAGTTTCTACTACGTCCACGAAGCCATGGAAGCGAAGCGGCCCTTCTACCGCGCCGCCTACCACCACGTTTTGGGAACGCCCGCCGGCGAAGACCGGGAGGTTTTCTTCTCCGGCGAGGGCGAGAAGATCCGGCTAAGCCTTACGTCTGACAAGAAGCGCCTCGCCTTCTTCGTCAGCCGGTTCCTCGAAAAGACACTCACAGACATGTACCTGCAACCATTCGACGCCGCAATGTCACCAGAACTCATATTCAGCAAGATTGACTATCTGCTTGGGCTGCGCTTCTTGGGCGACAGAATTCTGGCAATCACTGATCGCGAGGCGCCGAACAGGAAGATCGTCGAAATCCGTCTTCGGCAGAATGGGGAACACGATTGGATCGATGTCGTTCCCGAGAGCGACACGCCTATAAGCAATTGGCTTGTTGCTAGAGACACCATCTACGTCTCCTACGTGGAAGAAATGATTCATCGCATCTTCGTCTTCGACCTCTCCGGGAAAAAGCTGGGCGAGATGCCTACTCGAAGCGACGAAACGCTTCGCATCATCGGTTGTTCGCCGAATGATGATGAGGTACTCATTGAAACAGAATCCTTCACCGAACCTATCGGCATCTTCCGTTACTCCGCGAAGACAAACGAGCGCACGCTGTGGGCCAAGAGAAGCATCCCGTTCGATTCCGAAGACTTCGACTATTGCCAAATCTGGTTCATGTCCAAGGACGGAACAAGAATCCCCATGTACCTCGCGGGGCGCCGCGATGTTCTCAGGAAAACCGGCAATCCCACAATCATGACTTCCTATGGCGGCTACGGGGTTTCGATGACGCCCCAGTTCAGCATCTTCGTCGCTTTTCTCATGGAACGAGGCTGCCTGTTCGCCTTACCCAACATCCGAGGCGGCTCGGAGTTCGGCGTTGAGTGGCACAATGCGGCGAAGCGTCGCAACCGCCAAACGGCCTTCGACGACTTCCTGTGCGCTGCTGAATGGCTCCTCAAAACGGGGCGAACCGCTCCTGGAAAACTGGGCATCTTTGGAGGTTCCAATTCCGGCCTGCTCGTGGGAGCAGCCCTCACGCAACGGCCGGATTTGTTCGGCGCTGTCGTCTGCATGGTTCCGATACTCGACATGCTCCGCTATCACCTTTTCGACAACGCGCACATCTGGAAAGAGGAATTTGGCACCGTCGAAGATCCAGAGGACTTCGCCGTTCTCGCGAAATACTCTCCCTACCATCAGGTTCGGGATGGTGTGGCCTATCCCGCCACGATGCTCGTCTCCGGTGACGCCGACCGGAACTGTAATCCGCTCCATGTCCGCAAGATGACCGCCCGGCTGCAGGCAGCCAACGTGTCCGGGCATCCGGTCTTTCTCGATTACAACAAATTTCGCGGGCACTCTCCCGTGCTTCCACTGAGCGAACGAATTGAAGCACTGACGGACCGCATGGCATTCCTGTGCGACCAGTTCCAACTCCCTGTGTGAAAAAGAGAGGTCTTGGTTATGTCGTTTCTTGTCTTGAAGGCATATTGGAAACTGATTCTTTTCGATTTCTACCTGGCCCGCGGCAACTTCGCAGCGCTTTACAACAAGGTGCGCAAACACCCCGTCGGCAATCGCCCTGCGGCTCCCAACGAAATCCAGCGAATCTGCTCCGTCGTTGACATGGCCTGTATCTGGTACTGGAAGGAGGTGCTTTGCCTGCAGCGGTCCGCGGCAACTGCATGCCTCCTGAAGCAACACGGCGTGTCCGCGCAAATGGTCATCGGCGCGCAACAGATGCCCTTCAAGGCCCACGCTTGGGTCGAGGTGGATGGCCGCGTAGTCAACGACAGACCGTACACGCCTGAAATGTACGCTGTGCTCGATCGGTGCTGAAAATCTCCACCACGAAAGGTGATCGGCCGTGAGCGTTCAGTTTGGAAGATGGAATTTCGATGGCAAGCCAGTGGACCGGGACTATCTCGAAAAGGTCAGCCCGCTTCTTGCTCCCTACGGCCCAGACGGTGCTGGCTCCTATTCCATGGAGAACATCAGCATCCTGTACCGTGCATTTCATACTACGAAAGAATCACACCGTGAAGCGCAACCTCATGTCACGCACGCAGGTGCCATACTCACCTGGGACGGTCGCTTGGATAACCGCGCCGAACTTATCTGCCAGTTAGGCGAGTTAGTGACCAACGACCCCACCGACGTCGAGATCGTTTCCGCAGCTTATGAATATTGGTGGGAGGACTGCTTCGCCATGCTGATTGGCGATTGGGCCCTTTCCATCTGGAATCCGCACACGCGCTCCCTGATCCTGGCCAAAGATCCCATCGGGACACACCATCTCTACTTTTCGTTCGACGAGAAGCAGGTTACGTGGAGCACCATACTTGATCCCCTCGTCCTTCTTGCAGGCAAATCCTTCGCGCTGTGCGAAGAATACATCGCCGGCTGGTTCTCGTTCTTCCCCGCTACTCATCTGACGCCCTACGTAGGGATTCATTCCGTCCCACCCTCATCCTGTGTGCGCATACGATCCGGAAAACACACCGTCAGCAAGCATTGGGATTTCGATCCGAGCAAGAGAATCCGTTATCGCACTGACGGCGAATACGAAGAGCATTTCCGCGCCGTCTTCGGTGAAGCTGTGCGTCGTAGGCTCCGTTCCGACAGCCCTATCCTCGCAGAACTGAGCGGGGGCATGGACTCATCCTCGATTGTTTGTATGGCGGACACCATCATCGCCCGCAGCGCAGCCGAATTTCCGCGCCTCGACACCCTCTCCTACTACAACGACTCTGAACCTAACTGGAACGAGCGTCCCTACTTCACCAAAGTAGAAGAAAAGCGCGGTCGCACAGGCACCCACATCGATATGGGCTCACAAGAGCCGTTCAAGTTCGAATTCGACAGCGATCACTTCGCGGCAACTCCCGGCTCCGGCAGCGGCCGTCCGTCCGAAGCCAGCCGTCAATTCGCAGCCTGCATAGCCTCCCAGGGAAACCGCGTAGTACTTTCCGGCATCGGTGGTGACGAGGTCTTGGGTGGCGTTCCGACTCCTATGCCAGAACTTGAGGATCTTCTCGCCAGGGGCCATATCAGAACGCTCGCTCACCGACTCAAAGTCTGGGCGCTCAACAGAAGAAAGCCTTGGTTTTATCTGTTCTTTGAAGCGGCCAGAGGGTTTCTCCCGCCAGCTCTCGTCGGTGTCTCCAAGTACAGACGACCAGCTCCTTGGCTCACTCGATCTTTCGTCAAGCGGAATTGCGCCGCTCTTCAGGGCTACGAAAACAGGCTCAATGTCTTCGGCCCCCTTCCGACCTTTCAGGAAAACTTGAGCACATTAGATATGTTGCGAAGACAATTGGAATGCGATGTCTTGTCACCAGACGTGCCGCGCGAGAAGCGCTATCCGTATCTTGACCGCGACCTACTCGAATTCCTTTACTCAATCCCGCGTGAACAACTGGTACGCCCCGGCCAGCGCCGCTCCCTTATGCGCCGAGCCCTCGTCGGCATTGTGCCCGAGGAACTCCTGAATAGGAAACGGAAAGCCTATGTCGCTCGTGCCCTGATCGTGGCCATCTCGGCGGAGTGGACTCATCTCGCTGAGCTAACACAGCACATGGTCAGCAGTTCCCTCCAGATCGTCGACGCAGATAAGTTTTCCGAAGCTTTGCAAAAGGCCCGACACGGCCAAGAAGTTCCCACCGTGACTGTGATGCGCACGTTAGGTATCGAGTCCTGGCTGCAGGGTCTGAGAAATTGCAAGATTTCAAGCGTGGCTGCTTCTCGAAACGGGCGTCACGCAGCAATCCCCCACACCAAATGGAAGCCTTCGACCAAATTGAGTAGGTGAAGAACATGTCTCCAATCTCAGAATCTAGTCAGAAATTCGGCTGGGATTGCCACAAAGGAATTCAACCCTATTGGGTTGAATGTTTCACAATCTAGAGTAATGGAGGACAGTATCATGCTATACGAAAAGCCCGAAGTCGCAGTTGCAACAAGCTCATTCAAGGCAATCCAAAGCCACGGGATGAAGGTCACTACCCCGTCCGACAACCAGCCGGACTCCCTGGTCATCGCAACCGCAAATGCCTATGAGGCCGACGAATAGCCACAAACGGGGCGCCCAACAACCTGGACGCCCCAATATCTAGGCAGAATGAGGAGCTCGACAACGGAATATGCCCCACCCCGCCAGAACAGTACAAGAGGAAACTGAGGATTCTTGCTCGTAACCCGGTCTATCCAGGCGAACTTCCTGAAATGAGTATCCGCACTGATGGCTGGCGTTTCTTGATTCAAAGTGTGAATCCCGAGGACCTGAATGACTAGTAGCAAAATGTTGCGCACACCAAATTTGTACAATCACGAGGACACAATGCACTACAGAACACCTGAGCTCGTACGACTAAACGATCTATCGCAAGCAATCCAATGCGGGACTCACAAGGTGGCTCCGCCCGCGGAGTCGGTCTCCTCACTCATCCAACCAACTACAAATGCGTATGAAGCCGACGAATAATACAACTTGAGCGACCCGCGGACGCACGTTAACTGAACATCGAACGCTCGAGAGCCTGACTTTACACCTATGAATTAAGGGGCACCGAAGGGCGCTCGGTGTTGCGCACGCAATTGTCTCCACGCGGCGTATTGCTTCTTTTTGGCAGGGTCAGCCTCCTTGTTGTCGAGGAGCCAGAAACAAAACCAGTCCACATTGCCCTGCTGGGATGCGAGTCTCTCAAGTGGTCTTTGAAGGATGTGTTGACCGTTGGGGAAATAAATCAGATCCACAGCTTTCCCTTGCATCCAAAGTGACGCATAAATCTCCCTTTCCGCGAGTAGGCTGAATGGGCCGATTGCTTCGATGCGTAGTGGCGTTTGGATTTGATCGAGGTGAAATCCTGGTGAACGTTGCATCCACTCCCTGAGCCCTTCGCCGAATGGACCTTTGCCGTAGATCTGCTCCGATTCACGGGCCGACGACGATTCGGCGAACAGCAAATACTGCATATAGCTGACGTCTACGCCATCTGCCAGCGTCGCTGCGGCAAAACGCTCCGGATCGTTGATCAAAGCGGTCTCCACGTAATAACAGGTTCGACTGAACCCAATGATCCCGACGCGCTTGGGGTCAATTAGCCCCTCGGACGCCAGGCGATAAATCGCTGACTCGAAACCAAGAACTCGAATTGATGCCTCGTCGGTCGTGAGCAAATGATCGTACCTGTCCTCAATTTGGAGGACGACTATCCCATGTGCGGCCAATGCTCGGGCCGCGAAAGCAGTTGTGTATGCGCCATCGGTCATGAATTCGTGTTCCAGAAATCCATGTGTCTGAATTACAAGTGGATATCGCCGCCCCGCAACATAATTGGGAGGCGTAACTAGGCCGCCCGTCCATTCATACCCCGTGCTGTCCTTCCAGCGAAGGACCGACGCTTGTCCCAAATCCACTTGTGCTAATCCCGGATTAGGGTCCCAAATCATCTTGCTCTGTTTTGTTTGCCGATCCGTAGCCCACAACTTTGGAGGAGTATTAAGGTCCTGTCGAATGTCCAACGACAAATCTTCGGACGGACCTAAATTCCGCAAACCTTCGTGTGGGCTATCCTGTTGCTTTTCTTTGCGGTCATCGCTAACAGGCCTCCAGATTTCGTCCTGAAAACGAAACCACTCCTCAACGTCTCCAAATCGAAGGAAGACCTCATCATCGGCTCTTCCAAAACCCGCTGCCAGGAGCGGCAATGCCCTTCCTTTCGAGTACGCGACGCATTTGCTTATCCTGCTCGTCAGGTCGAGGACCGCGGCGGCGCACGGCCGATGACGAGCCTCCCTTTCGCCCTCGGTTATGCCCTTTTCGTTCAAGGATAGGTATGTGTCCGTTAGAAGGAGCTTGCCTCCTCCAGAGAACCAAATCGCCATATTACGGTCCGTATAACCTAGCGCCCAGGCATTAGGGGCGTTTATCGGCAACTCCGTTGTGTTCTCTTCTAAATCAACGATCGCAAACTGGATAGGTCTGCCGGGGCCCCTCAGTTGACTGGAGGCCTCATCTGTGGGACGGATCTTGCCCGAAGCGAATATCGGTTCATATGTTTCCCATGACCGGGGAATGTTTCTGCACGGGGTTAGCACAACCACTCTTCGGCCATCCGGGGAAATTGATAATGGGTTGAGGTCAGGAACGGAAGGCGGAGGATAATTCCACAGCGGCACAGGCCGCATCGTTTTAGGGTCAATTATTGGATTGTTTCGCCCGCTTTGAATCGCCCATAGTTCGCTCTGCTCGATGTAATGCTGCCCTTTAACCAATAACGGCAGGATCTCATCCAGGGGAACATCGGTAATGTCAGTCGCAGCCCGACTGATCACCGGGCCAGCAGGGACGAACTCGCGAGATCTCGTTGCCCGGTAAACTATTGTCCCGCCGCGCAATTCGAACTGGCTGACATCGTAATTCGCGCCCGTCAGTCCCGTCACGGCTCTCGAATGCACATTTACTCTAAATAGCCTGCGGTTGCCACTCGAGGCCTGCCCTAAGAACAACAATCCTTTCGAATCACTGGTCCATCGCTCGTCGGTAATGAGGGGCTCATATGAATCCGTCGCTTTTGCTTCGGGACTCCCTTTCAGCCGTGCCCCAATTCTAGATGCGATATCGGTAGTGACCGCCGTTCCCGCGAGAACCTGTCTTATCTCATCATGACGGAGGATCCAGAGAGTGGACTCGACTTCGTCGGTCTCAACGATGCCACGCGTGGTGACAAACGCAATGTATCGTTTGTCTGGGGACCAGGTAATTCTGGGGTCATTTCTTGAGAACCGAGACATCTCTATAGAGTCTCGAACTCCGAACAAACGCCTCTCTGTCTTGTGTGCTGACACCATCGGTGACTGGCCATCGAGAGGTCGAACACCGCTCAAGGCAACAACGACGGCGGCTGCGAGGATAACCGATACCAGACTCCAGCTCGATCTGAAACCCATGGAAAACTTTCCTTAACCTTGGCCAGGGCGCCAATTATGGGCGCCCTGGTCACCACGCAGGCTTTGCGGGACGCGGCCGCTGGCGTTCGGCGGAAGCACGAATCAAAATGTTAGTTTGAGCGAGAATTGCAATGAACGCGGTCCTCCAGTCTGATACAGAGGATTCAACCCTCCGAGGCTTGCGTTCAGCGTTGCGATTGCTTGGCCGAAGGTGGACGATCCAAAATTAGGATCGATCAACCCAAAGCTTGGATGGTTGAAGATGTTAAAGGCCTCGGCTCGAAATTGCAGCTTCAGCCTTTCATGAATCGGAAAGTCGCGTCGGACCGCCGTGTTCATCTGCCAAGTACCAAAACCTCGTACAAAGTTTCGGGGCGCATCCCCGACCGATCCTGCTGGCGGGTTCGAGAACGCGTTGGGATTGACAGATCTTCCCCCCGCGAACTGTGGACCGGATAAATAAAGAGGAACGCCAGGAACGACGTTCAGTCCCGCGTTGAACGTTTGCCCTGTTGCAGGGTCTACAATCGGCGAACCGTTTAGAGTCACCGGAAATCCTGTTCGCGCGTTGAAGCGGTCATCTAGGCCCCAATGGTTCAAGAGGGCTCTGACAAATCCTCTCCGAAAGGCGTTCGGCAGGTCGTATGAAAAGGCCGCGGAAAAGGAGTGCCGGACATCGAAGTCGCTGTTGCCCCGTTTGTACGGATATGCATAGTTATACGATCCGTAGTCGATGGCGTGGCTCCACGTGTAAGAAGCTAGGGCCGTCAGCCCGTGTGATATCGCTCGCTTGTACTGGGCCTGAAGCGCATCGTAATCAGACGTGAGCCCGTTCTGAAGAAATACGACGTTTTCAAAATTAGGATTGAACGGAGTCACGTCAACTTGATTGTTTTCCAAAAGTCGCCCAGCATGCGACCCGACATAGGTAAGCGATGACGACTGGAAAGGTCCAAGTGCTTGCTCGACTGCGGCATTCCATTGAATCGTATACGGGAGCTGGAGGTGCGGAGGGTACGCATACACCGTATTGTAGGGTGCAACCGGAGCCGCTACGGCCGATGGCACGCTTGATGGAGGAATTGGAAAGACTGCTTGGCTCCCTAATAAGAACGCCTCGTTCGTAAGGCCAACCCCTCCGAAGCCTTCTGATCCCAACTGTTGAGCGGTATCAAAGAACAGGCCACCACCTGCGCGCACGACTGTCTCATAACCTGGAGCTTGACGCGCGACATACGTTACGCCCAGACGTGGGGCGAAGTTGAACCATGTTGTCTTCCAGAGCGGGGTTCCTTCGGGAGCGAGAGTCATAGTGGCCAAATTATCTGCACCCGCCACCGTGTAGGGTTTCACACCCTGCGTCACACCCGGTGGAGGATTCACTTCCCAGCGCAACCCCATTGAGAGCTTCAAGCGCGCATTTACCCTCCATTCGTCCTGCACAAAGGCAGAAAAGTTCGTGTAGAGCGGATACGCAGCCGGTCCGTTGAAAGCAATGGTGAACGACGGCGTATTCGCCGCCGCGCCACTCGCAGAGAAAAAGAAATAGTCCAGTTGCGGAAGTCCAAATCCTTGGACAGGAGTCAACCTGCGATAGTCGATACCAAACTTGAGTTGGTGCTGGCCGAGTAGCGCACTTACAGAGTCTGTAACATTCCATTGCCGCTGTATTGCTGACGAGACACCTTGGATGACTGCTGGTGACGTCGTTCCAGTAAACAACTTCACCTGAACGGAATAGCCCGCTGGAGAGCTGCTGACCTGTTGAACTTGACCAAAGTCTACCGGAACTGCGCCTCCGAAATTGTCTATCCCATCAGCTACATGGGCCGACGTGGAACTGTAGCCTACACGCAAGTCATTATTGATTCGAGGCGACAGTACGCTTGCGGCCCCGAATGTATAAAGTCGCGATGTAGATTCAAAGGTCTGCTTGACCGAAGGAGTGCCGCCGACGCCTGACAAGTCCGTTAACCTATTGCTCGTGAACGACGGTGTGTCAGAAAATCGGAAAAACAGCTTTAGTTTCTCTCCGAAGTAGTGGTCCAATCGCACACCGTACGCATCTAACGATGAGGGGTTGGACCAAGTACCTATGAACTCGGCCAAGCCGTTACCTGGATCTGGCTGCGTACAGTCAGGAGTCGGACCTAGAGCGGTCGGCAGCGGGAATGCATTCCACGCTTGCCTGAGCGGTGCCGCCGCACAGGCCCGCATGTAGGCGTCTGCCACCTCGGTTCGCGTAGACGCCTGAGGCTGAAGCAAACGCAGACCTTCATAGGAAAAAAAGAAGAAGCTCCTGTCT
This sequence comes from Terriglobia bacterium, assembly GCA_049514855.1. Classification (GTDB taxonomy): domain Bacteria; phylum Acidobacteriota; class Terriglobia; order UBA7540; family UBA7540; genus CAVROP01. Next base: position 51,008 of record JBEKUR010000017.1, read on the forward strand.
CTTCCATCGTATAGTGGGGGAACCACAATTGGCCCGCCAAAGGTTCCGCCGAAATCGTTCTGCCGGAGTGGTGGCTCGGCCTGCCTGAAAAAGTCATTGAACCAGTTGTTCGCATCAAAGTAACTATTACGCAAATACTCGGATGCCGTGCCATGCCACTGATTTGTTCCTGAGCGTGTAACGAAAGCAAATTGTCCCCCGGGGCTCCTGCCGTATTCAGCCGAATACGTTGAGCTTTGGATCCGAAACTCTTCTAACGAATCTATGGAGACCAAAGCCTGAGTCGTACCCAAGGCGGTGGCGACTCCAAGGGAGCCGCTGTTTCCCGCCCCAAAGCTGCCTGGAACAATCCCAGTGTTTGCGCTGACTCCATCCACACTGTAGTAATTCGATTCCGTGCGCTGCCCATTTACGCTGAATTCGCCGCTGAGGCCGATCCCTGTAGGCTGTTGTTGTTGTGGACTACTTGTCACTACTCCGGGCGTCAGCAGAATCAGATCCTGAACGCTGCGACCGTTCAGCGGCATGTTCTCGACATATGTACGGTCTACTACCGTACTAACCGCTGCGTTTTCGGTGTTGACGAGTGGGGCCCCGCCCGTAACCGTAACAATCTCTGAAGCGGCACCGACGGGCAGCGTGAAATTGACGGCCAACGCATCCTGGACGTGGATGACGATGTCCGGCTTGATGATCGTCTTGAATCCGCTGTTTGAAACCTGAATACGGTATGTTCCGGGAGGAATATTCGGCACTACGTAATACCCTTCGCCATTCGTCTTTCCAGGATATTGCACCGCTGTCGCGTCATTTACGATCAAGACGTCGGCGCCCGCAATCACAGCACCCGAAGGATCGAGAACGATGCCGCTTACGGTGCCGTTCGCCGACTGCCCTGGGGCGGTGTTTATGAATAGAACCAACGTTATGAAACACAGAACAATCAGTCTCACTCGCACGCGGCATCTCCTCTGGGGGAAGTGCTTGCACTCACTCTCCTCGTTTTCGCAGGAGCAACCGCAGATGTACCAACATCGCTTCTTCTGAATGCAACAAAGGACTCACGATTCGTTGGTGGGCCTTCTTACTATGGATGGTTTGCGTCCACCTTCAGGTATGCAAACAGGAAGGGCTTACCGCTTGGCTTTTGGCTGCCGCCGTTCGGTTCCACGGTCACGAAAACCGCTTCAATCTGATCGAGCTTCTGCGGGTCATCGAATTTCAAGACCCATCGCTTTTTGGAAACGTTGTCTTCATAAAATACACCTAGGTTCAAAGCCTGTGCCTTGTCGGCCCCGCGCTGACCCCAAGCCTGAAACGTGCCTGCGTTCTTGAAACCCGGGTGGCGGTCGAGGTCGTAGGCATAGAAAATCAGCGATTTCGATTTTGTGTAGAAAACGCGTCCATAAGCCTTCTGCGTTGCTGCGTTTTTCGCAACATCAAAAACCTCGGCAACATAGAGGTCACGTGCCCCCATCAATTCCCGAATATCTCGATCATGCGCAAGCAATTCCTGCTGCTGGTCGATTGTCGAATCGCGCTCTCTCAACAACTGCGTGAGTTCCCCGACCTTAGCTTCCAGTGCCTTGGACCCCGCATCGTCCCGAGACCTCAGGGCTTGCAGAGTATCTAGCTCCTTCTGCGTCTTTTGAAGCGATGCTTGCGCCGCATCCAGCTTCTGCGTTGCCGCTGCCTCATTTGCAGCGAGCCGTTTTTTCTCCTCGTCGCTTGTCTTCGAGGCACTTTCGAGTGCCGCCTGCGCATCCTTTAATTTGGTTATTTCTGCCGACTGTTCTTCCACTTGGTGACGCAGGCTGACGATCATTTTGTCCCGCTCCACCATCTGCGCAATCAGCACCTCGCGATCACGCCCCGCATCGCTTATCTGTTGCTGGAGCGCAGCAGTCGGCTTTTCGATGGCTGCTTCACGGACTGGTGCATTCTCAACCCCGTGCCGTATTCCTGCCCGATAGGCATAGATTCCCAGCGTTGCGGCAAACAGAATCGCCGCCGCGAATGGAAGCCACACTGTATTCCAATGCTCGCTAAGAGCCGGCTTCCCGTTTGGCTCAGATAGTTGCCCTACTCTTAAAATCTCCGGGTGGGAAGGCTCAGCCCTCGTATTGCCATTCTCTCGTGCGAGGCGCTTCCCGAAGGCGGCCTGTGCCGCCTCAACGGACCATGTTTCTGCTTTGGGTGGGAGTTCTCCCGATGCTTCCGCGACAAAGAGAGGCGAGCTGATCTCAGCCGCTGCCTGAAACTCCTTCAGGGCTTCCCGGCATTCGGGACAGCCGGCTAAATGCTTCTGCAGCTTGGTCTTTTCTTCCTCGGTCAGGTCGCCCGAGGTGGAAACGGCACACAATTCGAGAAATTCATCATGCGGTCCCATGGCTGACCACACTTCTTTGTCTGGACTTCCTCCCCTATGTACCATACTGTTTAGCGATTCTGCAATTTACTTTCGCGCACCTGCTTACGCAGCTTTTCCAGCCCTCGGTAGTAGTGATGCCGAACATTTCCCACGGACTCCCCTAGCTTTTTCCCAATTTCCGCGAGCGTATACCCTTCGTAAAAATGCAATCTCAGAGTTTCATGCTGCTCTACAGTCAGCTCCCCCATCACCTTTTTCAGACCTTCTCTTCCGAATAGCGCTTCTATTGAGGAATCGTAGCCGGGGGTCGCCGCCCCTGCAAAGCCCGGAACACAGCAATCTAGTTCTGCATTCTTATAGTGGCCCCTCACAGTCAGGTACCTCCGGCGAGAAATGGCCCTTCGGTAGGTCATCTGAACGACCCAGGACCGCGCAGAGCTTTTTGAAGTGTCGTATACACCGGCCTCGCGATAGATGAACAGAAACAAATCTTGCATCAGGTCATCTGCTTCCGCCTCATCTCTCAGAATCCTAAGAGAAACAATTCGAACCAGTTGCGAATAGCGTTGGAAAAGGAGTGTCAACGCATGCTGGTCACCATGGGCGATAGATGCAAGCAGGTCTTCGTCGGTAATCTCGCGATGATCCTGACATTCGTTAGCGATAGAACTGCAGTCACCTTCATGACTTGCCAGTGGAATGGCTGCAAACCGGGCTGTCACGGGAGAGCTCACAATGGTCCTGCTCCCAGAAAACCGGCATTCTGCGGCTGTTTACAAATGAGGAATGCATTCCGTTGGAATCCATTCGTCAATGTAGGAACCTTTCCTCTGTTATGGTCACCCGTGGGAAACATGTTCAGCCCTTGGCGGGACCTGAAAAGGCCTTTGGAGAGGCTTTTCGAACGTGCAGGAAGAGGCGCAGGGTTTCACAGGAAAAGGTGAGCCAAGAAGCGGCCTGTGACCGCACGACAGTCAGCCTCATAGAACGAGGCTTGGTAAGCGCCAAACTGGAAACCATCGTGAAGATGTGCAAGGCAATCACAACTCATCCATCGGACGTCATCCGCCGGATGGAAAAATCGCCATTCTATACGTGATGTACCCCCTATAGAGCCCTTTGTCAATAGATAAGACATCTCATGCTTATCCGGTTGTTTCAGCAAGCCCCAATTAGTAGTATATGGGCATGCCGCGCCCAGCGTTTGCGAAAACCTTACGCGAGTTCCAGTCGATGTTCTCTACCGAAGAAGCTTGCCAGAAGT
>JBEKUR010000018.1:0-53637 GCA_049514855.1 Terriglobia bacterium
GCGTTCGACAGCCCTTCGTTGAAACTTCCGGGAGTATCGCTTTCTCTTCACTGTGTTCCTTTCCCGGAAACTGTGCCCTATTTTTGTGTGTCAGTTCAAGGGTTCACTCCACGAATGAATTGGTCCCAACGTCTCAGCCCGAAGTTGGACGCAGATGGACGCCGGTCCTGGCAATTGGACGCTAGGAAATTATCGTAGATTCCACATGTGTAGGGTCGAGGTATGGCGGCGTAGATTTAGATTTACCGTTCAATTTCTGCAATGAAATGAAAATCATAAGCTGACCACCAGGGAGTTTTGCTCACGCTGGTCAGAACGGCGGCGCGCAGAGTAGTCGCCACATGTTTGGTGACGCAATAGATTTCGCGAGCGCAACTCATTCTCTCGCTGAATTGAACGCTATGAACGATGCTGCGCTAAACTATGCTCACGCGAACTTTGTTGAGGATCCAGCAACAATGCATACCTACTGTGCAGACTCCGGAATAGATCCAAAAACCGGAAAACCAAAAATAAATCCAACAACAGGACAACCGGTGACGCCATATCCCTGCGCGCACGCGGATTGGCGGTTCACCGATAAAGGTAAGTATTGCTTAACGAGCAGTTGTATAAATCAATGACACGGGTATCAGGCTGGTCTGAGCGAGATCCAGTAGGTAGGAGACGAAAATGCGAATTGCCTTATTGATGTGCATCGTCCTTGGGGTTGCTTCGGTTGCGTTTGGCCAACAAACGAGCACCGATCATCCCACAGTGTCCGCCGTCTTGGAACGCACGACCGGTGGGAAGTGGACTGATCGCCGCAAGGCATTTGAAGATGCGCTGGAACTCATGCGATCTGGCAAACTCACGCCTCAGGAAGATGAGCGGCTGCGCCTTGGCATGATTCAACTCCTGCTCAAAGAGTCGACTGGGGGTCTGAAGGAACCAGATGACGAGCCCCAAGCAGACGCGCCGGAAAACGACGATGGTTACCACGGGGAGGAAAAAGGAGACTACTATTCAGGGCTCATTTCTGTTGTTGCGGGAATGAATGACGAACGCGCCATTCCAGCCTTGCTGGCCGCTGCTGGTTCGGGTGGGATCGCAACGCGCCCGATTGCGGGCTTCGGCAAGAAGGCCCTTGATGCGACTTTAGCCCAGATAGAGAGCAAAGATCCCGACCGCGCAACCGGAGCCCTGCACGTCGTTCGAGACATGCTTGAATTTCGCACAGTGAGCGACGCGGAGTCCCTAGTGAGAATAAAAAACACTTTGCGATCTGCACTTTCCTCTCCGGAATATCGAGTTCGGATGAATGCGATGGCGTCAATTGAGTACTTGCAGGACCGGGATAGGGAAGAGTTCGTTCCGATTCTGCGGGAGATCGCGGCGCATGACCCTTACAATGGTGAAGACGTTCCAATCATCGTTCCCGGAACGGAAAAAAACGACCGACATATCGTCAGACACGAAGCCGAACGGCTGCTAGTCAAGATTGCGAACCACGAACGTCCAATTGGCGAGCAGGGGGATAAACCATAGTCGCAGACTGTGGCGTGGTACTTCATCTACCGTTCAAGGGATCGAAGTCGTTGATACAAAGCCCGGTCAGCCGCAACCGCGCTCGCATCTGAAGACAACTTGCCGGCCTTTCTTTCTTTGTTGCTCCTTTTCTTCTTTTTGTGCCTATCCCCAGTTTTCCACAAAGAAATCTCGCGCCAGGATCGCCTAGCAACGACGATCGCCAACTCGGTCGACCCACAGCATCCCCTCTTTTGTCCCTCCTCAAGCACATTTTGCTTTTCCAAAGTAGATCGCATCTGGCAGCCGAATGCCTCCAAGGAAATCTTGGTAGTGGATCAGTTTCCGATTACAGGCCTTGCCCCGTATAGGCGGTCAAGGGGTTTGATGTGGGTGTGGTGCCCGTCCAACTTCCGGTGCCGAAGGCACCGCGCTTCCGGGCGCTCCCCGGCGCCCGAGGCGTTAACTTGCGCTGACAGACCCTCAGACCGCTTCAGGATGCGATGGCAGAGGTCACCAGCCGCGGCCGCCAACTCGCTTCCGCAAGCTAATGGCTAACCCCCTTGTCAATGAGAGGCGGTTCATGGTTCGCAATTTTGCGCAGCAATCTCCGGGCATCTTGTCTCACCGGGTAGAACTCCCCATTGTCCCCACCGTCATCCGGCTTCTGACCTGCGAGCTTGACTGGATCGTGTTCTGCTATGTCTTTCAGCATTGGCACAAGTTCCTCCCTGTCATCCAAATACTCGACTGCCGCAATTGCACTTAGACGGACCGCGAATTCTGGCGAGGCTAGGGCAGATCGCAGGGCATTCTTTATTCGAAGCTGTGAGTCTGGATCACTGGCGGCACCCATTTTCAACAGCTCTCTAATCACAAACACGGCCCCAGACGCTAGCTTCGGGTCTGGACTCTTAACTTGCTCCAGCGTCGGATCAAGAGCCTTCTTTCCGAATTGAACTACGCCTCGGATTGCTATCCCCCCCGTGGTGGCGGCACCCAGCAGCGAGGGTATCGCACGTTCATCCCCCAAGCTTGCAACAAAGCCAACGAGGCTCGCATAGTATTCACCATTTTCTTCGCCTTCTCTTTCGCTCGCTGGTGGCGTTTGGTCGTTGTTTTCCGTAACCAACAATTGAATGACACCAAGCCGGAGTCGGTCGGCATCCTGCGGATTCTCTTCACCAGACCGAATGAGCTCGGTCGCATCTTCAAATGCCTTGCTTCGCTCGGTCCAGGTCGCACTTTTCATTCGATCCACGACACTCGAAACAGTGGGATGAACAGTGGCCGCTTGTTGGGCGGCAGCTAACCGAGCAACAGCCAGAAGCACAGAAATGAACAGGGCAAGTCGCATCGTTCTCCTCCAAATCATCCCTGGTTCCGAACCAGGCGACCAAAAAGCGTTCCCGCGCGCGCCTGCAGACTCCCGACAAGCGGTCGGAAATGTCGAATTTATAGCAAGTCAATGTGCTGGCGTCCGTCGTGGTGTAGCGCCCCTGTAGCCAATAGGTGAATGTAACCGCCGACGCATGAAAGAACGAGTCCGGCGACTTCGACAGCAACTGGTTCATGTTGTCGTAAGTATACGCGGTGGTGTGGCCGTTGAAATCCGTCCGAGAGGACAGGTTTCCATAGGCGTTTCCAGGAGCGTTTGGAATTTGCTTCGGGTCAACTCCTCATATGTATGTGCGCCACACCCGCACACGGGTTTCTGCCCTCCTAAGTCTCCCTGCTCTGTGGAAGCAATGATGGTATTCAGGCCTTCTCTCCCGAGAACCGTGCCGAGTCCCAGGGACTGTTTTGGCAAGGGACAGTTTATATTCGCGCGCTCCCCGTTTCTGCCCAGAATCCACATGAATAAAAAATAATTTGCGGAAGGCGAGGAATCAGATCAAGTTTTTGCCCATTAGTAATAGTAGAGGGCCATTCTCGCTGCACACCTCGCCGTCGTAGAGCACGCCGAACAGCAACAGATCTCCGCGATTCATCGTAGCTTGCTGACAACATTCGGGACTCTGTCACCGGCGATTTGGTACTTGTGTGGCTTTTCGGTGCCAGCAAATGACGATGCCGTCCGCCTTGAATTCAAGCAACCCGGCCCCGCCGAAATACGTCGAGTTCAGAATTTATCTGGGTGAGCAAAGGCTAATCTGGGCTGCAAACCTCGATAGACCAGCAGAAGTGCACTTCAGTACTAGACTTCAGGCGCAATAGCTGTTCGCTTCAGCTTCGAGGGGTGAAGTGGGCTTCACCCCGGCACTTCACCCCTCGCTTTGATTCGCTTCACCTTGGCGGTGACGCGAACTCGTAAAAAGCAGCGGAGATACCCCATGAAAAGAAAGCCCGGAAGGACGCGGCTAAATTCGGATGAGGCGGGAGCGACCCCACCCTTTGACGCACCGTGCGTCACGGCTTCTGTGGGGGTCGCTCCCGCCTCAGTCACGCGCGGCGCGTGACCCATTTGGCCACGTCCCAGAGCCGGAGCTTCGGAGTTGTAAGACAACATCCATTAATTATGTCTTAGCACTAGCGTTGGATTTTGCCAGCAACGGCGCGTGTCAACGACTCTTAGACAGGAGCTCACGGAATTTAGTGAGTTTTTTGAATGTTGGGTTTTCCACAAAGAAATTTCGCGCCAGGATCGCCTAGCAACGACGATCGCGAACGCAGTCGACCTACAGCATCCCCGTTTTTGTCCCTCTTCAAACACGTTTCGCTTTTCCAAAGGAGATCGCTGTCGGTTCATCTGCTTCCTCCCACAGGCAGCGGTTCCGGAATGGCAACCGGCTTGTTGATCCAGACTTCGCTGGGAAGGATCGGTGGTTGGGGAGCGCTGCGGACGAAGCGCTCCGGATGAAGCTGGTAGGCAACATCGAGCACGGCTTGACGTTGCTGCCGCACTCTTTCTGCTTGGCCATAGTGCACCATCGCCGGCGTGAGTAAACCCAGGCCGGAATGGCGATGTTCTCCGTTATACCAACCAAAAAATCCCTGACAGAAAGCTCGGCTGTCCTGAATGCACCCGAAACGGCCCGGGAACTCCGGCCGATACTTCAAAGTGCGGAATTGGCTTTCCGAATACGGATTGTCGTTCGAGACGTGCGGCCGACTGTGTGTCTTGGTCACTCCCAGATCGGCCAGCAAAAACGCGACCGGTTTGGAGCTCATCGAGGTGCCCCGATCCGCATGCAGGGTGAGTTGACCGGGCTGGATGTGTTGTTTGTTACAACTTTCCTCGATCAGCCGCTTGGCCAACTCCGCGCTTTCGCGATAAGCCACCATCCAGCCGGTAACATACCGACTGAAGACATCGAGGATTACGTAGAGATAGCTATGCCGCATGCGGCATAGCTATCTACATGCCGAGGGGGCGATTATGCCGAGCGAGGTTGTTTTGGCCCTTCGCCACGCTGATTTGCGCAGTTCCCGCTCGGCATAGTTTCCTGCTGTTATAAGTTGTTGAGGAACTGGATCATTCGATCATCTGGCCGGAACCGGCCCATGCGGCCATTGAGTGATGCCGTCTTTGCGAGCGCAGTTTCCTTCAGGGCTAGATTGGCGTCCAAATAAATCTGAGTGGTCTTGATGGATTCGTGGCCTAACCAGAGCGCAATGACCGTCAAATCAACACCTGCCTGCAGTAATTCCATCGCTGCGGTGTGGCGAGCCATATGTGGGGTCACGTTTTTTTTCCTCAATGAGACGCATGTCTTTCGAGCGATTGCCGTGTATTTGGCGAGCAAGTACTGCACGGCGTCGGCGCTCATGCGTTGGCCGTGAACGGTGGGAAACAGTATGTCCGACGAACCTCCCGGCGGTTCGCGCATCCACGCCTTCAAGACCTGCACCGTTTGCGAGGTCAGCGGCGTGCAGCGCTCTTTTCGTCCTTTCCCCAAGCACCGGGCGTGCGCGCCGGCATTCAACTCGACGTCGCCTCTGCGCAAAGCCGTCAATTCGGATAGACGCATGCCCGTCTGGAAAGCGACGAGTAGTAATGCGTGATCCCGCCGGCCGCACCATGTACGCAAATCCGGAGCTGCAAGGAGGGCCTCCACTTCCGATCGGCTGAGAAAACCCACCAGCGTGCGATCATGACGTTTGGCGGGGATGACCAGGATTTGTTGAATGCGTGCGACGTGGGCCGGTTCATAATAGGCGGCGTAGCGAAAAAATGAACGAATGGCGCTCAGGCGCAGATTACGGCTGCGCGCGCAGATACCTCGACGCTGCTCCAAGTCAGCCAGGAACGCCTCGATCAGGTCGACATCGATGTCCGAGAACGCTAGATCGCACGGTGCCTTCTTGGTTCGCTGTCGTGCGAACTCAAAAAAGAGGCGGAAAGTGTCTCGGTACGAAGCGATCGTATGGGGGCTGACTTGTCGCTGCGTCATCAGCCGTTGAGTAAAGAACCGCTCGAGCAGCGGGGCTAAACTGGAAGGTGCGCTCATGGCAGCTTCTCCCAGCGCTGCTCGAGGCGCTGCATCGCCCGTGTCATCAGCTCGGGGTGACTCGACAGGTACCAGTAAGTCGAGGCTATGCTGCCGTGCCCGAGGAACGTGGACAGGACCGGGAGCCGCCGCTCGACGTCTGCACCCGAACGGTACCATCGCAACAATGCCTCGGTAGCCAAACGATGCCGGAAGTGATGTAACTGGGGCTCGTCCCAATCTGCGGACGCTCGTAGACCCACTCGATGGCGCAACAATCGGAATGTTTTTGAAACTTGCCGGGCGATCAAAGGCTTGCCGCAGCCAGAGACAAAAAAGCGTGGGGTCGGTAGGCGGCCAAGATAGGTATCACGTTGCCGGGCGTATTGCAGCAGAGCGCGCCGCGCCGAAGAATGGAGCGGAACGAGACGCGCCTTGCCAAACTTAGTTTTACGAATCGTCAGCACACCGGCCTGACAATCGACGTCCGCCAAGGTCAATGCCAGTGCCTCACTGATCCTCAGTCCGGTGACCGATAAAAGGCCTAAAAGGCTTGCGTACGTCAAACCACGCAAACCGCCGGCTGGCCGCAACGCCTTGGCAGCCGCCATCAGCCGCTCGATATCCTGCGCGGTATACAGGTATGGGCGGGCGCGCCGAGGACGGTAGCGCAGAAGATCCAGCGGCGGGATCTGCGTGCGTGGATCCGTGGCGCTGTGGTGACGGGCGAAGCAACGGACGGCCATTAGTCGCTGAGCCCAGTATGAGGACTGAACACTTTTAGGCAGTATTGCCCATTGCAATGCGAGGTCGGTGGTGATGAAGAGGGCGTTTTGCTCTTCCATAAAGTCCGCGAACTCGCGAAGCAAGTAGTGCGCTCCCTTGAGCTTGAACCCGAGTTCGCGGCGTAATACCAGGTACTGCTCTATGGCATCGCGGAGGGCAATCATCGCGCACCTCCCGGCCAGGGCATCGCCAGTTCCCGCAATGCAGACAAATCGACCTTCGCGTAGATCCGAGTGGTGTCCGGGTGTTGATGCCGTAGAACATCACCGATCTCTGCGAGGGAAGAACCTTGCCGAAGCATCTCCGTGGCCAATGAATGGCGAAATATATGCGCACCCCCGCGCGAGTGATCGATCCGCGCACGTGCCAACGCCTTGGAGGCGACTATCGAAATCGGCGTTGCACCACGGAATCCCCTTTGGGGAGCGTGAGCACGAAGAAAGATACGACGATCGGCACAGGCAGATCGTCCATTTGCCAGATAATCGACAATCGCTTCACCAACGTCTCGAGGAAGCGGCATCCGTGCCCATCGGTTACCCTTGCCGCGTATGGTCAGAGAACCTTGCTCCCAGTTGACATCATCGAGCCTCAAGGCGGCCACCTCACCAGCTCTCAGACCAAGCCGAGCGAGTAGTAGGAGAATCGCAAAGTCCCGCCGGCCTTGGACGGTAGTGCGATCACAGCTCTCGAGAATTTGGGTGACCTGATCAGCGTGTAGATGGGCCGGCAATTTTGCTAAAGACCAATAAGCCAATTTAGGAACGCTGGCGGAGAGGTCTATCGCAATCTTGTCTCGTTGAAGAAGATACTTAAGAAACGCTCGCAGTGCCGTCACACCCTGTTGTCCGCGGCTAAAGCTATATCCGCTCGCATTACACTGAATAAAGTCAGTGACATCTGTCGCGGTCAGTTGATCAAACCGAATAGGCCCGTCGGCAAAGCGAGCGCGCAGGAATCGCGATACGTGTCGCTGATAGCACCCTAAGGTCACCGGTGATAATCCGCGCCCCTGCAGTAAGTGCTGGCGGAAATCCTCTTCAGCCTGCTCGCGCTCACCCCGATGACTTGATGACCTCACGGCGGGTATGATCCGCTTGCTACGCAACAGGTCGGTCATCTGCCGTACTGCTGCGTTGTCACCAAGATCGTAACGTCCGCTTCGTTTTCGATACGATAAGAATCGTCTCACCCGATCAGGGTCCACATCCTCCAATGCCCATTCCTGTCGATGAAGCCAACGACTGAAATCGGCGACTGATCGAATCTTGCACAGAATCGAATGCCGGTCGTAACCTTGTTCTTGAAGTAGCTCAATAAAATCGTCGATTTGCGAACCCAAAGGGCCTGCGTACATACGACGACGTGTACCTGCAAATACAAAAAATTCCGGTTTGCTCATCTCCGCTCCTCCCTTCCACAATGAAAGGAGAAGCCAGGAAACTATGCCGAGCAGGAATTGCGCAAATCAGCGTGGCGAAGGGCCAAAACACCCTCGCTCGGCATAATCGCCCCCTCGGCATGTAGATAGAAATATGTCCATTTGGCGGGCCCGAGCAGCTTGGTGATGTCCCAGCTCCAAAGTTGATTGGGAGCCGTGGCCAACAGTTCTGGTTTCTTGTAGGGCGGATGCGTGAGTTGATCGCGGCGTTCGCGAGTTTCGCCGTGTTGTTTGAGCAAGCGATGCATGCTGCTGATCGAGCAGAGATACTCGCCTTCATCGAGCAACGTCGCATAAACAGCGGCTGGGGAGCGATCCTGGAAACGCTCTTCGTGAAGACGCGCCAGGACCGTTTCTCGTTCTGCCCGATCGAGGGCCCGCGCCGGCGAAGGCCGCGGGGACGCAGCTACGGCGGGAGCCGAAGTCTTACGGCGCTCCCAGTAGTAAGACGCCCGCGGCACCCACAGAACCTGACAAGCCGCACTGGTGCCCACGTCGATGGCCAGTTCGCTGACCGCGGACATCAGGATTTCTCTTCCGGATCCACGTCGGGAAGCGGGTTCCCCAACAGCGCTGCGACTTTTTTTTGAACATCGATGATGAGCTCCGCTTTGCGGAGCTTTTCCGTCAATTGACCAACCTGACGGCGCAACTTCTGGTTTTCTTCTGCCAGGGGGGTGCGCTCCGATCGGGGCCCGCGTTTGCGCGGCTTCAGGGCTTCGAGGATGCCGGCTTGGCGTTCCCGCCGCCAGCAAACCAAGTGCGAGGAATACAAACCTTCCCGGCGAAGCAGTGCTCCGACTCCACCCGGAGTGGCGGCGGCAGCATCAGCCTCTTCGAGAATCCGGATCTTGTACTCCAGGGGAAACGTACGACGCTTGGCCTTAGCCACGACCTCGGAATCAGCTCGCGGCGAGGAGCCAGCCAAGGCGCCCGCTTCGGCTGCCGCTGCACTCCGCTTCGGCTCGCCAAAAGACGGCGAGCCTTCGCTCCGTTCCGCGCCAGCCGAACCCCCAAGAGAAACAACAACACCAAGAGAATTACCGTTCATCGCTTTCCTTTTCCTTCTCGCCCTGCTCATTAAATAAGGGTACTAGACTTGTCTAAGCGATGTTGGCACGGAGGGCAAACTCCCGAAGCTCCGGCGACTCCCACTGTGCCGAATTTTCCCGATGTGAAACCCCAAATCCTGCAGCTTGTCATACAGGACCAGTGGGACCGTGGTAATGATATGTTCTCTGGAAAACGGGTCAAAGTCCCTGCCAATCTCAATGTTGAAGAGCGAGATGAACAACGCCACGCCGAGGTGCGCAAGATTCTGGCCGAAGGAAAGATAAACTCAGGCCGGGAATATTTCTTTGCTGCACTCATATTCCAACACTCCTCGGCCCCAGTAGATCTCATGTTTGCACACATGCTGGCCGTTACCGCTGTGGCAAAAGGAAATGCAGGCGCTAAATGGATGGCGGCAGCCACCTTGGACCGATATTTATGGTCCATCAAGCAATCCCAGATATTCGGGACTCAATTCCATAAGGGAACCGACCAGAAGTGGACGATGGAGCCATACGACCGCACAACTGTTTCCTACAGCATTCGCGCAACTTGGTGCGTGGTCCCCTTGGAAGACCAGGAGAAAGTCCTCAAAGACGTCCAAGACGGCGCGGGTCCGCCTAGCACCGGGATTCGCGACTGCAAGTGAATACCGGGAGTTAGGGGTCGTCACTCGCAGAATCGTGTAACGAAGTCCGTCTTCTAATCGTCCCATTTATATCTGGGTCCTTTGAGGCGATGAGAGGTGACTGCTCACCGGCACTCACGGTTTCTCACTCCCCTCTCGATATGCCGCCCGAGGCGCTCCTAACCGGATCATTCCTCTAGTTCAGCTCAAGGAGGGCCGTATGATTCGCTGTATGCATCCGTCCACCCGTTTCCTTCTGCTCGGCATGAGCGGATTCCTGCTGAGACCAGCACTGGTGGTGAGCGTCGTGCTGCTCTTGCCGGGAGCACAAGCTCAGCAACCGCCTTTAGCCGACTCGCTGACTTGCTCACCGGAAGCAAGAGTAATTACCGTCTGGAAAGTGGGCAGTCCGTACGAAATCGGGCTTCCACCTAAGGCCATTTCCGCTGATCTCAAGCTGAGGGCGGACTCACTTGGATGTGCCATAAGAGTCGAGGTTTTTCCGCCGGTTGGCTTCGCCGACCGGTTCTTTGCTGCCTTCCAAGAACATCAGGAGCCAGACATTCTCGCGGTTGAAAACAAGGGTGTGATCTTCGGCATCACCATGCGGTCCGGGGAGTATGAGGATCTGTTTCACGGGGGCATTGTGAAGAGGACCCCGGCTGCTATTGAAGGTATTGCGAGCAAGGAGGCGATTCTTCGAGCACTCGAAGGTGTCTCAGGTTCGCTGGCCGGTCTGAACGACGCTCGCAGTTGGGAATTTCTGCTGCGGACTTCTCGGAACCACAATGCCGCGCGGTTGCTGGCGCTTCGTTCCCCCGACTGTGGAGCGAGGCGCGTCGTGGCATCCATGCCGGGGGATCTCCTCAATCTTGTCTCGCCGGTAGTTCGCGGGTATCTAGGAGGTGCCGCGACGGTCAAGAGCTATGACGATGCCGATCGGCTTAGCACGGTGATTACTGACCCTTGGCTGTACAAAGTGGGTGAAACGAAGGTCTGTGGCTATTGGGGAACCAACCATTTGGTCTTCGTACAAACGGATTCCACCTATGAAGCCGCAGACTCCTTAGGATGGGTCAGCGCGCTCGTCATATTCCGGGAAGAGGAAGGTAAATGGAAGTTTCTGGCGGGCAGCGCCGACCCGGTTTCCAACGACGAGTTCGTGAAGGAAGTCCCGAAGATCGTGGCGAAGATCGGAAAGCCGTGGATGCCGGGCGTAGCGCCCCAACCGGCCGAGTTGCTAGCTCCACGGGATGCTGAAGGATCGGCTGTCGGCAAGCCAATTCGAGCGTTCCGTTGGCAACCGAGTTCTTCCAGCGATGTGGTGGCTGAGGTCGCCGAGTTTGCCCGAAACGGTGACGCACGCTTGTTCGTCAGGTTAACGTCGCTGGACCACCTCCGACCAGCGCAGCTATCCGTGGAGCTTCCCATCGTCCACGGTGAGTGGCAGTGGCGAGTCTGGTCGATTTCTGACTCGGGTGCAATAGCATTCTCTGATCCTAAATCGTTCACTTATTGAGCGAGCGCGGACCTGTTCTTCCATGGCCACGGTGGGGCATTCGGTGACTGTGACAATGACGATTTCAGTTCTCGCTGGATTATGCCGACTCAATCAAATATTGACGGTGGTGCAAAGGCGGCTAATCGAACGGTTTGTCGTAGACAGCCCAGAAACTGCGCCAGCCGTGTGTTAGCCTCGGGGGTCATTTCAAAACCGGCCAACGAAAGTGGCCCAGAACTGTTAGAAGTTGTACCCGACCGTGAACTCTCCAAGCAAGGTAAATCGGGTCTTTTTCCTCGAAGCTCCAAAAAAACGCATTCAGAAGTCCGCAGCCGCGTTTTCTTGAGGTCCTCCATGGTTCTGGTCATGGCTTTTCTGGCGCTGAGGGGGCGGTCTGCGACTTGCTCCTCCAGCTCCGTGGTCCACATTTGAGGATGCGACCATGGCGCAGGAGGCGGTCCAGCATGGCGGTGACAGCCGCGATGTCGCCGAGCAGTTTTCCCCAGTCCTCGACTGGCCGGTTTTGAGTGATCCCTGAGGTGCTAGCGTACCCAAGCCGAGTATCGCTGGCTGGTGTTGGACCAGCAATGCTGGACGACTGAAGAGGTGTGTGTGAGGTAACGGGAACGACCCGGCAAGAATCCGCGGCTCAAATAATCCCAACTAGGCCGTGATCTTCGCCCAGGACAGCCCCTGTGCTTGTAGTCGGCCAATTCTAGCGGCACCCTAGCCGCGCCGACACGCAGGCGAGCTAGCCATCCTCTCCTCCGCGCCTGCGTTGCGCATACAGGGCACATCTACGAGAGCACCAAGGCCACTGAAGATTTTTTCTTACTTTTTGCCGCGTGGATGTTCCTTATATAGATAGAGGCTCAGCACGAACCTAAGGAAGCAGAGATTTGTTTCTTACTTTTTCCGTTTTCAAAGCCTCTTTAGTAGTAGGGGGTTCGATGGTCTCGGGGATTTTCAATTCTTCTCCACTGTGGCCCGGTGATGCGTGCGTGAAAGACACAAATCACTGTGTCCATTACTCTCAGCGTCACCTGAGCGCTTGCGCAAATGTCAAAGACGACAAGCAGTTGAGTGCTACGGAGCGAGCGATTTGGACGCAGCGTGGCACCGTGTTGGGCTGGAGGACGCCACTTTCGCACACGGTTCCGTGGCCAAAGTGATTCTTGAGTCGCTCCAGCCCACACGTTCGCTGGGAAGCGCGAGGCGGGGCAAAGGGGAACAGATGTGCTGCTAACTATCCAGAAGAGCTACGAGCTTCTCGCAAATTACGGATGCTTCGCTCGGGAAATCTGCGACAAATGCGGAATCGTGCTCGGTGCGGTTCGTTTCACGCGGCACGGCGAATCGGAAGTGTACTGCTCTCGTGAATGTAGGGGTGATGCGCAAAGGTTTGTGACCCTGAGGCCAGGACGCCCGCGCAAATACAAAACCGACCGCGAACGCAGAGCCGCAAAGACACAACAGCAGCAAGTCTATCGGTCGCATCCTAACGTGGAAAAAACTATCCGTATTCAATCAGAAACAAAGAACTTGCGGACGCAAAAACTGTCTCTCTCGCACTTGGATACTTCCGGACCTGGAGAACCGCTCATTTCGAGCCAGCGAACGTAAATGGCGGCCGCGCCAAAACTCGCGTTGCACACCCTGCCGCCCGAGTGTACTGTCTCTCCGGGGACAATAGAGTCATCGACCTTAAAAGGAGGGTCGATGGCGAGACGCAGGCATCAATGTGGCTGCGTAATTCTGAAAGGGCAGGTGTGGTACGGGAAATATCGGGACGATGTTGTGGAGCAGGACGGCACGGTAACCAGAGTGCAGCGCCGGACGCCGCTGGGAACAAAGCAAGAATATCCCACCAAACGGCTGGCCGAACGAAAACTCGAACAGATACTTTGCCGAATCAATGCTGTGGAATATCGTCCTGGTAGGGTGGCAACGTTGAACGAGTTTGCGGAACGCTGGAAGGTGGAGATTCTCACGAAGTACAAGCCTTCCACGAAGTGCTCTGCGGGCTCGCATCTCAACTCGCACATCCTTCCGTACCTTGGGAAGCTCCGGCTGGATGCGATCGGCGCCGAGAATCAACAAGCGTTCGTAACACATCTGGCCGACAATGTTTCCTACAAATCGGTGCTGAATATCTTGAGTACGCTTTCTTCCATGCTGACCACGGCAAAAAATTGGGGATACATCTGCGAAGGCGTTGACCAACACAAGCTCGTTTTGCCGGGGCGGGGAATTAGGAAGGACGTGGCGTGCTTCACCGCGGACCAGGTGCGCAACATTCTCCAGATATCGGAGGATCCCTGGCGACTCATGTTTGCGTGTGCGGCACTACTCGGACTTCGTGCCGGCGAGATTCTCGGCCTTCGCGTCGAGGATGTTGACCTGCAAAACCGGACTCTGAATATCAAACAAGGCGCATGGCGTGGTAAGTTGCAGTCGACAAAGAACAGGGCGAGCGAAAATGCTCTGCCAATTCCTTTGCCGCTCGAGGGATTCTTCCGCGAGTACCTGAAAACATGGAAGCCTAACCCTCTCGGGTTGCTTTTCTGCAACCGCAACGACCGCGCGTACACTTCCCAAAAGGTCGTCGAGTATCATCTCTGGCCGCTGCTCGATGCCCTGAAGATCAAGCGCGCCGGGTTGCATGCTTTCCGGCACGCGCACGCAACGCTGCTCCTCGATGGTGGCGCTTCGCCAAAGGTGGCGCAGCGCCAGCTCCGTCATTCAGACGCGAGAGTGACATTGGGCATCTATGCTCATCTCGTCGAGGGAACGCACCATGAAGCAGTTGAAAAGTTGGCCTCTTTTTTGGTCCCAAGTGGTCCCAATGAAGAGGAAGTTCCATTGAAAATACAGTAGGTTAGCGGCGAAGGGCGCTGGGTTCGATTCCCATCGCCCGCTCCATAAGTCTCGATGATTCAATTGCCTTTATGTGGCTGAGTCGCTGAAAATACCCCTAGAAATGGTCGATTTTGGGCGCTAGATGGACGCCGCGCCATCAATTGGACGCTGCTTGTCATCGATCATCTGAATCCCGTCTTTTTTTTGAACTTGTCCGGGAAGCTACACAGGAGTTACCGGATTTCTTCTCATCTGTTGGGCCGTATATTCCCTGGAAATTCCTGGTCCAAGAAGCTTTCGCTGTTTCATGTCCCTTGTAGAATCATTATTCGTGGAGTATGTCGCTGTGAATGAGGGACGCACGCGCAATCCAGTTGTTCTTGTCTCCGCTGGGACCTTCGCCGGGCTATTGGCCGGCGTTCTCACGATTGTGCTGCCTCTACTCACCCTCCGCGTGGATGATTTGTTTTACCTCAATACTGCATTTGGGGTGTTCATCGGAAATATTTTTGGCCTAGTCATCTCCGTCTATGCTTGGGTTGTGCTTCGTCAACGGTCGGTGATGAGAGCAGTAGGGTTTGTGCTGTCCTGTACTGCTGCGTACGTTCTGGCATTTTTCTCAACACTGTTTCTGGGTGCCGGGCACTTGAGCCAAAGAGGGGGTGGGGCCGTTGCCGATTCACCCGCATGGGTGTTCTTCGTTGGAGGTGCCATAGGAGCAGTCGTCGTCTTGGTCGCAGCACTTCTCCTGTACTCTAACGAGCACGGCGCGGCACAGATGGTCTCTTTGGTCGCGGGAGGGTCTTTGGTTGGCGGCATCCTCGGCGTGGTCGGTTGGGCATTTGGCCCGTCAGTTCTTGGGAGAAGCATGCTCTCGTTGATTGACCCCGGGTCTCCCTCGTTGCGTCCGTACGCAAATCAAGATGTGTTCTATGAATTCTCCCTGTACTTGGTCTGGCAAACAGGGATGGGCGCAGTTTTGGGAGTTCTCTTTTCGCGTTTCGATATTCCAGAAAATCTTGCTACACAAGTTGCATCCACCCAAAACTCGGGGCCAAAAACTCGTAGTCTTAGGGTGGCATTCATCTGCGCGGTGGTAGCGGTGCTTGCATTCTTTAGCCTAAGAGTGCTCCCAGAGCAATATCGACAGGCGCGCTTGGACCGCGCTCTCGTCCTGCACCACTCTGCCCTCCCATCCGTTAACAACCTGCCGAAGGTCCTTCCGCAGCCGCCAGAACAGATGCTGGTGCTTAATCCGATTGGTGAGTATTTGCCCGGGCCTCCTCGCACAGAAGAAAGTCAACCAGAAATCGACTGGCAGACCCATCTTCCGGTACAGCCGACCGCTCAGCGCTACGACGTGACATACACGCTTCACGGATGGGTACCGGGGGGTGGGAGGATTGAGGTCCACGTGGACGAGTATCCGAACGGTCCGTGGGCTGAATACATGCTCAACGAGTATCCACTTGGCGTTTCTGCTGACACAACAAAGTCGTTTTTCGGGAATCGCATCTTCGCAGAGACTCGATTCATCAAAAGCTTCGGGAATGCGGTCTATGTTTGGTCGAGTGCGAACCGTCTCGTGTGTCTTAAATTCTTTTCCCTTGCCAAGGATGTTCCTCCCGACGAGTTCTTAAAGGCCTATCTGGCGAAGTATCCAAGCTCGCTCTAAGCTGAAGTGTCCACCCGCAGGAACTACCGATACGCTAGGTCCTGGTAAACGCTAGTAATCGGAAGACTGGTACTTTTGGTATTCTCTTGACAGTATGAATTGCGCAATTCAAGTTGGCGTCCTCCTGATTGTGTTCTTGTCATCTGCGCTTCCAACCCCACAACAGAAAGCCACCCGCGTGCTTGTGCTCAAGAAAGAGCACAAGATGGAGCTATTTTCCGGAGAAACAATCATCAAAACCTATACGGTCGCTCTCGGAAGAGGTGGACTCGCACCGAAGCAACGTCAGGGCGACCACCTTACGCCTGAGGGGCTGTACCAAATCGACCGCCGGAACAAAAACAGCAGGTTTTATCGCGCGCTTCATGTTTCCTATCCAAACGGAGTTGACCAGGAGCGCGCACGCAAACTCGGCGTTGACCCCGGCGGCGACATCATGATTCACGGCATCACTAACGGCTTGGGCTGGCTAGGTTCAGTGCATCGCATGATTGATTGGACGAACGGCTGCATTGCTGTGACTGATACGGAAATTGATGAAATCTGGTTGCTAGTCCCGGACGGGACCCCGGTCGAAATTCGTCCTTGATTGGGTCAACTCTGGTAAAGGAAACCGGAAACTAGCCTCAATGTCAGGACAGAGGCCGGAGCGCCGCGCAGCGGGCTTTGCTCCTTGATGGCCGCCCTACCGGAGGCTATCAGCCGCTGGCCTGATTTTCGAGACGGAGGCACATTTCCTGCTCGAAGCGCGAAAAAAACTCTTTTACATGACTGTGGCTGCATTTTCTCGAGGCCTCCCATAGTTCAGGTCGTGGCATTCCGGCTGTTTTCGCGTGGTGCTCTTTGATCGGCCGGCAACTAGGTCTTCCAGCTCCGCGGTCGGTATTTGAGAATATTGTCGTCGTGGAGGAGGCGGTGAGGATGATCCCACGGCTTGTGGCGACTCCGATCCGCGGTTGCGAACAACGCGCTTCACGGTGTGATCGGAAATCGAATCCTGCCAGACGGCCATGGCATTCCGGCCACGACGGAGTCCCCGCGTGATCAACTCGCGGTAGGGCTCGCCGTCCCCGGCCAGCCTGTGGTCGTACCGCGATTCCGGCGGCCTTCAGGTAAGCATCGCCGTCAGTCCGAGCGGCCAGCAGAGGTGCGCTTCAGTATCAGCTGCGGCGGGTGAAGTGGACTTCACCCCGGCTCTTCACCCCTGGCTTTGATTCACTTCACCTTGCCGATGACGCGAACTTGTAAGAAGCAGGAGAAATGACCCGTCAAGAGGAAGCCTGGAAGGACGCGGCCAAATTAGGAGGAGGCGGGAGCGACCCCACCCGTGGACGCACCGTGCGTCACGGAACCCGTGGGGTCGCTCCCGCCTCAGTCACGCGCGGCGCGTGACCCATTTAGCCGCGTCCCAGAGCCGGAGTTTCGGAGCTGTAAGACAACGTTCATTACGCCCCGTAATGGAGAGTCCTCCACTGTGGTTCCATTGCACTGTCGCGATCTTCGTTTAGGATGGCCGCAATGCCCGACGTTGGCAGGTTCAAGCGGCATCCACGGCGACCTGGTGTTCTTTTCCTGCACGCGTGCGCTCTGCATGCGGGGCGCACCAAGGCTACTGAAGATTTTTTCTTACTTTTTTCCGCGTGGATGTTCCTTATATAGATAGAGGCTCAGCACGAACCTAAGGAAGCATCCTAACGTGGAAAAAACTGTCCGGACTCAATCAGAAACAAAGAACTTGCAGACGCAAAAAGTGCCTCTCTCGTACTTGGGTATTCCGGGACCTGGAGAACCGCTCATTTCGAGCCAGCGAACGTAAATGGCAGCCCCGCCGCCAAAACTCGCGTTGCACACGCTTCCGCCCGAGTGTACTGTCTCGACGGAGGCAATCGAGTCATCGAGCAATGGAGGCTCGATGGCCAGGAAGCGTTACCAGAAGGGTTTTGTGTACCTGGACGGTGACAAGTGGAAGGGCAGGTATCGCGAGGATCAGATAACCGGAGAGGGAACTAAGCGCATTCGGCGGGAAGTCATTCTTGGCTGCAAACGTGAAATGACAAAACCCCTGGCCGAGCGCCGCATGGAAGTTGTTCTCGCCGGCATCAATGGTCTCGACTATCGGCCCAGACGAGTTGCAACCTTCGCGGAGTTCATTGAAGGGTGGAAAGCCCAAATGCTGACGACACAAAAGCCATCCTCTGCGCGAGCAGTTCGCTCGCACCTCAAGTGCTACATCCTGCCGGAGCTTGGCAACGTTCGCCTCGACCAGTTGGGTGTCGAGAATCAACAGACCTTCATAACTCACATGCCCGGGAGAGCTACAAGGAAGACCGTCTCTCGGAAAACAGTCGTGAACGTGCTGGGAACTTTGTCAACGATTCTGACGACCGCCCGCAATTGGGGCTACCACTGTGAACAGATAAACCTCAACAAGCTGCGCCTACCAGCGCGGGGAATGAAGTATGAAGCCCCTTCATTCACGCCCGACCAACTCCAACATATCCTCGCCATCGCTGAGGAGCCCTGGCGTACGATGTTCTGCATTCTCACACTAGACGGCCTGCGCGCCGGTGAAGTGCTCGGGTTGAAGTGGGGCGACATCGACTTTGACCGGTCCTTACTCCACATTCGGCGCACGGCATGGTACGGGAAAATACAGACTGCCAAGAGTGAAGCCAGCGAGACAGTCCTGCCCATTCCGAGCTCGCTGCTCACCATGCTCAAAAAGTATCAGGTCAACTGGAAGCCTAACGGGGCGGGCTTCCTCTTTGTGACACGAAATGGACGGCCCCCCTCTTCCAACAAAGTCGTGGAATATCACCTGTGGACGATCCTGGATGCGCTGGGGATCCCGCGGTGCGGTCTTCACGCATTTCGCCACGCACATACATCGCTACTTCTTGACTCCGGCGCAACGCCCAAAGTTGTTCAGCGTCAGCTGCGACACTCCGATGCTCGGACCACGTTAGAGATTTACGGGCATGTCGTAGGTGACGCGCACCGGGAAGCGGTCGAGAAAGTAGCTTCGAGGTTGGACGCTATTGGACGCCAGCCGACCACAGTGAACTAGTAGATTCAGCGACTTGGCCGCATTGGGCGTTGGGTTCGATTCCCATCGCCCGCTCCATAAACCCTGATGACTCAGTTGACCTTACACGGCTAAGCTCCCTGAATTGGAGATAAAACTGGCCGGTTTTGGACGGTACTTGGATGGTACTCTACTCAATTGGACGGTAGAATTTTCGCAAGAAAACAAACGGGCCGGTCGGGAGCGAGCATCTCAGGGCACAACTACCGTAAGGCATCGACCCGACCTGCTCATTTTCAGATAACTGCCGGTAGCAGGGCTTCCGACCAGCTAATTGGAGCCAATGCCTGGTTAACGTTTATCGGAAAGTGGGATGAGAAGGCAGAAATGATTCAGAACACCCACGAAATCGACGGCGCTAGGTCTAGTTTATGGAGGCGCAGTTTGTCAGCTTTGGCAGCGTTCAACAATCAGATGTTTTTCCCGCTGTGGCGTAACCTCAATCGTCCCGAGTAGCACTTTCCGAGTTCCAAGCCGCACCAACAAAGACAAGCATTGCAGAGATCTCCATCCACGCCATCAAGCCGATCGCCGCGGCCAAGCCACCGTAGACAGGCCCAAATTGGATCTTCCGAACGTAAATTCCAAATAGCGAATTGACGCCCCACCACAGAATTGTTGCGGCGGCCGCTCCGGGCAGAACGGACCTCCAGGTCGTGGCACCTGGTCGCGCAACACGATAAATCAAGGCCAGGACAAACATTGCCAGGATCATCGCCACGACTGGAAGCGTGACGATCAAAAAGTTACGAACCAACGAAAAGTTACCAAATTCGGCTGTAAACCACTGCTCCAATGGCCGACCAAAGACACTCAGCGCAACGGCAACGAGCCATACCACACTTGCCAAGGAAAACAAGAGCAAACCACGAATCTGGCGGCCGAAAAAGGAATGTGTGGCGTGGTCACCATAAATTAGCTCGATGCCTTTGATAATGAGCTTTATCACCTGCGAGCCCACGAGCAACGTTCCGACCCAGCCGATAAGCGCCAGGTACCACGCGTTCACTTCCCAGCGTAACACGTATGCGGATATGAGTTGCCAACTGCCTGGGGGAAGAACCGCCGAAATCCGCATGGCGACCTGCTGACCGCCTTCCCCTTCCAAGGAACTCTTCACAAGGCTCAGCGCAGTCAGCAGGACTGCAAAGAACGCCAAGAACATATTGAACGCCACCGCCTGCGAAACCATACCGCATTGCGGAATGACTCTGGCCAGCGTTCGAAATAGTTTGTTGTCAAGCGCAGTTAGCGCCATTCCGGAATTATACTGTTCGCTTCCGAACTGTGCAGGGCGAAACTCACCGGTTACTACAGCAGCGGAAGTCCCAAGGGCCGCCTGGATCCTGATAAACGTCGGCACCGGACAACTATGGTCCACTTGGCCACTTATCCGATAAGCAGACCAAGACTTACCGGGAGTTGGTCGGGTACAGACTGCAGGCCAGGTGAATCCCCAAAATGGAATTCGCGGCTTTGCGTCGTTCTTTCTTGCGAAACGTGCACTATCGGACAGTATGCAGGCTTGCAAAGTCTGATACTCGAGTCTCGAAGTTTTTGGAAGGAGACTCATGTTCAAGATATCCAGCATCAGTCTAGCAGTCGTCATGGCGCTGGGCGCATCCGCGCAAGCGCAGACCCAGACGCAAGTGCCGGCAGACGCCAGCAATCCAACGCCGACATACCGGATCAATGTAGTAAGCCGCACGACCCGAGCGGTGAGCTATAGGCATCGCAGTGGGGCCACAAAGGTCGATTTTCAAGGTACCGATTTGATGCCTGCTGCGGCGGGCGAGGCCAAAGTAGAAAGCAAGCGCGGGACGATGAAAATCGAAACCGAATTCTCTGGACTGGACAAGCCCACGAGCTTTGGCAACGAGTATCTGACTTATGTGCTGTGGGCGATTTCGCCGGAAGGCCGGCCAGTGAACATCGGCGAAGTATTGGTGGGCGATAACCACCGCAGCAAGCTGGACGTGACCACTGACCTTCAGGCTTTCGCGCTGATCGTAACAGCGGAGCCTTATTATGCCGTGCGTCGTCCCAGCAACCTCGTGGTCCTCGAGAACGCCATTCGCTCGGATACGGTCGGCGCCACCGAGGTCGTGGATGCCAAGTATGAATTGATCGACCGCGGCGGCTACATTCCCACGGGCTATAAGTTTGACCCCGTGGTCCTGAACGCCAAATTGCCGCTGGAGTTTTTTGAAGCACGCAATGCTCTGCGCATAGCACAATCTGCCGGCGCCGAGCGGTATGCGGCGGAAAGCTACGAAAAAAGCGTTCACCAGATGGCCGAGGCGGATGCGCTGGCTTCCGGGAAGCATGAGAACAAGAAATCGCTTATTTCGTTGTCGCGCGAAGTCGTGCAGACGTCGGAAGACGCGCGTGAAATCGCCGTGAAGCACATCGACGAAGAACGCGCCGAGGCCGAACGCAGCGCGGCAGCGGGCCGTGAAGCCGACGCCAGGGCCGCTGCAGATCGGGAAAAGCAACGCCGCGTCATCGCCGATATCGGAACCGCCGATGCCGATCGCCAGCGCAATGAAGCAAACCGCCAGAATCTGGAGGCGCAGGCCGCCGCTCAACGCGCCGCTGGCGCCCAAGCCGATGCCGAAAAAGCGCGGAACGACGCTCAGCAACAGCAACACGCTGCTGAAGCGGATTCCGACATCAATCGCGCCGCCGCAGCCACATCCGATGCGCAGCTTCAACAAGCCATGCGTGACCGCGAAGAACTTCGCGCCCGCCTCCTCCAACAGTTCAACCTGATCCTGGAAACTCGCGACACCGCGCGCGGCCTCGTCGTCAATATGTCGGACGTGCTTTTCGACACCGGCAAGTACACGCTCCGCCCGCTGGCCCGCGAGAAGCTGGCCAAGATATCGGGCATCGTGCTCGCTTATCCGTCGCTCAAGCTGGCTATCGAAGGCAACACCGATAGCGTCGGCACCGAAGCTTTCAATCAGGCGCTCTCAGAGAAGCGCGCGGAAGCTGTCCGGAACTATCTAACCCAGCAAGGCGTCCCGGAATCTTCGACCACCGCGACGGGCTTCGGCAAGACTAGACCCATCGCATCAAACGATACCTCGGAAGGCCGTCAGCAAAACCGCCGCGTCGAGTTGATCGTCTCGGGCGAAGTGATCGGTACCAAGATCGTTTCCCCTTAGCCTGCAGCCCGTCGCTGCCTCCATGTCTCCTTAGTAGTCCTACCCAACAAGAGAGCCGGCTCTTTGCCCCAAGCTGGCTCTTTTTTCTTTGTTCCTGCGTGTTCGCCTCTGGTCTCAAAGGCAACCAAAAGCCGTCTCACTAATTGCTATCGGGGATTAAGGTCGTTCTCTTGCTGGCTAACTCCTTCCATGAGGAGGCCGGTGTGAGTCAAGCCTGTTTTTTCTTTCTTCTGATTCAGTTGGTTCTTCTGAGCCGAGCCGCCTCTGTCGCCATCCTTCCATCCGCACTCTTTTGTTGAGCGATTTTCGCTCGGTGCCAGTTGGGCGTCCTCATTTCAGCAGGTGCTGCTGCCTGATAATCGACCTTGGCTCCCATCTGTTCGACGGGAGCTGGGCCAGGAGTTGGTCGCAGTCACCTGAACTCGGCGTTTGAGTTCGACTCTTCGGATCCAACTCTACGCTACTGCGCTTACCACTTTGTGGTTGTTCCGCAGTGGTTCATAGACCTCTCCGCTTACCCACAACTTATGAAGCAATACAGCCAACTTCCGAGCCACGGCAATCACGGCTCGTTTCTTGGCATTCTTTCCTCCTCGCTCCGCTAGCTTCAGTCCCCAGCGCCGTAGATCGCTGTCCTCTCCAAATGGCCCGAGAATGTAGTGCGCGCCTTGCACCATCAGTGTCCTTAAATACCGGTCTCCTTCCTTGCTGATGTGCATCTGTGGCTCGCTCATACCAGAGTTTCTGCGCCCAGGGCGTAACCCGAGAAAACATCCCGCATCCCGGCTTCGGCGAAGTCGATGCGGATCGTCCAGGGTCAGGACGTAGGTCAACGCGATCAGTGTTCCTACTCCCTTCACTTGTTTGAGCAGAGCAACCTCGGGATACACTTCCTTGGCGATTTGCTCGATGCGCCGATGGTATTCCGCGATGCGCTCGTTCAACGATTCGATTCCCTGCAACAGCGGATCCAAGGCGTCCCGCAATGCTGCGCTCAGTCCACCGGCCAGGGCCCGACCCACTTGCCCTGTGCCACACTTCCGCAGTCGCTCACCATAAGATTTCGCCAACCCACGTGCTGTATTCACAAGCGCCGTGCGCGCGCTGACCAGCCCCGCTCGGGCACGGATCACCGTTAGATGGATTTGCGCTTTCGCACTGCGATGGCGCACTGGGCCCAATAAGTCTGGATCGATTCTTGCTAGCCGTGCCAGCGTCCGTGCGTCGAACTGATCATCTTTTCGGCTACTCTCGCCGCCCAGTCGCACGTTGCGCGCATGAGCCATGATCACTTCGTGGCCCAACTCGGTCAACTGCCGGCTTACCCAGGAGGAATGGGTCCCCGTTTCCAGCGCGATTCGACTGCGCGGGATCCTGCTGAAAACTTGCTGGATTCCTTTCGGCGTCGTCGGCAGGTTGTGCTCCAGAATCACGTTGCCTGCCTCATCCAAGATGCCGTAGTGACTGGTTCGGTCTCCCAGATCCAGACCGATGGTCAGCTTGGGCTCCTCGAAAATCTCGTTGCCACGCTTCGCCACAGTGCTAATCTTCTTCACAGCCGGTCTCCTTTCTCTTGTGCTTCGAGCACGTCGATTATTGGGAGCGTATCGCATCCCGTGGAGACCGGCCTTCTCATCCCATCTGAGTAACGCATTTACCGGAGAAGTCGAATCGAATCTAGAATTAGGTTGGCAGATGTCCTGTAATCCGACAATCGCGGGGGGCACGACGCAAGGAAGGTGTTCACAATTGCACAGACTCCCGCATGCGTCGCCGCTAGCATGGCCCCGGGCTGTGACGGTAATGAATTTGACGATGGCCAGCGACTCTTGCAAGAAGTAACGCTGATTATACATTCTCAAATAGGTCCCCTTCACTAGCACTTCGGGAGGTCATGCGGAGCAATTGCGAGTTCACGCAGATGGTTTCCCAAAATCTATACCTTAAGGAGAGCGTAAAATGTCATTCCTGGCCTGGATTGTGTTGGGTTTGGTAGCGGGTTTCATCGGCAGCAAGATCGTGAACAGCAGAGGAGAAGGCATTGTCCTCGATGTCGTCCTGGGAATTGTTGGTGCGGTAGTCGGCGGATGGCTTTTCAGCACCTTCGGCGCGTCACGCGTGACGGGCCTAAACCTCTACAGCCTGTTTGTCGCCGTGATTGGCGCAGTAGTGGTCCTGGTCGCCTATCATGCGATTCGTCGTGCTGTTTGATCCGCGCAGAATAGACCGTCCATTCCATGAGTCTGGAAGTTCCTGGGAACTCTGAGTGGGGACAACGGTTGCGGCCGCAACAATAAAGCAGCCAGCAACAATGCGCATGGCGACCCGTTGTAGATTTTTGCCGACCACCCAGCAATAAGCTCGATATTGCCCGATAAATGCGGTTATGGGTGGGCCGCAGGCTCATGCGAAACTCGAAAGTTTTGCTTCAAAATGGAGCTTCAAATTGAGGAGGAGTAACAGGACGATCGGTAGGAATTTGCTCCATTTGAGCCTCCCGGGAAGCGACTCTGCACAAAGATACGGCGGCGACGCCCCCCCGTTGCGGTCTGAGCTGTTCAGCGTCGATCAGATGCAGCAGCATGGCAAGACCCTGGCGGGCTCACACAAGGTGAGCCCTGGAGGCGCTCCGGACCGACTTCTGGCACGGCTGGCTGAAAATCAAGGTGTTCTGCTCGGAGTCCGCGGCTTGCTGACGGCGGCGGTTAAGACGAACCGCCGCATCACGCCGGCCGGGGAATGGCTCCTCGACAACTTCTACCTGATCGAAGAGCAGATTCGCACGGCTGAGAAACACCTGCCGAAGGCGTACAGCCGGGAACTGCCACGCTTACTGAACGGCCCTTCGGCCGGTCTTCCGCGTGTGTATGACATCGCGCTGGAAACGATCTCGCACGGCGATGGGCGAGTGGATCCGGAGAGTCTCAGCAGCTTTGTAGCGGCCTACCAGACGGTCACCGCCCTCAACTTAGGCGAGCTGTGGGCACTTCCCATCATGTTGCGTCTCGCACTGATCGAAAATCTTCGGCGTGTTGGAGCCCGGATTACCGCCGACAGGATCGGCCGAAACCGCGCCGATTATTGGGCGGACCAGATAACGGAGACCGCCGAAAAGGACCCGAAGAGCCTGATTCTGGTGATCGCCGACATGGCGCGGTCGAGCCCGCCAATGGTTGGCTCGTTCGTTGCGGAATTTGCGCGCCGGTTGCAGGGGCAAGGCCCCGCCTTGGCCTTACCGCTCACTTGGATTGAGCAGAGACTTTCCGAATCTGGGCGGACGATCAAGCAGTTGGTGCAGTCGGAGAACCAGCAGCAAGCTGCGGATCAGGTCTCGATGAGCAACAGCATCGGCAGCCTCCGTCTCCTGGGCGCGATGGACTGGCGCGAGTTTGTCGAGACCTTGAGCGCCGTCGAACAGGTCCTTCGTGAGGACCAAGGCGGAGTCTACGGCAAGATGGACTTCTCGACGCGTGACCGTTACCGCCACACGGTGGAGAAGATCGCCAAGAGCAGCCGGCGATCCGAGCCCGAGGTGGCGCGCGAAGGGATCCAACTTGCGCGGGAAGGCTCGGCCAGGAAGGGCAGCGATGATCGTGCGGCGCATGTCGGCTTCTACCTGATCGACAAGGGATTGGAGCAACTTGAGCGCAAAGTGGAGATGCGCTTATCTGTCCCTGAAGCGTTTCGGAAGGTGAGCCGCGAATTTCCTTTGCTGCTGTACATAGGCACGATCACGCTAATTACAATGATCGTCGCCGGAACCTTGGTGGCGAAGGCGCATGCCAGTGCCTTTCATGGTTGGGCGCTCGGTCTGTTCGGCATCCTCTCGCTTGTGTGCGCAAGTCAGCTGGCCGTAGCCCTGGTCAACTGGCTGGCGACGCTGCTGGCGACTCCGCATCCGCTCCCTCGCATGGACTTCTCCAAGGGGATTCCGCCGGAGCACCGCGCTCTGGTGGTGGTCCCCACAATCCTCGTGAGCGCTCAAAACGTCGAGGACCTGATCGAGGCGCAGGAGGTCCGATTCCTGGCCAATCGGGACGACAACCTGCACTTCGGCCTGCTGACTGATTTTCGCGACGCGCACGAGGAAACACTACCGGAGGATGAACCGCTGTTGCGGCTGGCTCAGAAAAAAATCGAAGGATTAAATCAGAAGTACAAGAGTGCGAAGGACGACATGTTCTTTCTCCTCCACCGTCCGCGCAAATGGAACCCGCGGGAGCGAATATGGATGGGTTACGAGCGGAAGCGAGGGAAGCTTGCGGAATTGAATTCATTCTTGCGCGGCGGTTCAAGGGATCGCTTCTCGCTCGTTGTTGGCGACACGGCAATCCTCGCCAACGTAAAGTATGTCATTTCCCTGGACATGGATACGCAGTTGCCGCGCGATTCGGCACGGCAGCTAGTGGGAGCTATGGCGCACCCTCTGAATCGTGCGCGGTACGACGAAGACAAGCAGCGGGTCTGCGACGGGTACGGCATCCTTCAGCCCGAGATCGGCGCGAGCCTGTCCGGAGCGAACCAGTCGAGATATGCACGCCTGTTCGGAAGTGAACCAGGCATCGATCCGTATACTCGCGTTGTCTCCGACGTTTACCAGGATCTATTCGGCGAGGGTTCGTTCATTGGCAAGGGGATTTATGATGTCGATGCGTTCGAGAGGGCGCTGAAGGGGCGTCTCCCCGAGAACCGGGTACTCAGCCACGATCTTCTGGAAGGATGCTACGCGCGGTCGGGGCTGCTAAGCGATGTGCGGTTGTACGAGGAATATCCGTCTCACTATAGCGCGGACGTGAGCCGCCGCCGCCGTTGGATTCGTGGCGATTGGCAGCTTGTGCCGTGGCTGCTGCCGCGGGTCCCTGGCTTTAGCGGGCGTCGCCAGAAGAATCCGCTTTCCGCGCTCTCGCTATGGAAGCTCTTTGATAATCTTCGGCGCAGTCTGATGCCCTCGGCCTTGACGCTGCTGTTGCTGCTGGGCTGGACGGCTTTGTCACCGCTGTGGTTTTGGACCCTGTCGGTGATCGGAGTCATCCTGATTCCTTATGTGGTTGCCTGCGTCCTGGATCTGCTACAAAAGCCAAGCGATGTACTCTTGAGTCAACACCTTGCTGCCACAGTGGGCTGCGCATCCGAACACTTCGCGCAGGCTGCATTTACGCTCGCGTGCCTCCCTTACGAAGCATTCTTCAGCCTGGATGCGATTATGCGCACCGCCGGGCGGATGCTGGTCACGCACAGGCGGCTTCTCGAATGGATTCCGTCGGGCGACCGGAATGGTAATAGCCGCACGGACCTCGCCGGCTTTTGCCGGACCATGTGGATTGCCCCCGCTGTTGCTGCTGCCGCCGTGATCCATCTAATGCTCTCGAGGCCAGCCGCATTGGGGATGGCTGGGCCCATACTGGGACTCTGGTTTGCTTCGCCCGTTATCGCGTGGTGGATCAGCCGGCCGCTTGCTCGCCGCGCCGCGCGGCTAACGGCCGGCCAGACCGTCTTTCTCCGGAAGCTTTCCCGGAAGACTTGGAGGTACTTCGAGACATTCGTCGGCCCGGAGGATCATTGGCTGCCGCCCGACAATTACCAGGAGCATCCCGTCGCCAGGCTCGGTCATCGCACCTCACCGACCAACATGGGACTTGCGCTACTCGCGAACTTGTCGGCGTGCGACTTCGGTTACATTTCGGCCGGACAACTCATCGAGCGCACGGCGAATGCGCTTCACACGATGGAAATGTTGGAACGCCACCGAGGCCACTTCTACAACTGGTACGACACACAGTCCTTGAAACCGCTGTTGCCTATGTACATTTCGACCGTAGATAGCGGGAACCTGGTGGGTCACCTGCTGACACTGCGACCGGGGCTGCTCGCGATTCCCGATCAGAAGATCCTGGGTGCACGATTATTTGAGGGTCTCAATGACACGTTAAGTGTCCTCGTGGACGCGGCCAGAGAAGCCGACCCAGTCCAACTTACTCGACTCCAGAAGGATTTGGAATCCGCATGCGAGTCCCCGCCAGCCTCACCCGCGGAGGCGCGGCGCAGCCTCGACCGGCTGGCTGGGTCCGCCGCGGAATTTGCCAGCAGCCTCACCGCCGATCCTGAGAGCGAGGCGAAGTGGTGGGCATGTGCGTTCGCTCGCCAGTGCCAGGACGCCCTGGATGAGCTGACGTTTCTCGCTCCAGATGCGGTTGAAGAGATCCCGACGTTGCGCCAATTGGCTAGTCTCGCGGGGGACCTCCTGCATAGCCACCGCGCCTCGTCAAGAATTGCTGCCATCGAAAATCTCGCGCGCAAATGCGGCGAATTCGCCCGTGTGGACTATGACTTCCTGTTCGACGACGCTCGCCATCTACTCACCATCGGGTACAACGCCGGGGAACACCGGCAGGACCCGAGTTACTACGATCTGCTCGCTTCGGAAGCAAGATTATGCAGTTTTGTAGCAATTGCACAAGGACAACTGCCGCAGGAGAGCTGGTTTGCCCTGGGCCGCCTCCTCACCACGGCAGGTGGAGATCCGATTCTCCTTTCCTGGAGCGGTTCGATGTTCGAATACCTCATGCCGCTTATCGTGATGCCGACATACGAGAACACGCTGCTCCATCAGACGTACCGGGCCGCTGTGGCCAGACAGGTCGAGTATGGGACAAAGCGCGGCGTGCCTTGGGGTATTTCGGAATCCAGTTACAATTCCATCGACGCTCGTCTCAACTATCAGTACCGCGCGTTCGGCGTACCTGGCATGGGCCTCAAACGCGGGCTCGCGGACGATCTGGTCATTGCGCCGTATGCCTCGGCGTTGGCGCTGATGGTAGCACCCGAGGAGGCCTGCCTGAATCTTCAGGAACTCGCCGCGGACAGCTTTGAGGGGAAATACGGCTTGTATGAAGCTATAGACTATACTCCTTCGCGTGTGCCCCGCGGGCAATCGAACGTCGTGGTTCGGTCTTTCATGGCGCATCACCAGGGCATGAGCCTTCTGTCGTTGGCCTACCTGCTTCTTGATCGTCCCATGCAAAAGCGATTCGAGTCGGATCCGATGTTCCAGGCGTCCGCGCTATTGCTCCAGGAGCGGGTGCCAAAGGCCATGGCATTTTATTCGCACCTGGCCGAACTATCCGACGTACGTGCTGCTTCCAACGGTCCGGAAGCGCCAGTACGCATTTTCACCAGTCCTGACACGCCGATGCCGGAACTGCAGTTGTTGTCGAACGGCAGATATCATGTCATGGTCACAAACGCCGGTGGCGGCTACAGTCGCTGGAAGAATATTGCGGTGACGCGCTGGCGCGAAGACGGTACCTGCGACAACTGGGGCACATTCTGCTATATCCGTGCCGTCGCGAGCGGCAAGTTCTGGTCAGCCGCATTTCAGCCGGCGCTCCAAGCATCGGACAGCTACGAAGCGATCTTCTCCGAGGGGCGGGTGGAGTTCCGTCGCCGCGACCACGAGTTCGAAACCTATACAGAGATAGCCGTTTCGCCAGAAGATGACGTCGAAGTTCGCCGCATCAGCATCACTAACTGCTCTCGAGTGCGCAGAGCTATCGATGTCACAAGTTACGCGGAGGTCGTTCTCGAATCGCCTGCGGCGGATGCCCTTCACCCGGCCTTTGGTAATCTGTTCGTTCAGACTGAGCTCATCCGCGAGAAGCGGACGATTCTCTGCACTCGCCGACCCCGCTCTCGTGAAGAGCAGCCGCCATGGATGTTCCATTTAATGGCCGTTCATGGGGGGGAGATCGGAGAAATCTCCTATGAAACTGACAGGATGCGGTTCATCGGACGAGGACACACTATCGCCGATCCACAAGCGATGGCCGATGCAGCGCCGCTCTCGGGCCGCGAGGGGTCAGTGCTGGATCCGATCGTCGCCATCCGTCATCAAATAGCGCTCGATCCGGAAGAAAAGGTGACGATCGACATCGTGTCCGGCATTGGCGAAACGCGGGACGCCTGTTTGGGCCTTGTAGAAAAGTACCAGGATCGGCGTCTCGCGGATCGCGTGTTCGATCTCGCGTGGACACATAGCCAGGTGTTCTTGCGACAGATAAATGCCACAGAGGCCGACGCGCAGCTCTATGCACACCTGGCTGGCTCTATTGTGTACGCCAACTCCTCGCTCCGCGCTGACGCGAGCGTCCTCACAAAGAACCGCCGTGGGCAGTCCGATCTCTGGGGCTACTCCATTTCCGGCGACTTGCCAATCGTGCTGCTCGAGATCGGAGATCCCGCCAACATCGACCTCGTTCGCCAACTCATCCAGGCCCACAGTTACTGGCGCCTGAAAGGACTGGTGGTGGACCTGGTGATCTGGAACGAAGATCACTCCGGCTACCGGCAGACTCTGCAAGACCAGATCATAGGATTGATTTCCGCAGGGCTTGAAGCCAACTTGAAAGATCAACCGGGCAGCATCTTTGTGAGACCGGGGGACCAGATATCGAGCGAGGACCGCATTCTGTTCCACTCGGTCGCCCGTGCCATCCTCAGTGACAGCCGCGGAACGCTGGTGGATCAGATGCAGCGCCGCAGCACCGGAGCAGTAACCGTTCCGGAACTTCCGCTGGCCCGAACCCACCAACCCGAGCCCGCAGAAGTAGCCGCCTCACCTCGCGACGATCTGATTTTCTTCAACGGAGTGGGCGGATTCACCCCTGACGGGCGCGAGTACATCATTACGACCACCGAGCGGAAAATGACTCCGGCGCCATGGGTGAATGTACTGGCGAACCCGCGCTTCGGAACCGTAATTTCAGAGAGCGGTCTTGCCTGCACCTGGAGTGAAAATGCCCACGAGTTCCGCCTCACTCCCTGGTGCAACGATCCCGTGAGCGATTCGTGCGGAGAGGCGTTCTATATCCGTGATGAAGATAGCGGCCACTTCTGGTCA
The DNA here is from genome assembly GCA_049514855.1 of Terriglobia bacterium. Lineage (GTDB taxonomy): Bacteria > Acidobacteriota > Terriglobia > UBA7540 > UBA7540 > CAVROP01. The sequence goes on from JBEKUR010000018.1 coordinate 31,031, forward strand.
CCTACGCCGATGCCCAGACCCGGCGCGACACCTTATACCAGCCGGCACGGATTCGGCTACAGCGTCTTCGAGCACACAGAAGGCGGCATCCGCTCCGAAGTGTGGGTTTACGTGGCCGTCGACGCGGCAATCAAGTTTACGGTATTGAAAGTGCGAAATGAGTCGGGTCGATCACGCCGGCTCTCCGCCACCGGATACGTGGAATGGGTTCTTGGCGACCTGCGGCCGAAAACCGGGTTGCACGTGATAACCGAAATTGACCCGAACGGCGGCGCACTGTTCGCGCGGAACCCCTACAATACGGAGTTCGCCGACCGGGTTGCCTTCTTCAACGTGGACGATCGAAGCCGCACCATGAGCGGCGATCGGACTGAGTTCCTTGGCCGCAACGGCACGCTTCGGAGTGCGGCTGCAATGTCTCGATCCCGGCTGTCCGGGAGAGCGGGGGCTGCTTTGGACCCCTGTGCCGCGATACAGGTTCCGTTCGAACTGGCGGACGGGCAAGAGCGTGAGATCATCTTCACTCTCGGCGTAGGCCGTGGCGAAAATGACGCTCACAACCTGGTGGATCGTTTCCGCGGATCTACTGCCGCCCGTGACGCGCTCGAAGCAGTATGGCAGTACTGGAAGCGCACGCTTGGCGCGGTGCAAGTGGAAACGCCCGACCAGTCCCTCAACGTCCTGGCTAACGGCTGGCTCCTTTACCAAACTCTCGCGTGCCGTTTTTGGGGGCGGAGCGCTTTCTACCAGCCGGGGGGCGCCTTCGGTTTCCGCGACCAGTTGCAGGACGCAATGGCGCTTATCCATGCCGAGCCGCATCTTCTTCGTGAGCACCTGCTCCTCTGCGCGTCCCGTCAGTATCGCGATGGCGATGTACAGCATTGGTGGCATCCCCCATCGGGCCGAGGCGTGCGCACGCACTGTTCGGATGATTACCTATGGCTGCCCCTGGCGACGTGCCGGTACGTTCTCAGCACGGGGGATACCGGGGTATTGGACGAACCGATCCACTTCCTCGATGGCCGGCAGGTTAACGCGGAAGAGGACTCGTATTACGATCTGCCCAGCCGGTCTGAAGAGACGGCCAGTTTGTACGAACACTGTATGCGAGCCATCCTGAGGGGCCTGCGCTTTGGTGAACACGGCCTGCCCCTCATCGGTTCCGGTGACTGGAACGATGGGATGAACCTTGTCGGGCAACACGGTAAAGGAGAAAGCGTCTGGTTGGGGTTCTTCCTCTATGACGTGCTTCTGCGATTCGCTGAGGTTGCCTGCGCGCATGGCGACGTGCCGTTTGCCGAACGCTGCCGCCGCGAGGCGGCTCAGGTACGTCAGAACATCGAGCTGAACGGCTGGGATGGCGCGTGGTACCGCCGCGCCTACTTCGACGACGGCTCACCGCTTGGATCTGCGAGTAACCCCGAATGCCAGATCGATTCGATTGCGCAAAGTTGGTCCGTTCTATCCGGAGCGGGTGATGCCGAGCGCACGCGCATGGCGATGCGGGCGGTGGATCAGCACCTGGTTCGCCGCGACTGGCGGTTAATCCAACTCCTCGATCCCCCGTTTGATAAATCGGAGTTAAATCCCGGTTACATTAAGGGCTACCTTCCGGGCGTGCGAGAGAATGGCGGGCAATACACTCATGGGGCCATCTGGGCGGCCATGGCGTTCGCCCAATTGGGAGATAACCAGCGAGCCTGGGAACTATTCGCACTGATCAACCCGGTGAACCACGCAGAATCAGCGGAAACTATTGCCACCTACAAAGTGGAACCGTACGTCGTGGTAGCTGATGTGTATGCACTGTCGCCGCACATTGGCCATGGTGGATGGACATGGTACACCGGGTCGGCCGGATGGATGTACCGGCTTATTTTGGAATCGCTCTTGGGGCTGAGACTGGACGTGGACAAACTGCACTTTGCTCCGTGCCTTCCTGACAATTGGAAAGAGTTTAAGGTGCATTACCGATATCGTGAAACTGTATATCACATCGCTATCGTGCAGGTGCCAGCAGGGCATGGCCAGACGAGTATTGCGGTTGATGGCGTCACGCGGCAAGGTAACTTCATTCAACTGGTTGACGACCGGCAGGAGCACTCGGTCGAGCTGAGACTAAACACTCCCGATGCCGGCGCTGAGGGATAGCTCAACTTCATAGACAAGCTAGCAGACCAAAACCATGATTGAATACGTTGGACCTATCGAAACCCGGTAGTCCGAAAAAGTCACTACTAAATTCTTAAGGATTTTTCCGAGCGTGGCTGGGGAAAATTCTGGGGAGCAGACTGGTGGTGCTCAGATGAGCAAGGCGAAAGCGTAAACGCTCCGGGTTAGAAGTCCGCGTCATTATGGCGCTGTGTGCGGTGTGAGATTCTCCTCAATGTCCATTCCAGATGACTACCTCAAGCAGCTCGATGTCTGTTCCAGATGACTACCTCAAGCTCGTACCGGCTCTTCGACCCTACTTCCACCAGATAACGGGAGTCGTGTGGGCTGCATCGTGGAGACGGGATGTCCGAAAGGGGATATTCCATGACTCGCTGTCCACTATCTAGGCAGTTGGCACAGAGAACGTTTCGTTCCAGAAGCCAGTAAGCTTTGTCATGTGGCCTGTGACCCGCAGCGATTGCCTGGGCAACCTGCTCCGCGCTGTTCAGCCACCCGCTCAGTTCCTCGGTTCCGTCCCCGCGGACAATTCTGACCTGATATTCACTACCGTGGTTGTGCGCCATTTGTTTTCTCCCTAGCGCTACCCAGCGTTGTGCTTTGTTCATCTTCGACACTACAGGCGATTAATTGTCGCGGAATCGCGCCCACGAAAAATGTTCACTTTTGCACACAATTGTTAAAAACCGCTGGTGGACCCAATGAAACCTGACGCTTGGCTAATTATTTACGGACTCTCAATCGGAGGGCCGACCGCAGGGTTTATTCTGTTTAGTTTTATTCGTCAGTTAAACACATCGCTACTTCACATGTTGCCGACGCCAGGCGCCTGGGGATATAGTGACCGCCCTGGAGTTACACATGGACTTCCACAAGACCTGGCAAGAGCAGTGCGCGGCAACCCGCACGATTCGTGAGCGGTTCGGTGTTAAGAGCGCACTAGATTATCTCGTCGGCGAGAAGCTGCTGAACTTCGCTAGGGAAGCGGACCGGAGCCCCGAGTTTGCTGCCGAACTCCCACGCTTTCAAGCAGCAGTATGAGATGTCTTCAACCCCACTTAACTCACCGGCTGTCTGGCCAGTCTGAAACCTTCCGCGAGAAAGAAACTCCAGAAACTCCTTTACGTTTCTTCGTAAGCGGTTGAGACTTTTCTCCGCGCAGAGAGCCACTTGTCTGGAAGCAGCTCTTCGAGTTGACTGCTGGGATGGGTGCTGATGCGTTCGAAAATGTCGCGCAAGTAGGCGAATGGATCGATGCCGAGTCTTTTGCACGTGGTGATGAGGCTAGTCAGCACCGCCGCCGTCAGCCCGCCGTTGTCGCTCCCATAGAACATCCAGTTTCTCCGACCTACCGCGATTCCACGCAGACTTCGCTCGGCACCGTTGTTGTCGATCGCCAAGTCGCCGTCTTCGCAGTAGCACCTCAACGCTTTCCAGTTCAACAACGTGTAAGCGATGGCTTGCCCCTCCGGGCTCTTCGGCAGCACGTTGGGCCGTTCGCGCTCCAGATATGCCTTGATATTTCGGGGCGGGCCAGACGGATTTCTAGTGTGCGGTAATCCGACTATACACTCAAGCTTTCTTGCTGGGGGGCGCGCAACCAACGTGGCTGCTGCCCCCGTCTCCGGCGCTAGACAAGCGCATCTCGTCCCCGCTACACCACGCCGCGGCGGGACCGGCAACAGAGACGCAGGACGTTGGCCCAACCGGCAGGGGGCTCGGCTCCCTGTCTGATGGCCGTAATGATCGTTGATTTGCTTTAACCCGTCCAGCTCAAGGAATAGTTGACAGGGTGATCTCTTTGTGAAGAACGTCCACAAAGTGCTGATGGCACGGACTTGATAACGCACAAAATGAGCGGCTCATAGAATATTCTGCGGGACGCTCATTTGAGTTTGTGGATTCGGTCCTACGGGACCATTCAGGCCTTACCAGGATTAGGGTTTTCTCTCCGGGCTAGGTGCACTCTGATGCGAAGGTTCGGACCTTGGCGCGGCTGCGGGCTTCGCCGCAGACTGATGTTGTGTGGCAGGCTTCGGCGCGCTTTCCGCGCGAGGAGCCGCCTGATGTGACGGTTGTGAGCTAGTGTTTGTGCGAACGGGTTTAGCCGCCGGTTGCGCTGCGGCGGTCTTTGCATGTGACGGAGCGGGCTGTGCCGCTCTCTGAGTGGCTGCCTTGTTCTCACTCGTGCGAGTTGCAGCGGCTTTATTCTCGGCTGTCTTATTCTCACTCGTGCGAGTTGCAGCCGCCTTATTCGCAGCGGCCTTGTTCTCACTCGTGCGAGTTGCAGCGGCTTTATTCTCGGCTGTCTTATTCTCACTCGTGCGAGTTGCGGCGGCTTTATTCTCGGCTGTCTTATTCTCACTCGTGCGAGTTGCGGCGGCTTTATTCTCGGCTGTCTTATTCTCACTCGTGCGAGTTGCGGCGACTTTATTCGCAGCCGCCTTGTTCTCGCTCGTGCGCGTTGCAGCTGCCCTGTTCGCGGCTGCCTTGTTCTCGCTCGTGCGCGTTGCAGCTGCCCTGTTCGTGGCTGCCTTGTTCTCGCTCGTGCGCGTTGCAGCTGCCCTGTTCGCGGCTGCCTTGTTCTCGCTCGTGCGCGTTGCAGCTGCCCTGTTCGCGGCTGCCTTGTTCTCGCTCGTGCGCGTCGCGGCTGCCTTGTTCGCGGCTGCCTTGTTCTCGCTCGTGCGCGTCGCGGCTGCCTTGTTTTCGGCAGACTTGTTCTCAGCTGACTTCTTCTCCGCCGCCTTGTTCTCGCTCGTGCGCGTTGCGGCTGCCTTGTTCGCGGCTGCTTTGTTCCCAGCCACACCACCCTTGGTTGCCACAACACCCTTGCCGGTAAACTCTCCCGGTTTGGAGGTTGCAGCGATTGGCGGCTTGCCATGATTCACGGATGCCAACAGTTCGTGGTTCCCGCCGGCGGCCTTTTGATGTCCTGTTTGTGCGGCCGTTGCCGGAATATGACGCTCATGAGCCGCGGTCTCTTCTGCCGCGCTCGCTCGAGCGGTTGTTCCTCCGGTTCCGCCGTTGTAGCTGACGTTGTTTCCCGCCCTTTCGTTGCGTACGGGCTTATCGTAAGTGTTGTGAAAGTTCCGCTCATCTACGTTATTCACGGACCTGTTGTAGCTGAACTGGTTGTTTCTCCAGTATCCGCCTTCGTAGCCGGAACCACCGTAACCATAGCCATAGTTAACGCCGCCATAAAAGCCGACGGTGGGGCCCCAGTAGCCGTCGTTCCAAGCATAGGCATCGCCACCCCAACCCCAGTAACCTGGAGTCCATAGCAAGCCAATGGCAGGTGGCTCGACCCATGTGCCGGGCACCCAGAAATAGCCGTCCGGGCCGTAAGCCCAGTAACCGGGCGTCCACAGATAACCTTCCTGAGGACAAATAGGTTGCGAGTACACCACCAATTCTGGTGGAGCAACCGAGATAGAGACGCCGAACTGCGCGAACAAAGTGGCCGGTATGGCCAGGATCACAAAAAGGAAAAGCAGATAACGAACGGGGCTGTGAATACGCATCATTATTATTACCTTGCCAGATCATCCTTCGCTTGCCCGATGTTGCTGCACTTCTGCGGGTTGCGCGGATTGAACGGCTACATCACGCACTTAAAGTGCCACATGCGGATTCCTGAAGCTGTCCCATATGGCGCACTTCTTGCAAATCCCTGAAAAGATCTGTCTGCACTGGAATCTGCCGCGTTGGGTGGACCGTTCCGCCATTATTGTGCGGAGGAAATGCGGCTTGAGGCGAATGAGCTTTTACGTGGTACAGATCTGCCGGATGTGGCTCGTAACCAATGACTTGAAACCCATGATCTTTTGGCGTTTGATTACGATCAGAATGCGCCTTCTCGCTTCGCCTGCTTTTCTCACCCCCCGCCAATAACGTACCTGTTTATACGATGGAAAATAGGAAGCGTCGCAATCTACCTGGCGCTGACATGGGTGACCAACAGCAATCCCAGAGATCAATAGCGCTGGTCCCAACTCTGAGGTGCCACCCCAAGAGGGGGGAACCCAACGGAGTGCTATCTACGGCTGCAACGACGCGACCAATATCACATTGTGTTCCTTTCTGTACAGAAACGCTTCTTTCTGGTGACTAACATCTGGGCTGGGATCATCCGCTCCTGATCCGAAGTGGACAGAAGAGAAATGGTCCCTGCGAAAGCGAGGAAGTGTGCCCACCCAGTTTGTTCGTGGGCGACGTCGTCGGGCAAGTACCACAGCGTCGAGTGCGCGGCGATGGAAAGGACGCGGGGCATCGATTGTTCGTGCGGATACACCGGATGCAAAGGCAACACGCAATCCATCGCTTCATCACCGTTAGAGATTCCATCTCGAATTCAGTAAAGGAGAAAGACACATGAAAATGCTCAGATTGTCAGTAACCATGCTGACGCTGCTCGCTGTCGGGACCCTGGCCGGATGCTCCGGGACGCCTAGGAAATCACCTGATGTTTCTGACAGTCTTCGGAAATCGCTCGATCAAGCAGGCTTCAAAGACGTTTCCGTCAGTCAGGATCGCGACAAGGGCATCGTGACCCTCGGTGGACAAGTCGCCAGTGAGAACGACAAGTCCCAAGCAGAATCCATTGCAAAGTCCATCGCGGGCGCCCAGGTTGTCGCGGATCAGATTGCCGTGATTCCTGTGGGCGCAGAAAAAGAAGCCAAGGCCGTGAACTCCGATCTGGATGCCGGCATCGAGAAGAATCTGGATGCTGCGCTGATCCGGAACAGGATGCACGACAGCGTGAAATACGAAGTGAAGAACGGCGTGGTCACGCTGACCGGAGAAGTGAACTCGCAGTCCAAGCGCGACCGTGCGGAGAAGGTGGCAACTGGAGTGCCGAACGTGAAGCAGGTCGTGAATGATCTGCAGGTTAAAAATCAAAAGGCTACTTCATCACAGTAAAGGATGCGAGTCTCGCTGCCACTACAGGGCTGTGCATTTAAGAATCTGGCGGGAGCACTGCATATTGAGGCTGTCGGACCTGCGTTCATCAATCGGCCGGGGAGTCAAAAATGACCGGTCAGTATTTTCGATCTCCAGCCAACGACGCATCTACGCGCGGAAAACGTATGTCCGATCAGGTTACGAATAAGAGTGCGGCTGCCGACCAAAGTCAGGTGGGCTTGGTAGAAATGGCGCTGCCGTCTTCGACCGCACCATCCGATATGCTGCTTCGCAGAATCTCGACTCTGCTCTTCATATTGGTGGCGGGCTTGCTGACGGTGTTCGGCTACTACGCCAGCTCGATTTGCATCACGGTTATCCTGGCGGCGTTTCTCGCGATCCTGTTCGACCCTGTCGTAGTCAAACTGGAGAAACTGCATCTGCCGCGCGGTGTGGCTGCGGCGGTCGTTGTGCTCGCAGGCATGGGGTTAATCAGTCTGCTGGGTCACGCGCTCTACGGAAGAGCGGTCACCTTTGCAGAAGAACTTCCTGTGTATACCGCGAAGATTCAGCAAGCCATTGAGCCAATTAGCCGGAAGATTGAAAAAGTTCAGCAAAGTGCCGGGAGCCTTACGAACGACGTGCAGCCCATCAAGAAAGTCCCCGAGGTTCGCTTGCAGGAGCCGCCAAGTTGGCCTGCTTATCTGGTGCGCGGAGCGGGATCTGTGTGGGGAGTGCTGATTATTGCCGGCGTGGTTCCGTTTCTAACGTTTTTCATGCTGTGCAGCAAGGAACAAATGGCCACCCGGATGAACGCCCTCTTCAGTTCGAGGATAGACACGGCTCGATTCGTCACGAGCCTGAGCCAGATGATTCGCGGCTTTGTTGCCGGCAACCTTATCGTTGGCTCCGTGATGGCCGTGGCGACCACGCTGATGTTGTGGGGTATTGGCATGAAAGGCGCCATACCCCTCGGAATCGCCAGCGGGCTCTTGAATCTGGTGCCGTTCCTCGGACTGATCTTTTCGCTTGCGCTTCCTCTTGCTGCGGCCCTTCTTCAGTTCAACACACCAGGACCATTTATCGTGATCACTCTGACCATCCTTCTCCTGCATGTCGTGTCCGCCAATCTTCTTATCCCAAAATTTATTGCTACTCGCGTGAGTATCGGGCCGGTGGCGGCAACGGTTGGGATTCTCTTCTGGGGCTGGTTGTGGGGCGTGATGGGCTTGCTGCTGGCTGTGCCGCTTACAGCGCTCGTCAAGCTGGTCGCGGATTTGCATCCGTCCTTATGTCATTTATCCAACATGCTGGCGCTGACGCCGCGCCCGACGCCACGTTGGGTGCGATATGGCGAGACGATTGTGGGGCGGGCGATTCCTTACCTGGGTGGTCGTCCTGGAATGAAACCCGGAGGGAGCGTGTAACCGGCTGGACCGGCTAGTTCCTCGTGGTACCAAAGCTGTGCCACGATCCCGAGTTGCCTCGTTTCGGATCTACATTAATGATGCGCACGACGATTCCAGATATAGGAACCAAGCGGGCTTTAGAGATACGCTCAGACGATCTTATCTTTTGAGATTCGCCAAGCTCGAGGATCGAAACACTTCATTTACTTTGCCGAGAAGACTCTCCCGCGTGAACGGTTTTTCAAGAAAGACGCCATCCTCAACAAGTTCGCGGCTCTCTTCGTTGTGTTCCAGGTAGCCGGACATAAAGATTACCTTCATTTCAGGGAGAAGATTGCCAAGTCGCGTAGCTAGTTCCGTTCCGCGCATGTTTGGCATCACCACATCCGTCAGCAATGCGCTGATGCATTGGCCGCAACCTCTAGCGATCTGTAGCGCTTCAACTCCGTCTTTCGCGGCGAACACATGGTATCCAGCCGTTTTCAGGAAGTTACTGGCAAGTTCCCGGACTGCGGCATCATCTTCCACCACCATGATTGTGGGCGCCCCCGGCACAGGGGAGATCGGGACTCTTTCAGGCGCGACCAGAACACCCTTTTCAGAAACCTTGGGAAGATACACCTCAAAGCGGCTTCCTTTCCCCGGAGCGGATTCCACCCAAATGAAACCGCCACTTTGTTTAACAATTCCGTACACCGTCGCAAGCCCCAACCCCGTGCCTTTGCCCACCTCTTTCGTTGTGAAGAAAGGTTCAAAGATCCGCGCTTTTGTCTTTGCGTCCATTCCCTGTCCCGTATCCGTGGCGGAGAGCAAAACAAAGGGACCATGCTGCAGACCGGGACGCGTTTGCGCGTACTCTCCATCCACGGTCAGATTGCTGGTCTCGATCGTCAGTTTTCCACCCTTCGGCATGGCGTCGCAGGCGTTGACGGTCAAATTCAAAAGTACCTGCTCGATCTGTCCCGGGTCGGCCTTCACGCTTCCCAGTGCTGCACCCGGCAGAAAAACGAACTCAACATCTTCGCGAATCAGGCGTTCCAGCAGTTTGTCCATCTCCGTGACAAGAACGTTCAAGTCCAGCACTTTCGGCTGCAGTACTTGCCTCCTGCTGAAAGCTAGCAACTGCCGCGTCAGCGACGCTGCCCGGTCAGCGGCCTTGTGGATCTGTTCGCAGCTTTTGTAGGACGCTTCGGAGGCCTTCAACCAGTCCAGCATTAAGTCGCTGTGACCTTTGATGATGGTGAGTAGGTTGTTGAAATCGTGCGCGACTCCACCCGCCAGTCGGCCCAGCGCCTCCATCTTTTGCGATTGACGAAGCTGTTCCTCAAGTTGTTGTCTTTCGGAATCGTTCCTTTGCAGCGTCCGGCGCATCCGATCAAAAGCCAGTGTTACGTCGGCGACTTCACCCCCTCCTTGCACTTCCAATTGATAGTCGAAGTCGCCTTGCTCCAGCGCGTGTACACCTTGCACGAGTCTGCCGAGTGGCTTGGTGAACGTGTTGGAGATCAGGAAAGCCAGGAAACCGCCGGCCAGCACGGCAAAAAGGCCAACTCTTAGCAGAAGGCGATTGAGGCGTTGCAAAAATGCCATCGTCTCGGCGTCCGATCTAAGAACCATCAGGCTCGCCCCACCAGGCAAATCGGGTGTTAATTCTACCGAACTGGCGAAAAATCGCTCGCTTCCGAGGTACATCTGATCGGGCGTGATGCCGCCCTGCAATTGAGACGAGAGTTCCTCTTCCCGATAAGGATCGAGGGTACTCGCTACGGTGCGTCCTTTGTACCGAAATGCTACCTCGCTCGACAGAAGGCGGCCCAAATCGCGCACACCACGCTCATCGAGTTCCTGTCCCACAACAACCGTAGCTGATTGAGCACCTTTTACCGTGGCGGCAGGTCCAATCGGTTGGAGTTCCACTTGATACAGGTGGCCAGCGCTGAACCACCAGTCGGAACTGTGGTTCCTGGCCAAAGAAGAACGCAAGAGTGCTTCCACGCTTTGCGCCGAAAAGCCGGAATGCGTCGTGTGCAGCGCAACAACCTTGCCGCTAGGGTCGGCAAGCGCTATTAAGTCGCTACTCGACGTGTCCAAGGGATTATTGGTGGAGTCCGTGAATTCACTGGCGTCGCTATTCGACAGAAATGCGGAGGTGGCGAGAAGATCCGCCTTGCGGCTCATTACCATCTGGCGCTGATGTTGCAGTATCTCGAAGATCACCAGAGAGTTGTGAGCACTGGTCGTCAATTCCTGCCGCGCGCGTTCCTGAACCGTTTGGCGCACAACAAGCAGTGCAACCCAGGTAAGGCCGGCAATCACCAATACCATAGACAACAGAAACTTAGTCCGTAGCCGAAGGTTGGCGAGGATTTTATCCATATTCTTCTGAAGACTGCCACAGATTTGCATCTTGCCGAGGTTGGGTTCGGCAACCTTAAGATTGCCATTGCCCCCTGGAAGCGTAAATGGAACTCCCGTACTCTTGGCTAGCTCCTAGGTACTACCGCTAAGAATCCGGGAGGCTGGTGGCGCTAAAATCCGGTGTCAATTCTGGCCGCAGTTACGGTCCCCAGGAAGGACCAAATAGATCTAAAGGGAGCTGAGTTGGCCAGATTGCTGTTGGCGAGGATCAACGTTGCGTAAACTACACTGAGCGGGATTTCTTCCATTGCAACGGAGGCAGTTCTGAGTTGGCGACGCGGCGCAGATATGCCAGTGCATGCTCTGCCGCTCTGTCTTTTCCCTGTTCGATATCATCCACAGATTCGGAGGGTGCAATCCAGTTCTTTGCATTCACGTTGTACACAGATGCCTGCACTCCGAGCGCACTCTGCTCCGAGAATAATCGCAGGTGTTCGCCACCCACTTTGACTTCGGCCCAGACACCCTGATCCAACATCGAGGAGCTCCCGAAAAGCGTGATGTTGCCGTGCAGCTTAGGAATGCCCAGTTTATCGCGAAAGCTTTTTCTTTCGAAGGACAAGCCAACGGCCTAGCGACTCGATGCTCCATCCGCTGCGCGCTGGCAGCCGGTCTATTTCGCACACCCTGGGCATTTGGGGCTCAGGGTGGGGGTGGTTGGGTATGTTTAGCTGAAGAGTATTTTGTTGTTTTACAGCATACCGCCTGAGGACCGACTCGTCTGTACTGGATTGTACAGTTCGCAGCCTGTAGCCTGGCGCTGCCAGGCCGGATAAATGCTCATGTGGATTGAACGACAACTATCTGTTCGAAGTCCTTCTCCAACTCCAGAATGGAGCCTGCACTGGGCGCTAGGAGTTCATCGATAGGCGCACTCAACGGTTCCCTTGTCCTTGCCGATCCAGAGCATGAGACTTCGATCCTATTTCGAGAGAAGGATGAACCGGCGCATTCCCACATCCAGCGGACTTTGGGTATCCTGCAAATACGGTGATCGTTGCACTACACTACGCGTCCAGAACTTCAGTGTTTCCGGTGCTTTAATCGTTACCGAAGAAACCATCCCGGTGGGCACTCGGCTCGAGTTGCTCTTTTCGGTGCCGGAAGGTGAGATTCGAGTACTCGCCGTCGTCCGCTCCTTCACGCAGGGCAGGGGCATCGGCGTAGAGTACGTCGCTATGGAATCCGGAGCATTTGACTCAGTCCTCAAGCTGATGAACCGTCTGCTCGAGTGATCGACACTCGTCTCCACTGCATACCGGATTGCTGGTGGGAGGACCTTCGCTGGTGTCCCAGAGGGCGTGAGGGGTGCTGGAACAAAGGTACCAGCGGGTACGCAGCTGTTTCGGTACTGGCCCTCTATTCCTAGGGCGGCGTGCAAAATCTATGATCAACCCAATGTGGGATTGCTTGGTTATTGATCACGTCGATTCTTTCGTTGACCTACCTGGTAACGGCATACCTTCGCATTGCGAAATGGAATCCGACTGAGACCACAGAGGTTTAGGAGGCCGGGCCAAAATCATGCGAATCAAGAGGTACGAACCACTATGGGAACACTGCATTTCCGCAGGATCGAACGCCGTCGCACCTCACGAGTAGTGCTGTGTGTGGACCTCATTGTCCATGGGGAGACGGAGAGCAACGGGAAATTCAGAGTCGAGGCAAAGACAGTCTCCGTGAGCCGGCACGGGGGCATGATGGCGCTGGAGCCAGAGGTGACGATTGGGCAAAAGCTGATGTTGATGAACATGAACGCCGGACAGAAGGCGGAGTGCAAGGTAGTGGCGGCGAAGCCCGGCGGTGATGGCAAGAGAAATGTGGCGTTTGAGTTTATGTCGGCCGAGATCAATTTCTGGAGGATGTGCTTCCCGACGGGTGGAACGAAGCCCATCCGTCGAGCTGTGCAAGCGGCGTTTGGACCGCTTCCTGCGACACAGATGTCCGGTAAGGCGAGTAGCTAGGAGTTGGCCGTGTAGCCAGATCGTTCGCATTTGGGGGCGCTCACCGAGGCGCGCGGCTATGGAGGGGTTAAAACTTTCCCTCGACCTCAGATCGATCCTGACAAGGTCAGCGCAACACGCCGAGCAAATACAATACCAACGCGATGAGCACGACTGTCCCGACTATCCCCAGGCCCCCGCGTCCTCCCCATCTGGAATACCCGTAATATCCGCCGCCTCCGCCGAACAGTAGCAACAGAATAATAATTAGTAGTAACATCGCAATTCCCCTTTCAGGATTTCAACTTTGCCGGGGCAATCTTGAATCCATCCCGGTGGCCCTGGCAGCAAAATCATCTAAGAATGGCATGTTCGTTTGTCGTTAGTGCCACTTCTTAGCGTTGGCTGCGAAGGTCGCCATCTTGACGACATGGGGATCGCCGGATGCTTTCCCCTTTGCAATGTCGGCTGCCGTGATCGGCGAGTCCGGCTTCTTGCCCAGCCACTTGTGGAATGTGCCCTTGCGGATGTGGAACGCCGCGCGGTATGTCGAGTTACGCTGTCCTGTGGCCATTCGTAAGTCTCCTCGGCGACTCGCCGTCATTCTCGGGCCGTCAAGCAAGTTCCAACCTGAACTATGACAGCGCACTGAGACGAAAACTGTTCCCTACTGCACAGTGTCCGAGCACAATCCACCCGCGTTGTCGGCTACCGACAGGCAGTGGCCTCCCATTTCGCAACTGTGCGAAATGGGACTGCATGGCTTTCATCTCGGGGTCATGATGGACGCATGCTGTACAAGAAAGTCAGGAAAGAACGCGGCAACGCGACATATGCCAGCATCAAGAAGGAAATGGCGAAGCCGCGTATGGCCAAGTCCGCAAGAATAGCGGAACTGAATCAGGATACCGCGCGAATTCCAGAACAGCCGAGTACCACCATGCACGGAATCGTCGACAAAATCATCCCCTCTACGCGTCCGAGCCAATCGGAAAAGGCACAGATTGCTGTTGACGGGCCCGACCAGCAGTATCGAGGTCTACGAATTGAAAATACGTTAACTGACGAACGTGGCGATGAGGTGAGGCTCAAAAAGGGTGCTCACGTTGAGGTTACAGTCACAGCCAAAGAAGTCAACAGCCAGAGGTAACGAAGACGGCCAACCGACTGGGCGCGATACAGTCGGTCTGGGCTTTTTGCTGCCACAATTCCTTGGGTCCTTATCGTCGCGTCCGTGAGTGGCCAGGTTCATCATTCATTGATCTGACAGTCTCTTTCACTACCCGCGGCGCTGCGGCCCTAAGATCAACTCGCGCTCAGTCGCGCGCAAAATCAATATATCCGCGCTGGATATCAGTCCTGATCAGCTTTACGCGCAGCTTGTCTCCAACGTCTGCTCCCTGCTGTCCTTGTGACAATAATCCTTCTACGGCGGGCCTCAATACACGAATAAACGTTCCGCGTGAAGTCACTCCCGTAACGATGGCATCGAATGTCTCACCGATGCGACTGCTCATCGCGACGGCAGCGATCCGCTTCGACATCTCGCGCTCAACCTTTCGGGCTGCATCTTCTTTCAATGTACAGTTGAGCGCGATTGCGGCGAGTTCGTCGTCTGAATAGGGAGCGAGTTGACCCGCGAGCACTGCTTTAACCAGTCTTTGCGTGACAATATCCGCGAAGCGCCGATTTGGGGCTGTGGAGTGGGTGTAATCCTGCACCGCGAGGCCGAAGTGTCCTTGTTCCGGGTCTCCGGGGGGCGGTGTTCCCACCTTTCTTACGACTACGGGTGGGCGCAACGAGATTCACGCTTTTCCGTCTTTCCTGTCAGATGGGCGACATTTCACTTATTTGAAAGCACCCGAAAATCCTGGTATCTACATGGGGTCACTCGATGCTAAACCCGAACAACAAAGTTCCAAACGAGTTCTCGCCACCCCCCTCATGGCGGTTTATGCGCCTCCCTCTGACGGTGGTTCGGGACGACTACTTTTTATGCGCGATGGCACGCGGCTGGCTCAGCTGTTCGATGAGCGGCGACTGGAGCCGCTGGGCGAGCCAGTTCCAGTTGTCGAGCAGGTTGGGACCTTTCTCCTCTCCGCAAGTTTTTCCGCATTGGCAAACGGTGTCTTAACATACCGCGCCGGGAAGAGTGCGACTGCGCTTTCGGCGCTCGGCTGGTATGACCGGCAGGGCAAAGAACTGGGCGACGCCGGGGAACCCGGAACATATTCTTACAGCGATCTTGCGCTGTCGCCAGATGGAACGCGAGTGGCCGCCACGCGAATCGACCCGAAGTCGTCGGGTGCCGGCCAAGTCATCTGGCTGCTTGACTTGACTCGCCTCGTGAGTGCCCGCTTCACCTTTGATCTCGCTCCGGATCTCGCGCCGGTATGGTCTCCGGATGGCAGCCGAGTGGCCTTTGCTGCTGGGCGGGCGGGGGGGACGGGGATTTATCAGAAAGCCGCGAACGGTGCTGGGAAAGAACAGGTGTTGGTCGGTCCAACAGAAGATGCAAAATTCCCGAACCATTGGTCGCGCGACGGGCGTTTCCTGCTGTATACCCAGCAGGATGCAAAGACGAGTGCCGATTTATGGGTCCTGCCGCTGACGGGCGATGGAGTGCCTTCTGGGGAGCCTATGCCGTTCGCGAATACTGAGTTCAGCGAGGGCCAAGGCCAGTTTTCTCCCGACACCCACTGGATCGCCTATGCTTCGGACGAGTCCGGCAGAGTCGAAGTCTATGTTCAGCCGTTCCCGGCGCCTCCGAGCGGAGGAAGCAAGACGCCGGTCTCCCGCGACGGTGGTAACCAGCCACGCTGGCGACGGGACGGCAAGGAATTGTTCTATCTATCTCTCGGCGGAAAACTGATGGCTGTGGACGTCACGGAAGGACCGATATTCAAGGCGGGCTCCCCTAAACCCCTGTTCCAGCTTCCTGTAACCAGCATGTACGATAACGCGGCATTGAATGTTTTCCGCGGGGATACCACCCCGGACGGCAAACGGTTCTTGATCGACACGGCCAAGACATCATCTGAGCCTCTTACAGTAGTTCTGAACTGGACCGCAGAGCTGAAGAAGAAATAAAGCTCGCAGCGGAGCAAAACTTGGAGCGGATGAGATGCAGTCAGCGCTGGGCTGGATCTATCGTGCACGGTACGCGCCTTGAGTTGATCACGGTGATCAATATTCTTACCGAAGAACTGTTGTCGGATAATCGGAAATATGGCTCGCCATGTCGCCTTGGCGATTATGCCTAGATCACGGCGCACTCGAAAGTTATTCTGCCAGTTGGGCGCGCTCGCTCGGCACTTGGCCGCAACTCTGCAAAGCTGTCCAGAAGTCCCGTTGGAGGAAATGTGGGCGATGCGGAGTGCTATTCGCACTCCGATCTCTTCGAACCCCGTTTCTGACCGGTGAAGCGCAGATGAACTTAAACTCAGGTTCGGCTCGCTTGCGCCCGGGCCGGCCACGATAGTGTCGCACTCAGCAGCTTAGTTTCTATCACACGAAATCTAACGGATTGAGGGCATCCTATCTCGAAACTGGGGGAGGTTGCTCCGTTGCACCTGCACTATTCGCTATTTCTTTCGCGACCAATGGTAGACGATGCCAGCGCCCACCAATAGATTGTTTTGGTGGTCGTTGACGGCGTTGGCGAAAGTGGTGAGATAGTAATCGATCTGGATGACCCGGACTGCGAAATGGGAGTTTACCGGTACGTCGATGCCGCCACCTATGCGAGTGGCAAATTCATAGGATCCATCGGCGACGCCGGCAACTCCGCCGCCCGCATGAGCTGCTCCTATCAGGATTTGAGCGAAGGGCTGCGGTTTATGATTTCCTTCCAGCCAGGGTTGCGGAATTTTATAGCGCGCACCCGCTAGATACGAAACCAGGGTCAGCGAATTGCCGGCAGGTGGTGCGCTGCCGTTGTGTTCGGCGCTGATATCGGCAACCAAAGACCACGGACCATGAAAGTTCCACGAGCCCGATAGCCCCCCGCCATTCATGCCAAAACAGCCGCACTCTCCCGGACCTGCATTGGCGCGGACCCAATGATAGGCCGCTGCAGCGTCTCCGTTATACAAGTCCTGAGCCACGGCCGCTGAGGCGCCGGCGAGTAGCAAAATCGTGGAAAGCAGAAATGATCGCATACCCAATTCTCCTGGAGCGGCTCGCATTAATTTGCAGGCACCGAAACAGTGGCTGAAACGTTGCTGACGACGGTGGTTTCGTAGGAGCCACCTGTGGAAGCGGTGATAAACAGATAAGCCACCGGCGGAGGCGTAACGGTTCCGGAGAAGAGTTGTACGCCGTCCATCGTCACGGTCATCTGCCCCTGCACCAGGGAATACGTGTAGTTATGCGTGACGGGCATGCTGCTGGACACCACGGCAGGGATGTTGGTGTTGACGTTGAAATAAGGATGCTCGAAAAGTGCGGTTTCGCCTCGACCCACAGCTATGTAAGGCACCGGCGGTTCTCCGCCATTGTGATAGGTGTCCAGCTCGAAGAGTAGGCCGGGAATGCCTTCCGCACCCAAGCCCATTCCGATGGCGCCCAAACTCGTGGGTGTGGCTCCCAGCGACGGGTCGGCCAAAAGCACGGTGAAACCGTCGGCCGGGAGTGCGCTCGGATCGCTGAGGGTGACAGTGAAGTTGATCTGGATGTTGCCCGTGGAAATAAGGGTGGGCCAGATAATTTCGCCATGCTGGTCGTAGGTAGAGGCAGTAAGTTGGAAACTGCACGACGGTCCAGCCACGGCATTGCCTAACGCTGACCAACTCGTGTTGCAGAGATTCGGAACGCCTGCGACCGGGCCGACGAACAGCCCCGCGGAACTGCTGGTGACGGGCGAAGTGACGCCGTTGCTCACCACAACATAAAAGACATCGCCATTGTCCGTGCTTGCGGCCGAGCCCACCGTGTAGCTCGAACTCGTAGCTCCAGCAATCGCCGTGAATGTGGAAGTTCCGGGGGCGGCCTCGTACCACTGGTAGGTCAGCGGGAGTGAAGAGGTCGCAGTGACCTGGTACGTGGCGGAGCCACCTTCATCCACATATTGCGTGACCGGCTGCCCCGTGATCTGCAGCAGGATTCCATTGCCAACCGCGAGTGGCGCGAGTTGCGAAACGGCTTGGCCGTAGCTATTGCTCACGATGACGTAGTAAGAATCCTGATCGTTGGCGGCGGTTGTCGCGGTAGCAGGAACTGTGTAAGTGGCAGACGTAGCGCCCGCGATCGCTGTTCCGGCGGTTTGTCCCGCGGGAATTCTGTACCACTGATAAGTAAGGGTTGGCGTGCCAGAAGCGACGACGCTGAAGGAGGTCGTGCCGCCAGGAGCTACCGTTTCGCCAACAGGCTGCGTGAGGATCGTGGGTGGAACATTGCCCGCCGTAACCGTGAGCGTGGCGTTCGTGCTTGTCAGCGTGCCGCAGGAATCTGTGACCGTGGCGTAATACTGGTCGCCGTCATAGGTGGTGTCCACGGGCGGCGTAACGTAATTTGTGGAAGTGGCGCCGGAAATCGCTGCGCCCGTGCTTCCACCTGATGGGATTTGGTACCACTGATAGGAAAGCGTTCCCACGCCCTGACCTGAAACAATGAACAAAGCCGTTTGCGTCGGATAAAGGGAAACGCTGGCCGGATTCGAAGTGATCGATGATCCCACCGCTACAACGGCAACGTTTGAGGTCACGCTTCCTAAACCATTCGTGACGGTAACCGAGTAATTGCCGGCGTTCGCCGACGCGACCGCCGAAACGGTATAGCTTGAATTCGTGGCGCCCGGAATGGCTGTTCCGTTGAAACTCCATTGATAGCTGGAAGCGTATGAGGCAGTGACCGTCAGCAAGAGTCCGCTGCCGGTGCAGATATGCTGGCTGGCCGGTTGAGCTGTGATCACCGGTGCGCTGAGCGTGACCGTTGTGGAAACGGAAACCGAGGACTCATCCACGCTGGTTGCAGTAATGGTGTAAGTGCCGGCCGTCGTTGGAGACGTCCACACATTACCGCTGAAAGCTCCTGCCGTCGCGCTCCACGTCAGGTTATTCGTTGCGCCGCCCGTCGCGGTGGCCGTAAACGGAATCTGGCCCGGAGCCAGAGTCTGGTTCGCGGGAGAAATCGGAGTGATCGTGACCTGCGTTGGCGTGACTACGCATGTGGTGGAAACCACGTTCCCCTTGGGATCCGTGACTGTCAGCGTGTACGTGGTGGCCGCAGTTAACAGTGGAGTCGGATACGAACTGCCGCTCACGGCCGAGGTGGTGATGTCTGAACTCCCCACGCCCGTCGAGCCGATCACTGCCGTGCCGCCGGAGAAAGTCGGAAAAAGCATCACGGAGGAGTTATACGGCGGCGTTGCGGAGCTGGGAACGAGAGTCTTGGCGACAGGAGTCGGAAATTGAATCGTGAGCGTTGCTGGCCCGCTGGTTGCGGATCCCGCAGAATTGGAGACAGTCACCGTGAATACGGCACCATTGTCTCCCGCGACGGTTGCTGGCGTGGTGTAGCTGCTCGAATTTGCGCCGCTAATCGCAGCACCGTTCTTGTACCACTGGTAGGTAATGGTGCCGGTGCCGGTAGCTGTAGCGCTGAATGTCGCAGTCTGCCCAAGGGGGACAGTCACGCTCGCGGGTTGCGAAACGGTGGGAGCCACGGGCCTGTAGCCTTGAAACCCGCCTGCACATCCCGAGAGATCTAGCAGGCCAAGGGCTACAGCGAGAACAGCCAGGAGTTGAAGAACCACCCTATGTGGTAATACCCGAGCAGATGATTGCGCAAGCTCTTGGTCACTGTGGCACTGTACGGTACGAGATCCCGCGCCACTAAACGGCACAGAGCAGGATTGAGAGCTGAGCAGGCCGTGAGGACAGACAGGCAGATTACGCCGAACACACGGAGAAACAGGTTGCATCGGGAGAAACTCCTAATCTGACTATATCGAGCTCAGCAGAACTCGTCATAACAACGGCAGATGTGGTTGCGCAAAAGGCTGATAATACTTTCGTGTCAACTCAGATCCATCGAGGGGCCGAGGCTGGACGCCACATCAAAGGTACTTCGCTTCAATCGATAGCAGTAAGCGTCCCCAAGTTTTCCCCAGTCTGATTCGGGTTTTGACTCTTTTAGTTGTGAATCTGGACGCCCTAACCGGAAAAATCTCTCCGACGCCCCTGAAGTCCCGTTCGGGGCTGTAAGTTCTCAGTCAGACATCTTCCAGTCCCAGGTTATCATTCACCGCGTGTCGCAGTTTCTGTTTGCATCCCAGATAATGCTCGGTCGTCTGAACCGATGCGTGACCAAGCAAGAACTGAATCTGTTCAAGTTCTCCCCCGGCCAAATGGCATAGTCGTGCGCAGATGCGACGCAAGTCGTGCGGAGCGAGATTCTTGATGTCGGCACGTTTCGCAGCCGCTTTGACGATGTGCCAGATAGCCTTCGGTGTGAGGCCAGCGCCCCATATCTTTCCTAGCCTGCTAACTTGCCGGAAGAGCGCACCCGTACTTATCTTGGCTGCATCGGTCCACTCATCAACGGCGCGCTTCGCCCACACCGGAACTGGGACTGTGCGGATGTGCTTTCCTTTACCAATCAGGTCGGCGATCACCCAGTGCTCCTCGCGGACCTGAAAATCTTCCAGTCCGAGTCCTACCAGTTCGGCGCGTCGCAGGCCGCATCCAATGAGCAACGCTAGAATCGCTCGATCACGTTTGCCTCGCAGGTTATATTCTTGCGGTTCTGCGAGCAAGGTTTTGGACTGCTCGACGGTCAGCCAGTTTCCGATCCGAACGCCCAAGCGTTTTGCGCCTTTAACACGACCGATTCCAGCTGCCAATTCGGGACTCAGGAGGCCTGTATCAGCTGCTTCGTGTGCGAGTCGCCTCACAGCCGCTAAGCGCACGTTGATTGTCGAAGGCGCCAGATTCTTCTGTTCGAGAAAGAATCGATAACGAAGGACAACACTACGGTTGAAGGCCAAGCGCGGCTCGGAACAGTACCAACCAATGAATTCATCGATGGCATGCGCATGCGATTCTTGCGAACTCGCCGCTGCGAGCGAGTTCAGAACTGCGTTCTTCGACTGCTCCAAGTCGGGCAGCCGAAGTATTGTTTTAGCCCGTGAGCGTTTGCTTGTCTTTTTCCGACGTCCCATACTGGCGGCCTCCTGCGCCGCGTTCAGTATGGTCATCCACTTAGAGGCTAGAGACCGGAAAGCCGTTTGTGGTACAGGACCCTCGGCGCTCTCGACTGAGCGACGCTACTCCTACCCTGCGCGCTATCAACAGCCGGTACACAATCTACGGATGGTCACGCCGCGAGCGGAAAGTTCTCCAAGTAATTGCGCCACTCCTTGAGAAACTTCACGGTCGCCAGGGACAACTACTGCCCATTTAAGGTTTTCCTGGAACTCTCTATCGCGAATCTGCCACTGGCCGAAAGACGATGATTTTACATCACCAATTCGGATGATGGACCAGTGCCGCACCAGCGCCAATGCGGTGGCATCGTCGGGTAATGGCCCGGACAGAATAAAGTGGTTATTCCCATGCACCAGGATGCCAACCATCGAAGTTTAAGCCTCCAGGCGCGGATCGGGTACCGGGTAGCCAATTGCGAAATGGTAGACGACTTGTCCTAGCTCAGGGGACAGACAAAGATATCGGTTCACTTCCTCATCAAAAAACGCTCCGATGCCTGTTGCTCGCAGGCCAAGCGCCTCGGAAGCAAGATACATTCGTTGACCAATAGCACCGGCCTCGAAATGCACGTATCGATAACCACGATCGCCGTAACTCCGTGCAGCACTCTGAAAATCGCCGATCATGGAGAATGCCAGGCAAGCGTTACCTGCCAAGTCTTGTCCCAAACTGAGAGCTGCCGCGACCAGGCGTTGGTCCCCTTCCTTGATTTTCTCCAGCTCTGCGTGTTCCGGCCAGTAACGGTAAACACCCGGCGCCAAGCCTTCGACGCGGTGGACGTAAAGATACAGATGGACGAAACGAGCTGTAGCGAAATCGGCGAAGAGAGCCTCCTTTGTGCTTGAGAGAAGAGTCGCAAGTTGCGGGAAGGAGATCGACGCGTCCCCACCCTTGAAGTCAAGAGCGGAACGCCGCGTACGAACGACGTCACCGAAGTTGCGGCTTGTGGAGAGATGAGGCGGCAGACTGATATCACCGCGGCCGGATTCCTTCGGCTGCCCAAGAGGGGGGATAGTGGCTTCCATGGTGAGCTTCGTGACAGCGTGAACCGCCTCGATCAGAGGATAAGGTACTTGCTCTTCCGACAGCCGGTTGGGCTGACCACCAAACAAAATCGTCTCGACTGGATCCAGCACCCTTACGGGAATGGATGGGCCGTGAAGCCCGACGATCAACATGGGCCATTCATCCTGACTGAGGAGACCCCATTCCGCCACTCTGTCATCTGAGAAATGGCCAAGCGCAAAGCTTTCGCATCCGATGGATCGAGCAGCAAGGGTAAGAGCCTGCCATGCATGTCCGATGTCGTGCAAACAATATCGATACGCCCGGTGCCTGTATTTCCAGGCTTCGCGCCAGGCAATGCTCGTCAGAACGAAAACCAGCGGGGCAGAGGTGCCGACAAGTTTCCCGCCAAAATCTCCGATGGCGCGTTGTTCTGCCATGTGGGATGAGGGACGGTAATGATAGAGACCGTCGGACCAATCGACGAGGCCATGGGTGGAGAAGTGAAATTCGGTCGGGTGGAGATTACCAGAAGAAGGATTAACGCGCAG
>JBEKUR010000019.1:0-52536 GCA_049514855.1 Terriglobia bacterium
GTCGTAGTAGCTCACGAAGTATTCCACGGCGTGGCGCGGAAAGAAGGAACGGAACTCGTGGTAAAGCTGAGCCGCAAGGGTCTTATTGTGAGCCAGAATCAGGGTGGGGCGGTTCACGGCCTCAATCACCTTGGCGACAGTGAAGGTTTTGCCGGACCCCGTAACCCCTAGCAAGACTTGATGAGGCTTGCCTTCCTCAACGCCCCGCACCAGTTCCTGAATGGCCGTCACCTGGTCGCCACGTGGCTGGTAGTCACTCGAGAGACTGAAACTCCTGGGCCCCAAATCGCTTTTTGGCATCACTTGATTATAGCAGCCAGAAGTCCGTTGTTCGTTGTCGGTTGGTTGAGGAATCCCCCCGCAAAAGCGCCGACCTGCAGGATAGGTCTGCGGTAGGCGGCGAATTATGTTACTATGGTTGGGTTTCGCGGTTGTCAATTCAGATTATAAGGCGGGGTCAATGAATCAGATTCAATGGGGGCGAGGGCGTTGGTTCACAAGGGGGCTATTGATCGCGGGACTTCTTGTAGGTGTCGGGTACGGGCAGACACCTGGCGGGCAAGCGCCGGCGGGACCGGCCCCGAGCGCTGCCGCGGCCGCCCAATCTTCCTCACCCGATAAGATAGTCTTGAAGGTCGGAGATGAATCGGTAACTCAAGGGGAGGTTGATGCGTTTATCCAAGGGCTCAGTCCCCAGGCTCAAAAGACTCTGGCCACCCAGGGTCGCCGGACTCTTGGAGATGAGTACGCACTGATGCTCGTTCTTTCGCAGGATGCCCTCAGGCATCATCTGGACTCCACTCCTGCTTTCCATCAGATGCTCGCTCTGCGTCGCCGTCAACTTCTGGCGGCGACAGCGTACCAGGAAATAATGCGACAGTCCGTAGCAACACCCGAAGAAACCAGCAAATACTTTGCGGCGCACCAAAGCGAGTTCGAGGAAGTCCGGGTCCACGAAGTCGTCATTCGCACGAAACCGGAGGGAGCGAAGGTGGGAATTCCGGGGTTGACGGCGGAAGAAGCCAAAACCCGCGTGGAGGAAATCCGTAAGGCTTTGAGCTCCGGCGACGATCCCAAGAAAGTGGCTGAGCGATTCCAAGTAGCGAACGTTGTCCGCGTGGATGCCGAACCCTCTCCCGTTCGCCGGGGAACCTTTCGCGCGGATATGGAAAAGGCGGCCTTTGAACTCAAAGATGGCCAGGTTTCGGAGGTGTTCGACCTCCCGCAGTCGCTCGTCTTCTTTAAAGTTGCCTCACATAAGGTGGGGGAATTAAAGGACGTCTCCTCCCAAATTGAGAGTACCCTCCGGCAGCAAAAGATCAATAGCGCTGTAGACGGGCTCAAGAAAAATGCGAAGGTTTGGCTGGATGACGGTTACTTTCCCGCGCCCAGCCAGCCCGGGGCGCAGGGGACTGCCAAACCACCGGTGCTGCCAGGAGGACCCGCGACTCCAAAATAGTCTCACCGTGAAGAAGTCGGTTGTCCGTCGTCCGTGGTTAGTTGAGATGAGTATGTAGTAGGTGGTAGGTGGGGGAAACACCTGCTACTGCCTTCTGCCGGCTGCTTTCGAAGAGCCGTAGGTCTTCCGCCGGGCGGGACCCGCGCTACGCTTGCTTCTGACTCGAGAATTCAATCGCGCGGTTTAGATTGAAACCTTGGACTACCCTGGAAATTGCCGAGCCGTTTGATAATCCCTTCGCTCGCGTCTGACATCTATCAGCTCTATGAGCAAATTTATTTTTCAACAGGTTTGTTGAAAACCTTGTGGAAAAGGCGGCTCAAGGTTAAGCAAAGGTTAATGATTGGAAGAGCTTTTGACTCTTTGCACCAACCTGTAGCATCTCCAAACCTGCTCGGGCAAACTCCGCCAATTCTCCCCTCACTTGTTAGGCAGGCGGAATCATCATGCGGTTCGTCGCTAGCGGCTTGGGAAATGTGCCGGCCCCTCAATACTTGTCGTGTCGAAAAGGCTCTGGCGCCGGATTGAAGGTCAGACCAGCCACCCGAATATCCCTGTTCGGCACTAAAGGAGGGGCTGCGGCTTCTTTAGCTTAACCTCAATAACCTGATTATCTTCTTCCACTTCTATTTCCTTGCCAAAACTTTGGTGGCGATCAGCGGTGACGAGCAAACGGACGGTTTCTTTTGGAATGTTTGTGAATCGGTACCGCCCTTGAGCGTTTGTTTTGGCGCTGTACGAGATAGAACGGTGAAGCCTGCCCTGTTGCTTGAAGGTGAGCGTAAGTCGTGCTTGACTGACGGGATCGCCTGTCTCCGCTTCTATGACCACCACGGTAAGGCTGACCTCAGGAATTGGTTGTTGCTGCGCGGGTTTGCACACTCCGCAAAAAAGCAGGATTTCAGCACCGACGAAAACCCAAGTTCGAAATCGCAGGTGATTGGGACGAAGCATGGAATCGTTACTCCTTTCCGGATATCCTTTGACCTATCCATCCCCTAACAGAATGAAGGAAGAAGATGATTCAGGGTTGCCGTAGCCCCATTTTTTCAACCCCAAGGGCAACTGAAAACCGGCTACTAACGACTTTGCATAGAATGACACACCACTTCCCAGCATCCTGTTGAACAAACCTACAAACGATCACTCCAACATCATAACTCAGGTTCTGAAAGCTTCAAGTATCCACAACCCTCGCTTACCTAATGGGCCGGTGAAACGAGCCACCCTATAGTGATCCCGAGAATCCGCCGACGAGGGAAGGGCAGTGACGAGTGGCAGGCCGAAGCCAGGAGTCTGAAGTTGGAAGATTGACTTCCACTAAAGAGTCCGATAACTTCGCCCGCGAGGCGGATGTGCGTCCGAGAGGACTGCCTCATGGGAGAGATGCCATGGGATTTTCAACCGATGCTATTCACGTTGGCCAAGAACCCGATCCAGCCACCGGGGCAATCATAGTTCCAATCTACCAGACCTCGACGTTTGTCCAGGCCGAACTTGGCAAGCACAAAGGTTATGAGTACGCCCGCACTTCAAACCCCACTCGTGCAGCTTTGGAACGCAACCTCGCCTCCCTTGAGCACGGCCGGTTTGGCTTTGCATTTGCTTCCGGCATGGCCGCGATCAATGCCCTGCTGACCCTTCTGAAGTCAGGGGACCATGTGGTGGCCGGCCACAATCTTTACGGCGGCACATTCAGACTCTTCGACAAAGTATTGAAGGATTTCGGACTTAGCTTCAGCTACGCCAACACTACCAGGTTGGAAGAGGTTGGCAACGCCATGCGCCCCAGCACGCGGCTGCTCTACGTCGAAACCCCGACGAATCCCATCATGGAGATAACTGACATTGCCGCCGCTGCGGAATTGGCCCATCGCCGGGGGATTCTTCTGGCTGTGGACAACACTTTTATGAGCCCGTACTTTCAGCGCCCGCTCGAGCTTGGCGCCGACCTGATTGTCCACAGTACTACGAAGTATCTGAACGGCCACAGCGACGGAGTGGGCGGGGCAGTTATCCTGAACGACGCCTCACTGGCGGAGAGGCTGAAGTTCATTCAGAATGCCGCTGGGGCGGTACTTGGGCCCATGGATAGCTGGTTGGTTTTGCGCGGTGTAAAGACGCTGGCGGTCCGCATGCGCCAGCACAATGAAAACGGCATGGCCGTGGCCGACTTCCTGCAGAAACATCCCAAAGTATTGCGGGTTTACTATCCCGGTCTGCCCTGCCATCCCCAATTTGAGCTAGCCAAGAAACAAATGACGGGCTTCGGTGGCATGCTTGCCTTTGAGACCGGATGCCTTGAGAACGCCCGAACCTTTCTCAAGTCCCTACGGCTTTGCTCCCTGGCGGAAAGCCTGGGAGGCGTAGAGACCCTCATTGCCCACCCCGCTACAATGACGCACGCCGGCGTGCCCCCTGAAGAGCGCCGGCGGTTGGGGATCACCGATGGGCTGCTACGTATGTCGGTGGGTATCGAGGATGTCGAAGACCTGCTTGCTGACCTCCAGCAGGCCCTCGACAGGCTGGAATAGTTCTGTCCCCTGACTTCTGACTCCTGGCTTCGGCTCGTCACTCGTCACTGGTCACTCGTCACTGGTCTTTCGTGGCTGCCGGCTTCACCGAATCGGACACCCACTGCAAGTAGTTGCGCGAGCCCTCGATAACAGGGAGGCAGATGATTTCGGGCGTGTGATAACTGTGGATCTTTGAGATCTCGGCTTTAATCTCAGGGAACAATTCCCCGGTGCTCTTGATGATCAGCAGAAACTCCCTCTCCTCGGCGATTTTACCTTCCCAGCGATAAACTGACTCCATGGGCTGCAAGATGTTTACGCACGCTGCAAGTCTAGTCTCCACAAGATGGCGCGCGATTTTCTTGCCTTCACCCGAACTGGCGGCAGTGACGAATATAACGACTTTGTCGGTCACAATTCCTCCCCCAACGGCGGGATTGCCTGTAGTTGGTCAATTTGATGCTGTAGCGGCGAGTTTATCTCGCCAAATGGCGGCGTAAAGCCGCCTCTACATCAAATTGACCCGCTACCGGATTGCCTGCTTGCTCGAAACGTCCGCCAAAGATACAATATCGTCAGCAGGTTCGGCAATGCCATTCGTTCTGCCGCTGCCGACTGGCGCGCAGTAAGAATATCGAGTTGCCGTGACTGGACCAGCGGTCTGGCTCGAATGTGAAACGTCGTTCGAGCCAGGGGGCAGGTGGGCAGGCTTTAACCACGAACGCCTCTGTACTTGGACCATGGATAAGCTCTCCTGGGACGCCGCAACGCTACGCCGTAACGCCGCGTACGTCCTTGTCCTGGTTTGCATTGCCTTGCTCGTTCACGAGATATTTGGGGCACACGGCTTCCTGGCTCTGCGCCAGGAAAAGAACGAAGTTGAGAGTCTCCGCCAACAGATCCAGCAACTTCAGCGTGAAAACGAGCAATTGGATAAGCGCATCAAGGCACTCCAGTCTGACCCGAAGGCCATCGAACGCCTGGCGCGGGAGCAAATGCGCTTGGCGCGTCCGGGAGAGATCATTTACACCTTGCCGGAAAAGGACCCGAAAAAAGACCAGGCCACCCCCGCCGCCCAGGAGAGCCCGCCGAGATAGATCCTCTTGCTTCTGAGAGCCGAGCCCGCAGCACGTCTGGCAACTGTCAGACATTGCCGATTGCTGATTGCCGATTGACGATTGAAAAGGTGGTCTGGGGAACACCTTCCCATGTTGGTCAGCAATCGTCAATCGTCAATCGTCAATCGGTAACCGAAGCGAGGCCACGAAGATGAAGCCGTCACTGTTACCGGACGACGCCTTCCAGCGGGCTTGATGCTGCGGCGTAGAGTTTCTTTTGCATGCGGCCGGCGAGGTAAGCCTGGCGACCGGCGATGACGGCGTGCTGCATGGCCTGGGCCATCAGGATGGGGTCCTGCGCGCCGGCAATGCCGGTATTCATCAGGACAGCATCGGCGCCCAACTCCATAGCAATGGTCGCATCGGACGCCGTTCCCACGCCCGCGTCAAGGATGAGGGGCACGCTGGTGATCATCTCACGCAGGATGCGTATATTGGCAGGATTCTGAATGCCCAACCCGGAGCCGATGGGCGCTCCGAGCGGCATCACCGCGGCAGCACCGGCATCGATCAGCCGCCGGGCGGAAATCAAATCATCGTTCGTATAAGGCAGGACTACAAAACCTTCCTTGACCAATGTTTCTGTGGCCTTCACCAGTTCGAAATTGTCGGGGAAGAGCGTTTTCTCGTCTCCGATGACTTCCAACTTGATCCAGTTGGAGAGACCCACTTCCCGAGCCAAACGTGCGGTGCGGATAGCTTCATCGCCGGTGTAACAGCCGGCGGTATTGGGCAGAATGAAGAACTTCTTGCGATCAACATAATCGAGCAAAGATTCCTTGCTGCGGTCAGTCAGATTCACGCGGCGGACGGCGACCGTCACTATTTCTGCGCCGGAAGCCTCGTGGGCCCTCGCCATTTCTTGAAAGCTCTTGTACTTTCCAGTGCCGATGATCAATCGCGAATGGAATTCCCTGCCAGCAATCCGTAGAACGTCCTTATCCATTTTTCAGCTCCTTCCATTTGATTCTAGATGCCGAAGGGTGAAATTGCAATGAAGGGACCGGGGGAGTCGGTGGGCCGTTGGAGAAACACGGCGAGGGGCACGAGAGCATTGAGTGCTTGATTCATTGAGCCATTGAATCATTGAAGAGCGGCGCCAGGCGCTTAAGAGCATTGAGTGATTGATTCATTGAGCCATTGAATCATTGAAAAGCGGTCGCAGGGTCGTGTTGTCAGTGAATCAATGACTCCCTGAGCGGAGATGTGGGCGGTTAGTTGCCGCGACAACCGCCTGTTCTCCCCCGACACCTGAACCCTGGCACCTGACACCTGGTCCTCTGCCGCCTACCCGCAAATCTCTTGTGTTTGGGGCTTGTTCACAGGTACAATTGGTTCGGTCAGGGCACTGAATCAATGGCTCGGGTTAGGGGGTAAAACTGCTCCGTGAAGGATTTCTGCCCCAAAGGGTGACCGGGATTGCCGGTCCGCTTCCATGTTAGCACTCTACCCCCGCAAGCCTGGCCAAAATTCCGATGAATGAAGAGGAGGCATGCGATGATCAAGAGAATTACGATGGTTGGGTTGACGCTGTTTGCTTTTGGCTGTCTGAGTTGGGCGGCAAGCAAGTCATGGACGGGGACGGTTAGTGATGAGCATTGCGGGGCCAAGCACGCCAAGGCCAGCGCGGATGCCGAGTCTTGCGTTGAGAAGTGCGTGTCAGGCGGCGCCAAGTACGTTCTCGTCAGCAAGGGGAAAGTGTACCAGGTGGATGACCAGGACAAGTTCAAGGGCCTGGGCGGGAAATCTGTGAAGGTGACGGGAAGCCTGAGCGACAGTACGATTACCGTCGCGGAAGTTTCCCCGGTTGGAGGCAAGTAGAGAGCCGACCGTAAAATTCCTGCCAACCCCTTCCGGCAATGTTGCACAAAGTATTGAAATTAGCCAATAACTAGGGGCTGGGGACTAGGGCTGGGGAAGAACGGTAGGCAGTAGGCAGGCAAAAACAGGGAATGGGGCCAAGGGGCTGATGCAATTCTGAATGACTTACTGCCCACTGCCGACTGCCTTCTCTGCCTTATCTCCTTCTTTTCAGCTACAAGTGGAGGTGGCCCAAAATGGGGAAAATCGTCTATCTCTGTGTCGCAGTTTTGCTTGGAGGCAGTTTGAGCTTCGCTGCTACTGTGAAGGCTGGAACAAAGACGTTTGTCGGAAACATCAGTGACTCAATGTGTGGCTTGAAACACATGATGCCTGGAAAGAGCGACAAGGAGTGTACCCTGGAGTGTGTAAAAGCTGGCAGTAAGTATGTGCTTGCCGATCTCGCCAGCGGGAAGGTTTATCAGCTCTCCGACCAGAAAAAACCTGAAGAATTCGCGGGACAGAAGGTAAAGGTCACTGGCACACTTAAGGGCGACACGATTAGCGTTACTGCAATTGAGCCCGCAAAGTGAGCGGGGTAAGCACGTTTCGTGCGTTGTACGGCTCCGGTTGTCGACAACGGAGAATGCCCAGCCGCCGGGTCGGCGGTCGCCCGAAGCTCGAAACCAGGGTATAATTGTGTCACCGTGACTTCGAGGAGGAATTGAGAGCACATTATGGAAACAGAAGGCAAGACCCCGCAGGCGCCAGAATGGAAGGTTCGCCGCGTGGGGGCGGTTACGTTCGCGATTTCAAAACCCAAGCGCAAAGCTCAGAAGACGCGCCAGGCGCGGCTCAAGAATAGGCGTCGGGCGCGCTGAGCGTCGTTTTGAAAAGACTCCAGGGCGGACAAAAGAAGAGAGTATTCCACCTCTTTCGTCAATAGCGGAGGGCGCCGGACGGTGCGCGGCCCGGGTTGCTTACCCCGTGGCAGGCGCCGCGCAGGCCTGATTAAGGTGGCGACCACCTCCGCAAGCCCTTCCGTGTCAAGTCAGCAAGACAACTTTTGGGCGTAAGATATGCTCTATATAATTAAGAGGTTGTTGCGGTAGCCATAGGACTGGGCGGGGTTCGTTGAGGAAGGATTATCAACCTATGACCAAGAAGTTAGCTTTGGGGATACTGGCGGTACTCGTTGCAGGGTTATTCGTCCTGCTGGCCGCGGCAGCCGATCAACCCTTGAGTGCAGATGACATAACCTTGCTTCTGCTGGCAGGGTCCCCGACCCAAAAGATTGTCACGCTCGTTGAACAACGGGCCATCAGTTTCAAGATGAACCCTGATCTGGCAAAGAAATTTCACGACGCCGGGGCCAGCGATGATTTGATCGAGGCTCTTACCAAAGCAGGCTCGAAAGCCAATGAGGCTCCTTCGGGTCCTGCCGCGTCCGCAACCGCCTCTGCGGCTTCCCAGCAGACGCAATCCGCCTATACACCCATTCCCACCTCCGAGCCTGCCGATGTGGATCGGAAAGTCGCGGAGACGTTGAGCAGCCTCGAGAGCAAGCCGGCCGATCTCGAGAGCAAGTCGGCTGATAACGATCATCCCTACGCTGCGCGATTCTCACTGGTGGCGCTCTCGGGAAAAAAGATTGACCTTGCTGATTACAGGGGCAAAGTGGTGTTACTTAGTTTTTGGGCTTCTTGGTGCCCGTACTGCCGGAAATTGATTCCAGCGCTGGTTGGATTTCAAAGCCAATACTACGGGGAAGGGTTGCGAGTTGTCGGCATTGCCATAAGAGATCAGAAGGAGGCAGTACGAAGTTATTGCCAGCGTGCCAATGTGAACTACCCCGTCGCCATGGGCGACGCTGATACGCGAAAGCTTTATGGGGGAATATCAGGTCTGCCGACCACCGTGCTGATCGGGCGGGACGGCCGCATTTACCGCAGATTTGCAGGGGCCCCGGCAGACCTCGACCGATTCGAGGAAAGGATCAAGACGCTGTTGGCTCGTTCGGCAGGAGGCACTGAGGGTAACCAGCAAATCGCCGCCAACCCCGCCCCCACAACCACCTCGGCAACGGCTTCTCCGGTGACGGCTCGGAGTGCTTCCTCACCTGCGCCAACGGCTGCAAGTGAGATTTCCTCGGCGAGTCCTGGCGCGTCCGCGCCTGCTCCTGCCCCTTCCCAGCAAACGCCATCCGCCAATACACCTGCTCCCAACTCCAAACCTGCGGACGTGGATCGGAAAGTGGCGGAGACGTTGAGCAGCCTTATGGACAAGACAGAGGCTTCCGCCACCTCTGCCAAGGCGGCGCCTGTCAACGGTCTGGCTGATCCTAGCCCGGAGCAAGTCCAACGTATCATCCAGGAATTCGCCGCCAAGGAGAAGCTCTTTAAGCAAGCGCGCAACAATTACACCTACCACCAAATCAACAAGGTGCAGGAATTAGGACCAGACAACGAAGTCGAGGGCGTTTTCGAACAAGAGTGGGACATCCTCTTCGACGATGCCGGCAACCGGATCGAACGTGTGACCTATGCCCCCGCGGATACCCTGAAACGGATCATCATGACCAAGGAAGACTACACTTCGATGCGGAACATTCAGCCGTTTGTTCTGACCTCGGATGAACTCCCGGAGTACGAAATCAAGTATTTGGGACACGTGAAGGTTGACCAGATTACGGCTTATGTCTTCTCCATCCGGCCCAAAGAAATTCAGAAAGGACAGCAGTATTTTCAAGGTGTGGTGTGGGTTGATGACCAGGACCTGCAAATTGTGAAGTCGGAAGGCAAGCCCGTACCCGAGCTGAAAACCAAGAAGGATCATGAAAACCTGTTTCCGCGTTTTACCACCTGGCGCGAGCAGATCGACGGGAAATACTGGTTTCCTACATACACCATGGCGGATGACACCCTCTATTTTTCCAACGGCCCCGTGCACATCAAACAGATCCTCCGTTACACCGACTACAAGCAATTCAAGTCGAAAGTCCGCATCGTGAGCGCGACTCCCACTGATCGGCCCAACGCGCCGGCAATCCCCGTGACGCCAAAACAGTAGCGGGCCTGCTGCCCTACGATCGCGGAACGAACGCCCGGGGGTTTTGGTAGGGGAGCGCTCTGGGCTCCCGGGGTTTTCCTCGAGGGCCGAGGCCTCTCCTGCCCTCGCCGGGCGGAGGTCTCGGGCAGAGGTCACTGGACTTGCGTGGTCAACTCCGCGCTGGGCAGGAATTGCGGAGCACGGCGATGCCGGGTGGCTTGCTCAAAGGCATAGGCGAGCTTGATCAACGCCGGCTCGCTGTAAGCTTTACCAAAGAAGGAGATTCCCACGGGCAGACCGAAGACGAAGCCAACCGGGACGTTGATGTTGGGGTAACCAGCTACCGCAGCCGGAGTCGAACTTCCGCCTGAGTCGTGGTCCCCATCGACCAAGTCAGTCATCCAGGCAGGCCCTCCGCTGGGCGCCACCAGGGCATCCAGTTGAAACTTTTCCATGACGGCATCGATTCCCTCCTTTCGTGTGAGGCGATGATTCTTCTCGAGCGCATCCTGATATTCCTTCTCCGTGGGCGATCCCTTAGCCTCCGCTTTGATGAACAGGTCCTGTCCGAAGTACGGCATCTCTTTTTGGCGGTTGCGCTCGTTGAACTCGATGATCTCCCGCAGGGAATGCACGGGCGCGCCGGGCCCCAGTGCCGCCAGATAGGAGTTCAAGTCAGCCCTGAGCTCGTAAAGGAGCACCTGGAGTTCGGAGTCCCCAAGCTGGTCCATGGTTCCAAGGTCAGCCGGATCCACTATTACCGCACCCTGGCGCTTCATCTCTTCGATGGCTTGATTCGTTAGTTTGTCCACGGCATCGCTGCTACCGAAGAATTTGCGCACCACGCCGATTCTCGAACCGCGCAGCCCGCTCGGGTCGAGGAAATTGGTATAGGCCACCTTCCCGCGGCTCACCTCCGTGGCTGGATCGTCGGCGTCAACTCCGGTTAGAGCGCCCAGCAGGATCGCGGCATCGGTCACGGTTCGAGCCATGGGACCAGCCGTGTCCTGGCTGTGGGCGATGGGAATGATTCCGGCGCGGCTGACCAGACCGACCGTCGGCTTGATCCCAACAATTCCGTTGACACATGACGGGCAGATGATGGAACCATCGGTCTCGGTGCCGAGGGCCAGGGCGCAGAAGTTTGCCGAAACGGCGGCGGCTGACCCGGAACTCGATCCGCAAGGGTTACGGTCGAGCGCGTAGGGATTGCGCGTGAGCCCGCCCCGCCCGCTCCAGCCGCTGGTCGAGTGCGAGGACCTGATGTTTGCCCATTCGCTGAGGTTGGTCTTACCGAGAATCACGGCGCCTGCTTCGCGGAGCCTCTTCACCACCAAGGCATCTTTCGGCGGCCTCGCTCCCACCAGGGCGAGCGACCCCGCAGTGGTCATCATCCGGTCGCGGGTGGCGATGTTGTCCTTGATGAGGACGGGGATGCCATGCAGCGGTCCGCGCGCCCCCTTGGCTTTGCGCTCCCGGTCGAGTTCCGCGGCGATGGCAAGGGCATCCGGGTTGACTTCAATGACGGAGTTAACGGTGGGTCCATGCTTGTCGACTTTCTCGATGCGCGCGAGGTATTTTTCAGCCAGGGAGCGCGCCGTGAGCTGGCCGGACTGCATTTCATCCTGAAGCTTCGCAACCGTGATTTCACCAAGTTCGAAAGGCTTCACGGGTGGAAACCCCGCTGGGTCCGCGGATGTCGCGACACAGGAACGCCCTGATGGCGAAGGCAAAGCTGCTGCTGCGACCCCAGCGAGCATTCCGGACTTCAAGAACCCTCGTCGATTCGACTTGGAAGTAGTGTTGGATTTATTCGTCTGGTTCATGGTGTTCGATTTCCTCCTTTCAACCTTTGTGCCGCTCGCCGAAAAACCCCCTCACCCCAGGTGTCATTCCGAGCGGAGCGAGGAATCTCGCTCTGCTTACGAGTCGAGGAGTCGAGGGTCGAAAAGTTCTTAACTCCTCGACCTTCGACTCTCGACTTTTCGACTTATCAGTGCGAGATTCCTCGCTCCGCTCGGAATGACATCCCCAAGGGACCGCCCCGCCATTTTTGAAATTTGACCTTTGCCATTTGCCATTTGACCTGTCGTTCAGAATTTCAAAATTCAAATGGCAAAAGTCAAATGGCAAACGTTTTGCGGCGGTCAGGGGGTTCGGATTCAATAATATAACGGTTATTACGTCACTAAAAAATAGAAACACCACGGATAGTTTGAATCAGCCCCTGGAGGTCCCCGATAGTTGTGCGCGGATTCATGAGTGTGGTCCGCAGGTAGACCGTGTTCCGCAACACTGTCTGCACCAGGAAGTACTTTCCGGAAGCCACGACCTTTTTTCTTAACTCCACTTGGTGCGCATCGAGTTTTTCAGCGGCGTTCTCGAGACCCCTGAGCGCCTCGGGCACGTGGCGGAAGCAGAGTATGTTGCTTGCCGGTTCCGTCGCCAGCTCAAAATCGGGCTGGGCTTTGAGCAGGGCTGCGAATTCCCGTGCCAAGTCGAACGTCTTCGTAACCATCTCGCCGATCGTCTTCGCTCCGTGAACACGCAGGGCCAGCCACAGCTTGATTCCCAATGTTCTCTTTGAACACTCGAGAGTGCGAAGTGCAATGTCGAAGTCCGCTTCCTCTGGGCGCCGGGCAAAGAGATAGCTCGCCTCTTGAGAGAAGGCGCCATAGTTGTCTTCACGGCGGCGAAACAGAACGGCTGTGATCAAGCTGGGGGCGAAGAGCATCTTGTGCATGTCCCAAACCAGGGAGGATGCGAGTTCGATTCCCTCCGTGAGTCCGCGATACTTTTCGGAATACAGGGCCGAGGCTCCATGCGCACCGTCGATGTGAAACCACACTCCCTTTTCCCGGCAGAACTCTCCCATGCCCCGCAAAGGATCGAAAGAACCCGTGGCGGTGGTGCCGGCGCTTCCCACGATGGCAATCACCTTTTTCCCTTCTTGCACGGTTCGCCGGTAGAGGTTGGCGAGCGCGGAAACATCGGCTCGAAAGCGGTTGTCCGTGGGAATCACAACAACTGACTCCTCGCCCAGGCCGAGGACTCCGGCCGCGCGCGCCAGGGAGTAATGCGCCTGGTCTGAAACCAGGAGGGCGAGAGGCAGCCCTGCATGAAGTCCCTGCCGCCAGGCCGAGCCTTGCGTGGCATGGTTGCGAGCTGCGAGCAGCGCCGTCAGGTTTCCGAGAGAGCCTCCGGAAGTCAGGACGCCGTCGGAATCCCGGGGCCACCCCACCGATGCGCACAGCCAGCGAACGACTTGCCTCTCGATCTGCGTGCCGGCCTGCGCCATTTCGTAGACAGCCACACTGTTATTGAGCAAGCTCGATATCAAGTCCGCCAGCGCCGCCAGCGGCAAGGCGGGGGGGACTTGGTGGCCCACGTAGCCAGGATGATGAAGGTGGATACTTTGCCGGATGATCTGGGCAAGACAGCGCGATACTTCAGCATCCGCGTCGCCCGCGGAGTCCAGGGGGAGAGAGTCCTGGTATTCCTGCGCCAGTTCGAGCGGGGCGTGGTGAGGAAGAACGGGCAGTTCACCTGCAAGGGCGGAATGAAGATAAACGGCCAGTGCATCGACTACTTTGTGGCCATTGCGCCGGAATAACTCGGGGTCGTAAGGATCAGTAAGCATAAGATGCAATGGTAGCTTAATCCCGCAGGATTGGAACCAGCCATTTGAGTCCTGGTACAATCCCTCACTATGAAATCACTCAACCTGGATTGGCGGTTCGTGCTGGTGAGGCCGCGGAATCCGCTGAACATCGGTGCAGCGGCGCGTGCCATAGCCAATTTCGGTTTTCGCGAGATGGTGGTCGTGGCGCCCTACAGCCCAGTATGGCAGGAAACGCGCTCGGCGCTTGGAGCTGAGGAGATTGTCACCTCAGCGCGTGCGGTTGAGAGTCTAGTGGAAGCCATTGGAGATGCGACGATTGTTGTGGGCACCACGGCAGGCTCTCGGCGCAACCTGGACCGAGACCTCATCCCGCTTCCTGACTTCCCCGCCTGGCTCCGGCAACGCAACGCAGCGGGCCGTGTGGCAGTGCTGTTCGGTTCCGAAAAGACCGGCCTTTCGAACGACCACTTGAGTTATTGCCACACCCTGGTTCGTATTCCCACCGTGCCTGATTGCCCCTCCGTGAATCTGGGACAGGCAGTGGCGGTTTGCGCTTACGAACTGGCGCGCACCGGCCTTGTGCCAACCCGTCCGCCGCGGTTGACCGCCCACCTATCGGACCCGGCCGGCGCCCAGTCTCTCGACCACTTGTTTGACCGTGCCGCGCGCGTTTTGGACCAAGTGGGGTATCTGAAGCCCAAGAGTCGACGCGCTACACTCCTTAAGCTGCGGCGCCTGATGCTCGACCTGCAACTCACCAACCACGACGCCAGAATCCTGGGCGGAATCTTGGCGCAGATCGAGTGGAAGATCGGCCAGGGGTGAAGAAAAGGAGTCAGAAGTCAGGAGTCAGAATCGGGCCACGCCACTTCTGAATTCGTAGTTCAGAATTACCCCAGTTCCCGGCCCCCGTTCTTCTGACTCCTGACTTCTTCTTTTCACTACCTTTCGCTGAGCGAGGTGGGCGAGAACAGGGTGTTTGGTTGAGAGCAAGCCCCTGGCGATCATCCGCCATTCACGAAGGCGGGCATTCCAGAATCGCAGTTTCCGACGAAGGGTAAGTTGGTCCATTCGGGTCAGATGAGTTCTCGTCGAGCCGCTTGGCTGCGGGGTCGGGTGTCTGATCCTCTCCACATGGCTTACTCTGCCAAGTGCTCAGCTCTTAAAGAACGTGCCCGGTAAAGCCCCTAAGCGACAAAGTGGCTGTCAAGCGTAATTCATCGTTTATTCGGTGAAAATCGGCAAAACTTGAATGGTAGAGAATCAAGACTGAACTGCGAGTTTCGGCGGCTAATCGTTTGATAATGCACGTGGAAGCTATGGAGAGCATTGGAGTTGCGGCAATTGTGGACTTGCTCTTGGCGGCTGGCAGGGGTATGCTAGCCATTCCTAGGAACCTCGCAAGTTGGCGGGGTGCCGAAAAGGTGGCCATTGAAAGCGATACCTGTTGTACAAGCGGCTCGAATGATTGCCCGAGGTACGTGGAGCTTCTGCATTAATCGGCCCTTGGTGGTTTCTTTTGAGCTCACGCATTCCTGCACGGCTAATTGCAAGCATTGCGACAAGGGCGGGATGAAACCCGACCCGGCGGGGCTGCTTCGGGCGGAGGATTACGCGCAACTGCGCGGCACCCTGAAGCCCATGGCCGTGCAGCTCTCGGGCGGCGAACCCCTGCTGCGGAAGGACCTCGAGGAGATCGTCCGAGCCGTGAAGGAGCCAAGCGGCCTGCCTTACACCATTCTGGTGACTAATGGGCGACTGTTAACGGAAGAAAAGTATCTGGCTTTGCGGGCCCTGGGCATTAACCAGGTTTCAATCTCGCTGGACTTTCCCGATTCCAGACACGACGACTTCCGGCGCTCACCCGGCCTTTATGCTCGCCTTGAAAAGCTGGTTCCTGCGCTTGCCCGTTACGGCCACGACGACGTGGCGCTCAATACCGCCATCACGCACGAGAACCTTCCGGCACTGGTGGCGATTTACGAACGGGCCAGGGAGTGGGGAGTTTCTATCTCTTACAGCGCCTACACGCCTCTGCGCACCGGCAGTATGGAGCATTACATCCAGTCCATGGACGACCTCGCCCTGCTCCGCAAGACTCTCGATCAATTATTGGAGCTGAAAGCCAAGCATGCCCGCATCGCCAACTCTCCCTGGACGCTTTCGGGTATCCATGATTTCTTCCGCGATGGGACCGTGCAGGGGTGCAACGCCGGACGAAGGTTTATGGTGGTGACGCCCCAGGGCGGCTTGCGTCCGTGCTCGATGTTTGAGAACGAATATGCCTCACAGAAGGAGATG
The DNA here is from genome assembly GCA_049514855.1 of Terriglobia bacterium. Lineage (GTDB taxonomy): Bacteria > Acidobacteriota > Terriglobia > UBA7540 > UBA7540 > CAVROP01. The sequence goes on from JBEKUR010000019.1 coordinate 15,865, forward strand.
CTGAAAGAATTTGTCCCCCATAACCAGTGCGGGGGTTGTTACGTTTCCATTCGCTCCTACCTCGACGCCTCGTTTTGGACCCTCCTCAAAGACAACGTCAGCAGCCGCGTTTTTTCGCGGAACGGGAACGCCCCGCAGCGCTGAGCTGACTTCCTGCTTCCGCCCGTCACTCGTCCCGCCACGGCGGGTCACTCGTCACTGCTTTAACAGCTTTTCGATGGCTATCACAACCTCGGGAGAGTCCGGCTTCACCGGCGATTCGAACCGCGCCACAACTCTCCCGTTGCGATCAACCAGGAACTTGGTGAAGTTCCACTTGATATCGCCGGCTACGTTGGGATTCGCCTGCTGGGTAAGATATTGATAGAGGGGAGTGGTGTCGGCGCCTTTCACCGAGACCTTGGCAAACATGGGAAAAGTGACGTTGTACTTGAGCGTGCAGAAGCTCTTGATTTCCTCATTTGTGCCTGGCTCCTGCGCCCCGAAATTGTTGGCAGGAAAACCCAGAATCACAAAGCCCTGGTCCTTGTATTTCTCATAAAGCGATTCCAGAGCCGAATATTGCGGCGTGAAACCGCATCGGCTGGCAACATTCACCAGCAGAATAACCTTGCCCTTGTAACTCGAAAGCGAAGTGGGCTCGCCATCGATGGAAGGAAGGGTGAAATTGTAGACGCTTGCGCCCGCAAACGAAGGGACAGCGAAACATACAGACGCCAACAGAAAGCCTAGAAGCAGACGTGCATTAAGATTCGGCAGGACCATGCTTTTTCTCCTTTGTCGTATTGCGCCCTGACCCCGAGCCTTTCTTCCGGTCGGGGTGAACCTAGATGGTAACTCAGGATGCGGGTCCGCCGCAAGCTCCCTGCCTTCATCGCTATCCCCCCCTCGACGCAGGAGGGCGTTCCATAACAGCGTGCTGGAGAGATCCTGCAAGAACGGGTTATCTCGAGCCGCAGTCCCCGCAACCCGCGCGGCATGAAGCGCAAGACGAGCAACTTTACGCCTCGCCCTCGCCATACCAAGCCACTGCCGGTCATCACCATCAAAAAGGCGACCAGGATCATTTTGGGGATTACATGCCTCGCATCTAGGGCCTAGGTTCTACGGAGTGGATTCCACAATCACTCATTGCAGAGGCACTTTTTCTTTGCGGCCCATCGCCTTCCTCTTGCGAATCAACATGATGGAGAAACCAAGTGGAATTTGTCGATTGCGGCGCTCCACCTGCACAGTTGGCGTTGGCGCGGGTGACACGCACGTGAGGTTTGCCCCAACCCGAATGTGCGTGTTTTCCTGCCCCGAAGGACAACACCCAATGGGTGAAAAACAAATCAAAACAAGGGTATTGCAAGGCGGTGATTTGAGACGCCACCAAAACGTACCCTAGGAGGATGTTGATGAAACGAACCATTTTCGGATTAGCAACCATACTTGTTGTTTTCGTGGCCGTCTTCGCTGTGCTCGTACTGCGGCCAGTAGCGAAGGTCAAGGCCGGCCAGGGCTGCTCGAACGCCACGCTAAGAGGCAGCTACGGATTAGTGGCAGCAGGATTCTGGCATGTTGCCGGGCCTGTGCCCTCGGACTTGTCCATGCTAATTAAATTTGACGGAAGAGGAGGCCTTAGCGGCAGCAGCATGAACATCGTCGTCGATGGGAGTCCGGGACCCGGAAACCCTTACAACTTTGCGGGTGGTACGTACACCGTCTATTCGGATTGCACCTGCACTTTCACCACCCCACACTTGGCTGCCTTTAATGCTACAATAACTGGTTATGGGATCGCTGTCGATACAGGTGGCGACGAATTCACGGGAAACTTGTTAAGCAATAACTCAAATTTAACAGGAACCTTCGACGCGAAGAGGGTAGCCGCCGGGCATTGGGGATTTGTTGATTAACCGACCTCGTCGGAACGTGTGATGCATTGCTAAGAGGAAGTAGCGCAGGGGGGCGACCGGATTGGCTGTCAGACGGTAGGGCCACAGGCGGTTGGTGATTCAGGCCGTTCTGACTTCTGTCGCCCTCCTCGCCGGCCCACGTTCTCATCTTCTGGAGCAATGCCCCGACTGGAGTCACGACTCCTGGGCAGCGGGTACCCCATTGTCAGCAGCAGGTGTCCTCCTCGCTGTTCCCTGAACTCGCAGGCAACTCCGTTTCTGATGCCATCTCTGGCTTTTTGATGCGTCATGGGAGGTATGCGCGCGTGTGCGTTTCTAACCCCTACACGACGTGACCTCACTCACGCCTTCTAGAAACCCATCCAGAACCCCCTTTTCCCATTTGGGGAACGTTTGCTTGGCGCAATTTCGTAGTGGTGTGGCCGCCTGAGTCTCCAAAGGACGCGCTCAGCGGGTTTACGGCCCGCTGGCAGCACCTGCCACGTCTGGGAGCTTTCAGCTATCAGAGGCAGGCTCTCAGCCACCGTAGGTTATAAATTTCAATTCGTTCATTGCTCACTGCGTGCTGCTTCGGAAGAGCCATAGGCCCAGGGGGGCCTGCGCTACGCTTCCGGGGTCTGGGGGTTCTCTCCTGGCTTCTGACTCCTGACTTCGGCTCGTTAATGTTGTACCCTGTGGGCGGCCTTTGGAACGGAGGCTATGCAGCGACGGAAGTTCTCGCATCTCCGCCGGCCAAAACATAACAAGGAGCAAATTCCCATGAAGATTGCGAAGCAGTTAGCACCTGCGTTAGTCATCTTAGCGCTCGTCCCACTCGCGTATGCCCAATCAATGTCAGGCTGGTTGGGAGACTTGCCTGTTGAAAAGGCATACAGGTTGAGGCGCATCTCGAGTTACGACCGGTCTGGAGGGAACGCCGACTATCGCTCGATTGAGCCGGCTCAAACACTCACCCTGCTTGATGAAAAGGGTCCCGGCGAGATCTCGCACCTTTGGATCACTATTAATTCTCCGGAAAAGTATCACCTGAAGAAGCTGGTCCTGCGAATGTACTGGGATGACGAACATGACCCGAGTGTTGAAGCTCCCATCGGTGATTTCTTTGGTCTCGGCAACGGGGATTACTTCATGTACCAATCGTTGCCACTTGCGGTCGGGTCTACGAAGGCCTTGAACTGCTTCTTCCCCATGCCCTTTAACAAGGCGGCGCGAATTACGGTGACCAACGAAGGAGTTCAGAAGGTTGACAGTTTTTATTACAACATTGACATGCGGGTATATTCGAAGCCGTTTCCCCCAGACACATTCTATTTCCACGCGCAGTATCGCCAATGCGCACCCTGCAAGGGATGGACTAATGACTGGCAGTCGAATGGCGACCCGAAGGTGAACAACAGGCCGAATCTTGACGGCGAAGGCAACTACGTTTTCCTGGAAGCCAAGGGCCGGGGACATTTCGTGGGCGTGACGCAGAGCATCTTTCAGAACCAGGACGACTGGTGGGGCGAAGGCGACGACATGATCTTTGTGGATGGAGAAAAGTTCCCCTCCATTAACGGGACGGGTTCGGAGGACTACTACCTTGGGGCTTGGGGATTCGACGGCGGCGCCACGAACTACCTGCTGTTTGGGGACCCTGTGATGGGCGGGTTCAGCGTGGGCGCGCGCTGGTCGGTCTACCGATTCCATCTCGACTCGCCCATCCCCTTTACACAATCCATCCGGGTCACCATCGAGCACGGCCATGCCAATCACCGTTCCGACAATTTCTTTAGCGTTGCTTACTGGTACCAGGCTGAACCGCATGCCGCTTTTTCCCCATTGCCGCCTGTGGATACTCGCTTACCGAGGATCTATCCGGTTGGCGGTCCTGGAAATGCGCAGAAGTGACTCTTGCCTCTCTCCAGGCGCACGCATGGCGCTGATTCCAGACGGGCCGTACGTTCTGGCGCAAGTCTCGTCGTGCGGAGGGGGACGACCGGCGGCATGAAACGCACCGGCAAACCACTCACCCCGATTTGTGTGCGCCCTGAACAAGGGCGGGGAAGGGCGAAGTTTTGAGGTTTCAGCAGAGACGCACGCACCACCCCCTCACCCCTCCTCGGAGAGGAGGGGAGTCTGGAGTACGAACTAATTCATTTTGACGCGCTTGGCTCCCTCGGCGGGGTGGATCTCGAAGGTGGAAGAGGGTATTCTGAGGTTCACCTTCATTGCCGTGTAGCTGGCAATCAGATAGTCGCCGCCCGGCTCGAAGAATTGTTGCTGGGCCGGCAGCCACGATTCTTCGCTGACCCACATCTGGATTTTCGTGAGCTGGGAGGCGAGGCTCTCCTTTCGTGGTGTCAGTTCAAGCACTGCCGTCATATCCCCATCGAGGTCTTCTTCCTTCATGTATTTCAGTCTGTAGGACTTCTTCAATTCTCCTGTTTCCGACCCGAAGCCGAGGAGCAAGAACTCCTCCACCAGTCCCGACTTTTGCTCGAGGCTGTATTCCTGGAGCTGATTGATCTTCGGCAGGTAGATTTCCGCCTTGTTTTTCTTAAACAGGATGACCTTAGATTCGGGTTGCTGCATTTCAATCCGGATCTCCGGAGTTTTGCCCTTGCGGAAAAAAAGACGCCCTTCCTCTCTCGACTTGTCGTTCACAAGCACAGTGACCTTGGTGTACGTGAGGTTTGCGGAAAGGCTCTTTAAGCGTTTCGCGGCGTCGTTCATGCGCGAAAGGATTTCGGAGAGATCGGGGGGGACTTTTCCTTTGCGGGGGAATGGAGCCGCCGCGCCGGTGCGCATTGGCGAGAGAAGCCCGGCGGCTAAGAAAAGAGCAGTGATGAGTGACGAGTGACGAGTGACGAGTGCCCTAACAGCAGTGACAAGTGGCGAGTGATGAGTGACGAGTTCAGGCAGCGGATTTTGGCCTTTTCTGCTCACTTTTCACTCCCCTTGTTCCTTGCTTGTTGCTCCATCACTGCCTTTTTCTTGCTCGTCACTCGTCACTCGTCACTCGTCACTTGTCACTGCCTTGCCCTTTTTTCTTGCTCGTCACTCGTCACTCGTCACTTGTCACTGCCTTCTTGTCACTTGTCACTGCCTTAACGGCTTACCAGCACCGTGTAGCCGAGCACCACCTTGTTCTTGTCGGTGATAGGCACAATCGATATCACGGTGAAAGGCTGGTGCAATTGCCGGCTCAAAATAATCTGGATGGCGTCCTCAGGTTTTGCAACCGCGTATGATTCCACCAGCCTGGCGTCCACAAGGTAGCGCCATCCTTGCTTCCCATGTCCCATTTCGACGAAGCCTTGCTGATGCCGAAGCTCGGTTAATTCCAGAGTGGGACGGTCGTTGAACCAGCCGCGAGGTGACAGGAAAATGAAGGCCAGGATGGCCAAGACGAGTAAATCGTACTGCCAAGTCCCGCGCTCATACGCCCAGAAGACGGTGCGCAGGATACCAAGTTTGATCTTCTCCCAGACCCTCTCGAGCCCACCCTCCAGCCCGCCGGCCTGGGCTTGCGGCAAAGTGGGATTGCGGAATTCCGTGCTCGGAGCCATAAATAGAAGCTCTCAGCCCTCAGCTCTCAGCTCTCAGCTCTCAGCTTCCAGCGTGCTAGCTGAAGGCTGAGAGCTGACGGCTGAAAACTGCTCTCAATCAGAAACAATCTGCCCATCCCGCATGTGGATAATCCGGTCCGCCACCGCAGCCGCCTCGGGGTTGTGGGTGATCATCAGGATGGTTTGTCCAAAGGTTCTGTTCAGGTTTCTAATCATGTTGAGAACGGCCTGCGAATTCTCGGTGTCCAGATTGCCCGTCGGCTCATCCGCCAGGAGTATCTTGGGTTCACAAATGACCGCGCGGGCGATGGCCACGCGCTGTTGTTCACCGCCGGACAGCGCATAGGGTCGATGCTCGAGTTTGTCCTGGATACCGAGCATCTCGACGACCGCCTGGAAGCGGTGCGGATTGAACCCGTTACCCTGGATGTGCTGGGCGATGGCGATGTTGTTTCGCGCCGTCAGGGTGGGCAGCAGATTGAAGCGCTGGAAGACGAACCCGATCGTGTGCCGCCTAAAGCGCGTGCGGTCTGCGTCCGTCATCTTGTTGAAATCATTGCCATCTACCAGCACGTGGCCGCTGGTGGGACTGGTCAAGCCGCCCAGAATGTGGAGCAGGGTGGACTTCCCGCAGCCGGACGGGCCAACCACCGCCACCAGTTCACCCTCATGGACAATGCAATCCACACCTCGCAATGCCTGTACCTCGACTTTGCCGAGGCGGAAAACTTTCTTTAGGTCGCGAGTGGCGATTATGGCTTCCATGAAAACCAGCGTCAGTGCTTGGCAGCGGGTTTTGGCGTGCCGAGTGTCATCGGGATTTTCCGCTTCTCCAAATCCCGCTTGGGCAACGACCCAATGACAACTGCGGGCGACCGCCCGCCCGCCACGGACGCGCTCTATTCATACGCCAGCGCGTCCACAGGGTCGAGTTGGGCTGCACGCAGCGCGGGATAGAACGCCCCCAGCGTGCTTCCGGCCAGCGCGAGAATGGCGGCGTAAAGGGCCCATTCCATCGTCAGTTCTATGGAAAGGGTCGGGAATGTCCCGAGAATGACCTTGCGGGCTACCCCCGCGACTCCGTACCCAACGATGATTCCAACCGCGCTGAGAAGACCTGCTTCTCGCAAAATCAATGCAATGATATACCCTTTTGAAGCCCCAAGCGACTTCAAAATCCCAATCTCCCGGGTGCGCTCGGTAATGGTTGTATACATGGACAGGAAGATGACCAGGAATCCGATCCCAACCGCGATGGCGATTATGACAGTAATGAAGGCGTTCAGAGCCGGCAAATTGTTGGATGTCATTAAAGACATGTATTCCTTCACGGGAAGGACCTGGTACTTGGGAAGCAACTGGTGGATAGCATCGGAAACCTCATCGGCGTAACCAGGTTCGGTGCACTTGACGAAAAAGATGGAGGCCTTTTCCTGGACTTGAAGAAGGTCCTCTGCCGTGTTCATGGGAATAAAGAGCCGCGCCCCTTTGCCATGTTCGACGATGCCACACACGCGAAACTCGTGATTCAACAGGGAAATCGTCTGCCCCACCTTGACGTGGTTCGACCGGGCATACAGATCGTCCACCAGGATGTCATACGGGTTCAGGAACGGCCCGCCATCGTGATAGGCGAAGCCGCCGGAAACCCGGACGAAAGTGGGCATATCGATCCCGTAGATGATGTTCAAGTGTCCGATGGAATTGAAGTTGAAGAGCACGGGAGCCACGGCCAACACATGCGGGATCTGTTTGAGGCGGTCTCCAATGCTGATGGGCATGGGCGCCTGAGAAAGAGCCAGAAGGAACGACGCACTCGGCGGTTGCACGAGAACGTCTGCGCCTACACCCTCCAGTCGCTGGGCTGACTCATCAACCAGCCCATGAGTGAGCCCCACGAACAGCATCACCATGGCGACTTCAATCGCCACCGCCAGGGCGCTCACCGCCGTACGGATCGGACGGTGCAGGATATTTGAGAGGATCAGCTTATTAATCACGCGGGTTCTCCTGCTGGGCCTTCGCGGTCAGGTCCACCAGTTGCGCGCCTTCGGGTTTGTTGAGGATGAACTTCTCAGGTTCTATGGCCTGGTTGAAAGTCGCCTTCAAGATGGTGATCGCCAGGCGGTAGTCTTCAATCGGCCTCGCCACCTCGATGTGAGATGGGTAGCTGGTTCCTTGAAAATCCTTCGTGTCAGCGTAATGGACGTCTTCGACATAAACTCCATCCGACTCGTAGAATTGCAGGCGTGCCAGCTCGAGATTGGCTCGGTCGAACCAGGCCTTGCGCTTCAGGCGCAGTTCTTCGCCATCGGCGGACCGCACGATGCTCACCACGTAGAATCGGCGTCCGCCCTCCTCAGCCTCCTCCAAGAACCACTTCTCATGCGAAGCATCGAACTGCGGAACCAGCAAGGCCTCCACAATGTGTTGAGGCCGCAGGTTCTCCAGGGAGTTTTTCGCTGGGCGGCGGAAACTCGTCTTCCCCACAATGAACTTTTGCTTAGGTGGGATGGACAAGCGGAACTCCTCGCCGTCGGAAGCCATATCGAAGATATTTGTCCTCACCACGGGGGCCTGCCCCACCATTCGGATCAGGGCGGGCCTTTCGACCAGAATGAAACCCCTGACGTCGTGGTACTCCTTGATGACTCCAGAGTAAATGGACCCAGCCGTCGGTTCCAGATCCACCGTCGCGGTCAGCGTGCGGACGCTCTGGCTTTTGGAATTGAGCCTGGCAACCAGATCCGCAAGCGAAGCTTCGAGCGCCGGTGGGGGCAATTGCGATGGCTGAATTCGTGTCTCCCGCCGCACCATGCACGCAGAGGCCAGCAAAAGTGTTGCCGCAACCGCCAGCCCGACCAAGAATCTTCCTGTTTCAATCAGATGTGCTCTCCCCAAACGCGCATTGGCTTAATCTAGCAAACGGTTTGACCACTGTCAATAAACGCCCCCGAAGGGTAGTGGTACAGTTTGATGTAGAGGCGGCTTTACGCCGCCAATTGGCGAGGTAAACTCGCCGCTACAACATCAAACTGTACCACCACCTCCCGAAGGCAGCCTAACCTGCCATGTTTCAACTGCTTACCTGCACGAAAGTTGCCAAAGTGAATAGACCGCGGAGGGGTCAGTTTTCGGTGCCCATTGGGGTTGCGCGCTCGGGAATCTTCAGCGAACCGATAATCTCAGAAAGGTGCAGCCGTTTCCTCTGGCAGTAGTCGCGCAAACCTTGCACCATACGAACCGAAGTTCCAGGGTCGTAGAAATTTGCTGTGCCCACCTGCACGGCCCTGGCTCCGGCGATGAAGAACTCCAGAGCGTCCTCCGTGGTGGATATACCTCCCACTCCAACAATCGGGATTTTCACTGCCCGCGCGGCCTGATACACCATGCGCAAGGCCACTGGTTTGATAGACGGGCCGGATAGGCCTCCGGTTACATTCCAAAGACGAGGCGTCCGCGTTTCGATGTCAATCGCCATGCCCACGAAGGTGTTCACGAGCGAGAGCGCGTCGGCCCCGGCTGATTCGGCGGCCCGCGCAAAAACCGTGATGTCAGTGACGTTTGGAGAGAGTTTCACGAAGAGTGGATAGCGTGCTGCCTTCTTGGACGCAGCCACCACCTCTTCGGTCAGCTTCGGATCGCTGCCATATACCATGCCGCCACAACGCGTATTGGGGCAGGAGATGTTGAGTTCGTAAGCGGCGATGCCCTCGCCTTCGTTGAGGATCTCGATACACCGAACATAATCTTCAGTGGAATAGGCAAATACGTTTACGATGCAGCGCGCCCTGAGGGTGCGCAGAAAGGGGAGCTTTTCAGTGAGGAAGCGCCTTGCGCCGACGTTCTGAAGGCCGATGGCATTGAGCATCCCGGACTCGGTCTCGTAGATGCGCGGCGGCGGATTTCCTTCCATCGGCTCGGGAGAGATGCCCTTTACGACGATAGCCCCCAGTTCGTTCAAGTCGATGAGAGAAGAGAACTCCTTGCCGTATCCAAAGGTGCCGCTTGCCGTCCAGACCGGATTCCGGAAACGCACACCGGCGATTTCGGTTTCGATCTGCGGGATGAATTGCTCGCCGGTGGACGCATGGCTGTCGTCGGGAGACGATTGCCGGCTTGCCGGCGGACCTTGGCTGGCGCGGAGTCCATGTGTCCGAGTTTTGGCTTTTGCGCACATCTCGACCTTCAGCACTGGCTGTCATTCCGAGCGGAGCGAGGAATCTCGCCCTGTCTGTGAAGGGGCGAATCAGAGCGAGATTCCTCGCTCCGCTCGGAATGACAGCTATTCTCGGCTCTCACGGGCATCTCGACTTTCGACCTTCGACTCTCGACTCCTCGACTCGTCAGGCCCTCCCGCCAATGTCCCAAACTACTCTGTCCGACCAGAACACCGGTCCCTCGGTGCAGACTCTCTGATAAGCCTCATGACCAGTGCCCTGGACGCGGATGCAGCATCCCAGGCAAACGCCCAGGCCACATCCCATGCGGTTTTCCATCGAAACCAGGCACGGGTGGCCATACTTTCTTGCCAACTCCACTGAGGCGCGCAACATGGCCCAGGGGCCGCAGACCATCAGCAGGTATTTCTTATTGGTGTGACGCGCCAGGTATTCTTCCAGCGGCCTCGTCACCAAGCCGCGATAGCCCGCTGACCCATTCTCCGTGGCCATCAGCATGCCGCGCACCAACGGCCTGAAATCTTCGACACCGACGAGATCAGCCTTGCTTCGCCCACCGAAGAAGAGCCGTTGACGAAACCCCGCCTCCGCCAAGCGCTTCGCCGGCAAAAGCAGGGCCGCTATTCCGATACCTCCCGCCACGTGCAGAATCTCATTCGCCTCGTGCGCTCGAGGCAGATACTCCTCCTCGAAAAAGCCGTGGCCCAGCGGCCCCAACAATCCAACCTGGTCTCCCGGCTTGAGCTCGGACATTAGCCGGGTCCCGTGCCCCACAACCTTGTAGAGGAATTGAAGGATGCAGGGAGTACCCGGCTTGCGGTCATTCTCTCCCTCGGAATTCTTGGCCTTGAGGTCATAGATGCTCATCGGCCGGCGCAACAACACATCCGACCGGCCGAGAATTCGCAGCATGGCAAACTGGCCGGGACGCGTGGCCTGTGCTTGGCGGGGAGATTCAACACTCAACAGGAAATGGCTGCCGCTGAGGGGGCGGTTTCCAGTGACAATCACAATTTCATCATACATCTTGCTTATGTTAGCAAAACTCCGCAGTTCATTGTACTGGAATTGCCGATTTTCGATTGCCGATTGACGATTAGTGATTGACAGCGGAGGACCACTTCTTCAATCGACAATCAGCAATCGACAATCAGCAATCGGCAATGACCCGCTTACCCGTGCCTGCCGACGATCAGCCCCGAGGGACCGGGCAGGCGGACATGGCGCACCTCCTGAAAACCCACCTCTTCGAGCCAAGTGGCGTACTCTGCTTCGGTGTAGGTGCTTCCGGCTTGGGTCCCGACCAGCATATTCAGGGCAAACAGCGCCGCCGACTTGGGCGCAGTCTTGTCAGGCTCGAGGATGAAGTCCTGGATCACAACGCGGCCCCTTGGTGCCACGGCCTCGAAGCAACGCTGCAAGAGGTCCTTGTTTTCATCGGGACCCAACATGTGACAAATGGCGGAAACGAACACCAGGTCATACCCTTCTCCGAACTTATCCGCGCGCAGGTCCCCAGGCCGAGTTCTGATGCGCCCTGCCAAGCCTGCACTTTTGATATGGCCTTGCGCGATAGGGATGACCGTGGCCAGGTCCAGAAGATCGACCTGGAGATTCTCATTCGCGCTCGCAAAGGCGATGGAATAGGCGCCCGAGCCGCCGCCCACATCCAGCATGCGAGTCACACCTTCGGTTCCTACGGCCCTGACCACCAACGGCGCCCGCGCCCGCGCGTTGCGGTGCATGGCGGCGATGAAGGAGCGCGTCCACTCCTCACCCCGGTCAACCATGCCTGGATGAAAAACGGAGGTGCCGGCACGAATGCATTCGGTGAGCGTGGACCAAGTCTGCCACAAGTGCACCAAATGCATGGTAGCAGCGCGCGAGTCATCGGCGGAGCCAGCCACAAAGTATCTTGCGCTGGAGAGAGAATTACGGAAGATCGTATCTTGCTTGGCCAGCCATCCCAGGGCCACCAGCGCGTTCATCAGCATTTCCGTGGCGCGGGGGTCGCTGCCTGTCCTGGCGGATACCTCATCGGCCCTCGCCCCGCTTCCCACGGCGGTAAAGAGATCCAACTCGACGGCCGTAAGTAGCACGCGACTTTCCTGAAACCCTCGAAGCGTGCTGCTCAGATCGTCGGGAAGGACTCCGGCAGCCTCTTGGGCTCGTTGAGCGGCCAGCATCTTGTCACGGTTGGTACCAATCTCCTCTTGGAGAGCCGCGACATCTTTATTTGCTAATCGCTCCACCACGCGCCCCGCCTGGAAGTGCGTTCGCACAATTTCCGGCACATCCTGGGGCATCACACTGGAGTACCAGGTGCCCTCGGGGTAAACGATCATATTGGGGCCCCGATCGCAGAGGCCGATCGAACCGCAAGCGGTGATTTGCACCTCATTGGAAAGCCCCTGCGCGGCCACTTCCTTGCGCAACGCCTCCATCACCTTCGCGGAGCCGCGCGTGGCACAGCACGGGACACCGTCGGGCTTCCGCTGGTCGCAGACAAACACGTGGTAACGAAAAGGCCCCATGATCCCTCCCTCTCCCCCTCAGCTTAACATAAAGAACCAGCCCCTATGATTGACCGGGCTGACCTACGTCGCCCTTGATATGCCGGTAGGGGCAGGCCTTGTGCCTGCCCCTGGGCGACCACAAGGGTCGCCCCTACAAGGCGAGCACGATTTCGGTTGCAACCGGGCCGGAGTCATTCTAACATTTTGGACAGTATCATTCCGTGGGGGGAGCTATGACAGTTGGGGACCTTATCGAATCGAGGAAGGATGTCTACTCAATCGCCGACGATCTCACCGTGTACGAGGCCGCTCGCTACTTGCGGGAGAAACAGGTCCGGTCAGTCGGTGTGTGCGACGGGAATGGCAAGCTTCTGGGAGTCGTCTCCCAAAGCGATATTTCAGACAAGGTCGCAGCGGAGAACAAGTGCCCAGCCTGGATGCGCGTGTCTGAAATCATGACCTCGCAGCTCACTGTTGTGCCGCCTGAAACGCCCTTGGATGAGTGTGTGCGGCTCATGGAGAAGCACGGCTTTTACCACCTGCCGGTCATGAACCAACAAGAGCAGTATCGCGGGATGATCTCGGTAAAAGACCTACTCACGGTAATCGCGTCAGATGAGAAGGCCCGAGCTGACATGCTGGAGGCGTTTGCTTTTCCGCAGCGGTGAAGGGTAGGTGTCAGGTGCCGGGTGCCAGGTTTCAGGTGTCAGGTGTCAGGTGCCAGGTGTCAGGTGCCAGGTGTCAGGCCCCTTATGACTGGGTTCGAGGGGTAAGGATAAGCGGATGAGCATCAAGAGCTATCGCGACCTGAAGGTGTGGCAGAAGGCGATGGATCTTGTGGTGGAGAGCTATAAAGTTGTGAACCTCCTCCCTAAGAACGAAGTCTACAGCCTGGCAACACAGATTCAGAGAGCAGCAGTCTCAATTCCAGCCAACATCGCAGAGGGGCATGGCAGGGAACATTTAGGAGACTACCTTCATCATCTCTCTTGCGCCAATGGCTCTCTAATGGAACTTGAGACGCATTTCTTTATCGCGAACAGGTTGTCATACATTACCGAAGCGCAACTGCAGTCGGTTTTAAATAACGCGGCCGAATTGGGCCGGATGCTGGCCGGGCTAATTAGTAAGCTGAAAGCCCGACGCGAGAGCCCTGACACCTGGCACCTGACACCTTTTCGGCCGGAGGATTATTGCCATGCTCAAGCTCAGTCGCCACGACGGCCTGCTCGTCTTGCTGCACCGAATGTTCACTGTGCTGCCGCCACTCATCATGGTTGTTCTTGCACTGGTGGCGCCTGCTGAGGTTCGCGGGCAACAGGCAGCCTCTTCTAAAATTGAACTGAAAACCACCTCATTCACGCCGGGCGGTTTCATACCCAAGCGGTTCACCTGCGAGGCCGCGGATGTCTCGCCTGCCCTCGCCTGGACTGACCCGCCCCTGGGCACGCAGAGTTTCGCCATCATCGAGGACGACCCTGACGCCCCCTCGGGGACCTTTGTCCATTGGGTGGTGTATGATCTGCCGGCTGCTTACCGCAAACTCCCGGAGGCTTTATCGGGAAACAACCAGATGCTTGGCGGGGGACGGCAAGGGACCAATGACTTTTCTAGAACAGGCTATAGCGGCCCCTGCCCCCCACCGGGAAGACCGCACCGCTACTTCATCAGGCTTTACGCAGTTGACGCGATACTGAATTTGCGCCCCGCCGCGAGCCGAAAGGAACTTGATGCTGCAATGAAGGGCCACATTCTTGCCCAGGCGGAATTGATGGGCCGCTTCCAGCGGTGAGGTTAAAGGTTAAAGGATAAAGTTTGAAGGATAAAGGTTAAAGCAGGCTAGCCTTTAGCCTTTATCTTTTACCCTTTACCCTTCACACTTCATCCACGATGAAGGTAAAGGGCAAAGCCTCCCTCCAGGCTTTACCCTTCAACCTTTACCCTTTTACGCGGCACACCCTTCGTGTGGCAGTCCGTACACTTGACGAAGTGAACGTTGTGCGGACTCTTCGTGGAACGGAATGTTGTGTCCATGGTTTCCACGTCGAGGCCGCAATTCGACAGTTGTGGATGACAGCTCGCGCAAGACGTACGGGTCTTCTGGCCGTGTTTCAGATGGCAGGCGAAACAACTCAGCCCTGCGTGCACGCCGATGGGCGTGCGGTCATCGCCGGAACCGACTTCGAAAGTGGAAAGCGGCGCGTGGCACTGGTAGCAAAGCGCCTGGCGAGGGTCCGGACTGATCTTGACGGCCCGCACCCCATCGTGCATCTTTGGCAAGGGAAGGCGCGACACTGAGACGGGCATGAGTTCCCGCCGGTCGAAGAGCGCAAGGGAAGGTCGGTTTATCTCCTCGGCTGGACTTGCATTCACCGCCTTCACGGCGGGCCGCATCAAGGTTGGGCCCTCACGGTGCATTTGGTGGCAGGTCAGGCAAGGAATTGCGGGGCGGCTGGCGAGTTCCGGCCTCCAGAGGCGCCAGGGACCTCGAGTATCAACGGGCGTCACCAGCTCGCGAATTCCTCCCTCGAAGTGCATGCCGTGGCAGCGCAGGCAGTCGTCCATCAGTAGTTGCTGCCGGTTGTGCTTCTTGTCCAAGAAGATTTCCGCGTAAGTGGCGCTGTGCGAGCTGGCCGCCCATTCGGCATACTCCTCCTGGTGGCAATTCCGGCATCGGTCGTTCACCTGCAAAGCGTCCCTGGTTTTCAGCCTGACCTGCTCGGGCAAATTGCCCGAAATATGGTTGGCCAAGCGTCGAATATTGTTCCAATGGAATCTCGTTTCCAGCGTGAACACGTCCCCATGGCAGGCAGAGCATGGAACATTTCGATGCGCGGAGGTGTGCCAATCCGTATAGGGCTGCCAGATTTCATGGCAACGGGCGCAGGCCTTCCCTTGGGAATATTCGTAGTAAAGGCTCCCAAGCGGAAGGGAAAGCAAGGCAACTAAGATTCCGAGTAGAAGCAGTTTGCGAAAACGTGATCTGGGCCGGTCAGTTGGCATCGCCACCCCAAGCGAAGAACAAGTCAAAAGGCAAAACGCAAAAGTCAAAAGGCAAAACGCAAAAGTCAAAAGGCAAAGCCGCAGCCAAAAGCTGAGAACAAGTCAAAGTGCAAAACGCAAAAGTCAAAAGGCAAAACGCAAAAGGCAAAGCCGCAGCCAAAAGCTGAGAACAAGTCAAAAGGCAAAACGCAAAAGTCAAAAGGCAAAGCCGCAGCCAAAAGCTGAGAACAAGTCAAAAGGCAAAACGCAAAAGTCAAAAGGCAAAGCCGCCGCAGACATTCCTTTCCTCAGCCCGAAAGCCAAACCTCTGTCATTCCGAGCGCAGCGAGGAATCCCGCCCTGGGTTTTTGTGAAGGAACGAACCAGAGCGAGATTCCTCGCTGCGCTCGGAATGACACCGCACGGCAATGATCCAAAAGAGTCGTCCTTGGGATTTCACTTTTGCGATTTGCGTTTTGCCTTTTGACCTGCTCTTCCGTCATCTTGCGTTCTGCCTTTTGACCTGCTCTTCCGTCATCTTGCGTTTTGCCTTGTTCTTCCGTCATTTTTGTCCTCACCCGCGGAATCGCGTGCCTTTCCATTCTTCCACCAGATGAGCGGAGGCGTAGTAGGCTATAGCCATAATGGTGAGCACCGGATTGAAACCCCCATTCGTAACGTGAACGCTGCCATCCACGACAAATAGATTATCCACGTCATGCACTTGGCAGTGTCTGTTGACCACCGAGGTCTTAGGGTCGTTGCCCATTCTACAAGTTCCGGCCTGGTGCTGCCCTCCGCTCAGGCCCACCCGCGGGGCCTTCAGCCAAGTGGTGATTGCTCCGGCCTCCTTGAGCCAAGCCTCGGATTTGGACATGAGGAACCTTGCGACGTCCAGGGTGTGCGGGTGGTTTGACCCGGAGAGACGCGCCACCGGTATTCCCCAGTCATCCTTGACGCGCCGGTCCACTTGAACTCTGGCGTCAAAGACCGGCATCTCCTGCGCCGGGCCCTGGACGCTGATGCACCGCCGGTAAGATTGGCGCATGAAGTTCTTATGAGCACTTCCCCAATGGGGCACGGTGGGTGGAGTCATCGAGGAAAACTGGTAGGGCAAGCGGATGAATTCATTGCAAAGAGCACCACCGCCGACCAAGCCGGGGTTTCCATGGTTGAAATCCGAAATCGCAATGCAGGCCCCAGGGCCAAGGTCGTCGTACACCTCGGAATCAAACAACCCAACAGCGCCCGCGTAGCCATGTCCCTGCAGATTCCTTCCCACCCAGTCGTAGCGGTTTCCGAGGCCATTAGGAAACAGCTTGCTGCTGGAATTGAGGAGAAGACGCGCGGTTTCTGTGGCCGCGCAGGACACCACAACCAGGTCTGCAGGCTGCTCCTGGAGCGTTCCCCGGGAATCAAAATAGGCCACGCCCGTAACTCGCCCCCGGCCGTCAGTCAGAACCTCCTTGGCCACGCACTCGGCGCGCAGCTCACAGTTTCCGGTAGCCAGAGCCTTGGGGATCACGGTGTTCTGGGTGCCGTTCTTCGCATCGACCTCGCAGGCAAATCCCACACACCAACGGCACCGCATGCACGCCGGCCGTCCGTTGAAAGGCACCGTATTGCGCAGCATGGGGATGTCAAACGGATGCAGGCCCAGCCGCTCGGCGGCAGGTTTCAAAATCTCGTGTTCGCGGCTGGGTGGAAGGGGAGGCATCGGCAAAGACTTCTTGCGTGGGGCGTGGAAGGGATTCTTGGAGTCATCGCCGGAAACCCCGATTTCCCATTCGGCTTTCTCATAGTATGGCTCGAGGTCCGCGTAACTGATGGGCCAGTCTTCCAGAGTACTACCCTCAACAGCGCCATAGGTCGAGCGCATGCGGAAGTCTTTCTCCATATAGCGCCACGCCATGGCTCCATAGCTGAGCGTGCCACCACCTACGCAAGCAGCGTTATTGTTGTAGACACCATCGCTCGGCACTACGACCTGCTCATTGCCCTTTCCATCTAACACCACGCGACGATAGCGCTCGTCGTCGGGGCCGAAGCCACAGCCCAGAACTGAAGTGCGCTGATTGCGGAGATCATCTTTTCGGCAGTCGAACGCCGAGTACCACTTCCCGCGCTCCAGCAGCACCACGCTCAACCCCGCTTCCGCAAGCTCCTTCGCCACAATGCCGCCCCCGGCGCCCGCCCCCACCACCACCGCATTAACATGTCTCAGAGCCATTTGATCAACTCGTCAAATCATAGTGCAGGCGTCCGCGAATAGGCGGGTAAGGCAAACCCAGCATTTCCCAGCTCACACGCCCGCGGTTTCCACCGTGCCGAGGGTCCCCGTAAAAGCCTTGCATTGTATGGCTGAGAATGAGGGAGAAGAAATCTTTTGATGAGAGACCCTTCCAGGCTTCTCCCGCCGCCCCGCCCTGTTCGAGGTCCTTTAAGACCTCGTCTTGTCTTTCGGGGCTCAACTCTGTGAACCGATGTCCAAACATCTTGAGGCTCGCTTGCTCGACGCCTCTAATGCCCTGACGGTAGCTGGCACGGTGGCGCTTGTAGGGACCCATGAGCTGCAGGTCAATGAAGTTCACGACGCCGGCCTCCGTCGCCCCCGGATCCTGATCGGCGGGAATTATGCGCTCGCAAATCGCGGCCACCGTCTGCCCTTCCTCGATCGTAAAAAACCGCCACGGACTTTTCTTGTTAGTGCAACACACCATTGACCCGGCGGCAGCAGCAGTCGTCACCTGGATGAACTTCCGGCGTGTAATTCTCCTGAAATTGCTCATATCCCATCCCAAAAGACCAGCCAATAAGAAACCTCTTTCCCTAAGAAATAGCAAGAGACAATAGGTCCCCCCAATCCGTCGATAAGGGCCCATGAACATTGTAGGGGCGCATGGCCATGCGCCCTCACACCGCATCTCGTTGCACCTCGGGGGTGCAGCGTGTAGGGGCGAGGCGGCGCCTCGCCCCTACCTCCTCGTTGCCTACCCACACGTTATCGACGGATTGGGGTTTGCGCTTTCCACCTTGCGCTTTCCGCCTTCAGCCTTTATCCTTTACCCTTTACCCTTCTGGGAGTGAATATGTCCAATGCCCCATTCAAGATCATCTGTATCCAACTGCTCTTGACGGCGCTCTATCTCTTTGCCTTCTCCAAGAACACGCCCGCGCAAGGTAGCGCGGACGCACGCGCCCTGGAGCGTTTGAAATGGATGCGCCAGAACGAAGGAAACCTTTGGAATGTCAATCCCGACGAAGGCGCGTTTCTGCGCGCCTTGGCAGAGAAAGTCCACGCCAAGGAGGGGTTGGAAATCGGCACCTCGAACGGCTATTCCTCGATTTGGATAGAGATGGGCCTGCGCAAGGAGCGCGGCCATCTGCTAACCATGGAAATTGACGAGGGCCGGGCAAAGCTTGCCCAAGCCAATTTCCGAGCGGCAGGCTTGGATTCCGTCATCACACTGAAACTGGGCGATGCGCTCAAGGAAGTTCCCAAACTCCGCGGCCCTTATGACTTCGTCTTTATTGATGCCTGGAAACAGGACTACGTAAACTACCTCAACATGGTCGTCCCCATCGTCAGACCGGGAGGTGTCATCGTGGCGCACAACGTCACCGACCTCAGGGAAGAGCTCACCGATTTTATTAGAGCCGTTCAGACGAACCCGCAGCTAAAAACTACCCTTGAGAACCCCGGCCCTGGTGGATTTTCAGTTAGCTATAAGCTTCCAGCGAAATAACATCTAAGGCGGTAGATGGTAGGCGGTAGGTGGGGAGGCACCGGGTAGCACAGAGTCTCGCTTTTCAGAGACTCTGCATTGCAATACCGTAATTTATTGTTTTCTTGACAAGCTTTTTTCCAACTGCCTTACGAAAGGTGCATAAATAGAGGCTTTGGACGGGTCAATTGCTTACCCAAGAGATTTTGTGTTTGGTTGCGGCTCCGCCGCGCTGTGCTACCGGCTCAAGACTTTTAGCTCCGCGCCAGCCCGCCCCAGAGTTGGCAATTAGGGCTGTTGCTGGCCTTGGGGAGCTAAGAACCCGTGGCGAAAGTTCCCTCATTTTTTCCTTGACATTTCGTTTGGGCGTGGAGTAAATAATGGCGGCGCGAAGCTGTTTGTGAGTCGAGTGGTCCCGGCAGAGAGAGAGCATGGCGGTGCCAGCAAGGAAGAGGCGGCTGGCTCGATTGAATTCTACTTTTTAGATTCTTACCGCCAAACTCTGTGCAGGGCGTCGCAAGCCGCAGTCATTCCCGCGAAAGCGGGAATCCGCTCGGCAAACCTTCGGAAATGCGCTGTCGACGGACTGGATTCCTCCCGCCATGGCGGGACGGGAATGACAGGCGTTTCGAAAGGGGTCCCGTCCCAAATGACACCAACACCCAGCGAAAGAAGCTCCAGAGTTTGGGAGGGATTACAGTTTCTTGTATAGATATTCTTTTTTTGGGATTCCCGGGCGCAACGCGAAGCTTGGCCGGAGACATTATCACCAACACAATCATGTACTTAGGTGCTGTGACTGTTTTGGAATCCCGATTGCTTGACCAAAGATGGGTACGAGCGGGAGTGTACCCGGAGCAGAGGCTAATGTCGCCCTGTCCTCGGGCCTGACGGCACTTGAGACCCATGAGGAGAGTCTTGGATCTCACTTGTTGGGTATGTCAATACAGGTAGTTCCGAACCTAACCAAATCATCCGATTGGAGGAGTAAATGAGGCACGCATCGCGTATTGCGCTCTTGTTGGCGGTTCTGTTTATGGCTGCTCCAAGCCTGTTGTGGGGGCAAGCCAGCTCGACAGGCACGATCACGGGCCAGATCGTTGATCAGAGCGGAGGCGTTGTCGTCGGCGCTGAAGTGACGATCACGGACATTTCAACGGGGTCTTACCAAACTCAGCCCACCAGTCCGGCTGGCCTCTTCACATTCACCAACGTTAGGGTGGGCTTCTACAACGTAACAGTAGCGGCAAAGGGATTTCGGAGGCTGAGCGTCCCCCAGCAACAGGTTGTGGTTGGCCAGCAGTTAACGCTCAACCTCACCGTGGAGGTGGGCCTTACCACCCAGACGGTGGAAGTAACGGCTGCGCCTGGAGCTGAGCTTCAGACCATGAACTCCACCCTCGGGACAACGCTGGGTGGCAGCACGCTGCTCATTCTCTCCAACGCCAACCGTGACGCTACCTCCCTCCTCATGTTCCAGCCCACCGCCATTCCCACCTTTGGCGCGGCGGAAGGGAACGTCACGGGCGGACAAGTGGCTGGCTCCATGTCCGACCAGAACACCTTTATGCTTGACGGCGGCAACGCGACGAGCGACCTCGAGGGCGACAATAATTACATCGCTAGCAACCGCGGCTACGCGGGTCCGCAGGCTGGTATTCCCACGCCCGTCGAGAGCATCGAGGAGTTCAAGGTCGCCACTAGCAATCAGACCGCCGACTTCAGCTCCTCAGCCGGCGCCGAAGTGATGATGGTGACCAAGCGCGGCACCAATGCGTTCCATGGCTCGGTGTACGATTATTTCCAGGGGCAAATGCTGAACGCCGCCGGTTGGGGCAACAATGACCTCTATGGTCCCGCCATTCCGAAGGTGAAGGCCCATCAGAACCGCTTCGGCGGCGCCATTGGCGGGCCCATGCATCCGGGGCAGTTTCTGGGCGGCAAGACCTTTTTCTACGCGAACTACGAAGGGTTCCGGTACCCGTACGCGAACGGCAGGTTCGAGAGAACTGTGCCTTCGGACAAGCTACGGGCGGGCATCCTGCAATACCATAATACTAGCGGCGGCATCAGTAGCGTCGACCTCAAAACGTCTAACCAGTGCGGGGAAAGTGGCAACCTACCCTGCGACCCGCGCGGCCTCGGCATTGACCCGACGATCCAAACCTTGTGGACCCAGTACATGCCGGAGCCTAACGACTGTTCCAACTACGGCGACCACTTGAACACCTGTGGCTACTTTGGCGCCCTGAAGCTTAACCAAAGTCAAAACTTTGGGGTGATACGACTCGATCACGACTTCGGCTCGAAATGGCGTTTCATGACCAGCTATCGCTATTTCACCCTGGTATATCCGTCCACCAACCAGGTGGATATCGGTGGCCTGATACCCGGCGACACGAAGGGCGTACTGGCATCGCAATCCTCAAACCCGGGGCAGCCGCGCTACTGGGTGGCGGGGTTGACCGGAAACCTCACCCCGAACGTCACCAACGAGTTTCATATCAACTATCTCCGCAACGATTGGAACTGGATCCGGGCAGGCGTGCCCGTGGGGAATCTTGGCATCCCAGGCGGCCTGGAGGTCGGCGGCGAGACGACCCAGCCGCTGGCTCCCATGAACTTCGACACCCAGGATGCCCGTTTCCGCACTTGGAACGGACACGACTGGACTTACTCTGACACCATGAGTTGGATGAAGGGCAAGCACTTCTTCCAGATGGGCGGCTCGATGACGCACTGGTGGGACAACCATGTACGGCCCGACGACATCGTAGGCGGCCTCACCCAGATGGTCTATCAGATCGCAAAGGCCTCGGGTCTGTATATGACCAGCACATGGCGGCCTCCGGATCTCCCCAGCGGCTCCAACGGCACTTGGAACAGCCTGTATGCCGAAACGCTGGGTTTCGTGGGCACTGCCTCGCAACTCTTTGTGCGGGGCGGGAGTGACCTCCACTTGACGGGCGCACCCTATCTCCAGGACCACTCCATCACCAACCAATACAGCCTCTTCCTCACTGACTCTTTCAAGGTCAAGCCCAACCTGACGCTCAATTACGGTATCGAGTGGGGCGTACAGATGCCTCCCTACGAGTTGAACGGAATGCAGATGATCCCGGTCGACACCCAAGGAAATATCGTGCACTATCAGAGTTTACTCGACAACCAACAGAACGCTGCGTTAAGGGGGCAGGTCTATGACCCCGTCATTGGCTTTGAGCCGATCACGGCCGTGGGCGGACACCCCAAGTATCCGTTTCAACCTTATTGGGGCGGCTTCGCCCCGCGCGTGTCAGTGGCTTGGAACCCTGCCTTCGACTCGGGAATCCTGAACAAGATCTTCGGGAACAAGAAGAGCGTGTTCCGGGCCGGCTACGGGCGCATCTTCGACCGCAGCAACGCTGTGAATTTGGTGATGACGCCACTCTTGGGTTATGGGTTCGGACAGAACATCAAGTGCAGTGGCGGCAGGATGGACGGCGTATGCACCAACGCGGTAAACGGCACCGACCCAACCAACGGTTTTCGCATCGGCACTGACGGCAAAACGGCGCCTTTCCCGGCGGTTTCGCCAACTCTTCCCGTACCGGTGGAGTGGGGCATTAACTCTCCCGCGACCGGATACACCTTTGCCCTCGACGGCAACTGGCGGCCAGGCAGAAACGACGAGATCGACGTGACCCTCCAGCGTGAGCTTCGCGGACAGATGGTCCTGGAGGTCGGTTATACCGGCCGCTGGGCCAGGCACCTGTATCTGGGCATGAACAACGACGGCGTGCCTTATATGCTGACCCTGGGCGGGCAGACGTTCGCCCAAGCCTACGCCAACCTGTGGCAGGCCGATCATGCCGGTAAGGCCGCCGCTCCCCAGCCCTTCTTTGAAAAGGCTCTGGGTGGCGGCTCCTATTGCGGGGGCTACGCAAGCTGTACTGCCGCCGTGCAAGCGAACGAAGGGTCCTCGGGCACCGGTAACATTACTAACGAATCCCCGTGGAATCTGGTCGGGGACCTCGACGGCACTAAGAACGCGGGCGGCGCGTGGAATTTTCCCGGATGTGTTGGCTGCTCCATTATGCCGTCGAACCTTCAGTCGTATTACGGGATAGATTGGAGCACAACCAAGGGTTTCGCGAACTATCAAGCCGGCTTTGTTACCTTGCAGAAGCGAGCTGGCCACGGGTTGATGCTGAGCGCCAACCTCACCTGGTCGCATGCCCTCGACACCGACGGTATTAACCAGGAGTACGTCGAGGACAGTCCTAACGACATCTACAACCTCAACACTGACTACGCGCCGGCTCCGTGGGATCGCAGGTGGGTCGCCAATATTGTGGCTCGCTACAATTTGCCTTTTGGTAAGGGCAAGTACTTCTCTACCAGTAACCCCGTTTTGGACCGGGTCATCGGCGGCTGGTCGGTCGCTCCGGTCATTACCATCGCTACCGGTCGTCCCGTTGAGAGTTATACCGGATCGTGCCAGGAATACGGGACGGGGGCCTACATGCCCTGGTGCGCTGGGGCGGTGCCTATGGTCAACACGGGTACCTTCGGTCACTCACCTAACATGGCTGTCCATACCGACGGCTCCTATGGTGTGAACAATGATCCAAACTACTTCGAAGGCGCGCCGGGAGCGAATCTGTTCAAGAACCCCACGGCAGTGTTTAAAAGCTACCGGCCCGTGGTCCTCGGCATGGACACCAAAACCTATGACGATGGCCCATTCTACGGGCAGTCCCGCTGGAACGTGGACTTGGGTATCGAGAAGGACACCAAGGTGACCGAGCGCGTTGGCATCCAGTTCTTCGTGCAAATGCTCAACGCGTTCAACCACATGGAGTACAATGATCCATCCATGAACCTGATGGATCAGTGGGATTGGGGAACTCTGACCAGCCAGTATAATGCCCCGCGGGTCATCGAACTCGGCCTGCGGATCCACTTCTAATCGGGTGGGGGAGGGCTCCGCCCTTCCACAGCAGGAACTCTCTGGCGGGTTGGGCCTCACGGCCCAACCCGCTTTTTCTTTTCCCCTGCCCAGCGTTTTGCGGGAGTAAACCCGAATTCGGAGATAAAGTAAAATGGCCCCAGCCCGCACAGCGGGCGACATCGCTTAGCCCATAGCGTCAGAAGCTGTGAAGAATTCGATTGCATTAACCACGGAGACATGCGGGCGCAGAGAATATGAATAAACATATACTTCCTTTTCTTGAATACGGAAATTTGTAGAAGATCGGACATCCTTTATGGAGGTCAAGACTATCACTTGACGTTTCATATAGATAGGGCAAAATAAAAAAACTCTAACTTGGCCCAAGTCTTGCACGTAAGCCTCGTGCAAGGTTTCCATAGTGGGAGTGTATCCAGTGGAGCACCGCAATCAAATCAGATTCTCGATTGCTCAAGACGAGGCCAGTTTCGTGGGTTCGCCAGCGCCTGTCGCTCATCGAACTGGATGCTCAGTCATCCTACCAGCGGTGGCGAGTCAGGATCCTACCCGCAAGACCTCGTCTTACATAAGTGCTAGCAGGCTCCAGCCTGGAACCGTGGAGCCTTTTTCCGAAAATCACCATGAGGAGAAACGTATGATGGTAATAGCTTCACGTACGGCGCGGCGATCGTTGTGGTTGGCCGTCGCATTTTTCTCGGCGTTCTTCTTGTATTCCGCCAGAGTCTCGGCGCAGACGCTCACCACGGGGGCGATTACCGGCACGGTAACCGACCAGAGCGGGGGCGTAGTGCCTAACGCTACTGTCACGGCGACCAGCACTGAGACGGGCGTCGTCCGGACGGTCGGAACCAGCGGCGCCGGCAGCTATGAGGTCACTCTGCTGCCCCCGTCGAACTATAAGGTGAAGGTGGAGGCGAAGGGCTTCAGGGTCACGGACCGCGGACCCATTTTGGTGGCCGTCTCGCAGGCGGCGATTGTCAACGTCACTCTGGAAGTGGGCGCTCCGACGCAGGTCGTGGAAGTGACCGGGGAGGCGCCACTTGTCAACACCAATCCCAGCGTCGACACGCCGTACACGTTCACTGAAGTGCAACAACTGCCCAGCCCGGGTGGTGACCTCACCAACATCGCGCAAACAGCCCCCGGTACGGTTATGAACAATTTGGGTGGGTACGGCAACTTCACCACTTATGGCTTGCCGGCGACATCAAACCTGTTCACAATCAACGGTGAGAACGACATGGACCCATACTTCAACATCAACAACTCCGGCGCCAGCAACCTCAATCTGGGTAGCAACGAGATTGAGGAAGTGACGGTTACCTCCAACGCCTACGCTGGCCAATATGGCCAGCTTGCCGGCGCGCAGGTTACGATGGTCACGAAGTCCGGAACCAACCAGTTCCACGGCAATGCCCACTATTGGTGGAACGGGCGCTCGATGAACGCCAACGACTGGATGAGCAACAATGCCGGCTCGCCTCTCCCGTTCTCGAACGCGAACCAATGGGCGGCTTCCGTCGGCGGCCCCATTCGCAAGGGCAGCACGTTCTTCTTTGTCGACACCGAGGGCATGCGCTTCCTTCTGCCCAACGTTTGGACCACAACCGCTCCGACCGCAGACTTCGCCAGCGCTGTTCTCAACAACGTTGCGGCCTTGCAGCCTAACGAGCCAGCGACTTACCAGAAGTTGTTCCAGTTGTTCGCCAACGCTCCAGGCGCAAACACTGCAGCGGCGATAGCCAACAGCAAGTACTGCAATACACACCCAACGACATCGTCAAGCGGTGAAGTAGTACCACCCGCTTTGGTCTTGCCGGGCTTTGACTCGCTGACGCAAAAGTGCGCAGAGCAGTTCCGTGGCAGCGGCAGCCTACTCGGCAAGGAGTGGATCCTGGCTGCCCGGGTGGACCAAAAGATCCACGACAAAGATAATCTCTATTTCCGGTACAAACTCGACCACGGCTTACAGCCGACGCTTATCGATCACATTAGCCCCAACTTCGATGCCCTGTCCAACCAGCCCGCGTATGACATGCAGCTCAACGAGACGCACGTTTTCGGGCCACGCGCGACGAACTCTTTTATGGCAACAGCCAGCCACTACGTTGCACAGTTCCAGCAAGATCAGAGCAAGGCGCTCAGCACGTTCCCATACGGTTTTATTACCTCGGGATCGGTACCCTTTGATACCTTTGGCTACCAGTGGGATTTCCCGCAAGGACGCAACATAACCCAGTACCAATTCATTGATGATTTCACGCTGCTCCGTGGCGAGCACAACCTCAAGTTCGGCGTCAACTACCGCCGCTACGACGTCAGCGACCACAACTTCTTCTTCACCAACCCGGCTGCGTACTTCGGCTATGTTTCCTCCGGCCTGCAACAGTTCGCGAACGGCCTGGCATACCAGTTCCGCCAGTCTCTGAATGTGGCGAGTGATGTTCCGGTTGCCATGTGGGGCATGGGCTTGTACGGGCAGGACGAATGGAAAGTCAAATCCAACCTGACGCTGACTGTGGCGCTTCGTGCCGAACGCAACTCCAACCCCGTGTGCCAGACGAACTGCTTCGCAAACTTCGTGAGCCCCTGGTCGAGCCTGCCGAGTTATGTGGCCGGCGCGAACGCGGGCAATATCCCCTACAATAAGGACATCGCAACCGGCCTGCACCGGGCTTACAGCGGCGTGGACGCCATAGACTGGGCGCCGCGCGCGGGGTTCCGATGGGCTCCGCGAGGCAGCAATACACTAGCGATCAGCGGCGGCTTCGGCCTCTTCTATGACAATCCTGCGGCCGGCATGGTGGATGACGAGCTCGGCGACCCGCCAGTGGCCGTTTCGCTTCGTGTCCGCCCCGCGGCCGGCACGCCAGCCTTTGATCCGACTGCATCCGGTTCGGCTGCGACCTACGCGGCCTCGGCGCAGGCCTTCAGCAGTGGTTTTTCTTCAGGGCAGACCTACAGCCAGATCAGCGCGGCCCTAAAGAAGCTCGGAGTGGCATTTGCCGCTCCAGCCTTCACCGCCCTTAGTGGGACCATCAACGCTCCGCTCTGGGAGGAGTGGAACCTCCAGGTGCAGAAGCAGTTTGGCACCGGCACCGTGCTGGCCGCGAACTACGTTGGCAACCACGGCTCCCGCATTCCGTACACGACCCAATGGCCGAACGCTTGGGACGAGTACGGGATATTCAATGGCATGATTCCGTCCAGCGCACCAGTGCCGAACTACGGAGTGGTCACCACCGTGCAAAGTGGTGCTATTTCCAGTTATAACGGTCTGACCATCACCCTGCGAGAACGCTTTTCGCATTGGTTTACCGCGCACTTGAACTACACTTGGAGCCATAACCTGGATGAAGCCTCCAACGGCGGACTCTTTACTTACGGCGACTCAATTTTCGGACAGATGTGTCCCTCGAGCCTGCGTGCCTGCAACTACGGGAATTCGGATTACGACATTCGTCACCTCTTTAGTGCGGACTATGTCATCAATCCGCAATTCCACTTCAGCGGTATGTTCGCCAGGCAAGCGCTGAATGGATGGCAGTTCTCGGGCAAGATCTTCTGGCGCACGGGGCTGCCGTTCACGGTGACTGACGGCAACTGGTCTGGGGGTATCGGCAACAGCGCTGCAACGTTTAGGGCAATTCCGATTAGCGGGGTCGCGGGCCAGACAAGCTGTGGCCGTCAAAACGCGACCGCAATCGCAGACCCGTCTGTCCCGGGTTGCCTGAACCCCAACGCGTTCGTTAATACTGGCGACCCCAACTGGATGGGCTACACCTCTTTCCCGGACCAAGCGCGCAACCAGTACACCGGGCCTCACTTCTTCGACGCGGACATGGCCCTGTTCAAGACTTTCAGCATCCGTGAGAAGGTGAAGCTGGGAGTTGGCGCACAGGCGTTTAACGTGTTCAACCATCCGAACTTTGCCAACCCCGACAGTACGCTGGGTGATACCACGTTCGGGCAGGTCAGCGGAATGATGACCCTGCCGACGAGTCCGTATGGCGCCTTCTTCGGCTTCGACTCGTCCCCGCGAGTGGTCCAACTCTCGGCCAAGATCGAGTTCTAATCTCGGATATTGGCAGACCGTATCATCCGGTCGCATAACTTCAGCGGGGAGAACTTCTCAGTTCTCCCCGCTTTTTATTTTCACGCACCACCAATCTTAAGAGGCGCGCTGCCTTCCTCCTACGCCTTAGCCGCAAACTGCTACTTGTCTCTTTTGCTTCACCTGCTCCATCAACTGCAATGCGACGACGCCCGCGGGGTGGCGCGATAGCCATAATTCGAGCAAGGCGTTAGGAACGCCGGTGGGGAGGACTGCCCAATGCCTCGCGCACCTTGTGAGCCAGCGCCTCGGGGGAAAAAGGCTTTTGCAGGAATGCCCCGCCGGAATTGAGCCCGCCTTGATACCAGACCGCGTTGTCCGCGTAACCCGAGATGTACAGCACTTTGATCTGCGGGTGCAAGTCAGCCAGACGGCGGGCGAGTTCGCGTCCACTCATCTGCGGCATAACCACGTCAGTCACCAGCAGATCAATCGGCCCCCAGTACTGTTCCGCCAGTTCAAGTGCTTCATCACCGCGGCTGGCTTCCAGGACCCTATAACCTTTCTGCTTCAAGATATTTCGCACCAGCGCCCGGACTGCCTCTTCATCCTCCACCAGCAAGAGCGTCTCTGTCCCTTGTTGGGCCTTGAATCCACTTTGCCCGGGGCCCGACTCATCAACCTCATCCTCGGTGCGAGGCAAGTAAATCTTGAAGGTAGTCCCCTTCCCCACTTCGCTGTAGACCCAAATGTATCCCCCGCTCTGCTTGACGATGCCGTAGACCGTTGCCAACCCCAGGCCGGTGCCTTTTCCCTTCTCCTTCGTGGTAAAGAATGGGTCAAAAATGCGGGCTTGTGTCTCGGCATCCATCCCGATGCCGGTGTCATTAAACGCCAGCAGAACATAGGGGCCCGGCAAGAGAGGAATGTGGCTCTGCGCAGAAGTGCTGTCCATTTCCACGTTCGCCGTCTCGATGGTTAACACGCCGCCGTTGGGCATGGCATCACGCGCGTTGACCGCCAGATTCAAAAGCACCTGTTCGAGTTGCCCCGGATCGGCCTTGACAGGCCACAAGCTCTCCCCCAGAATCGTGACCAGGTCAATATCCTCCCCAATTAACCGCTTCAGCATATTCTCGATATTGGCGACCACGGCGTTCAGACCCAGAACTCGCGGCGCCAACACCTGCTGCCGGCTGAAAGCAAGAAGCTGGCGCGTCAGGGAGGCGGCCCGGCCCGAGGCATTCTTGATCTCGTTGACATAGCCCCGCAGCGGTTCGATCGTGCCGGGATGCTCAAGCAGAAGTCCGCCGTAACCACTGATAATGGTGAGCAGATTGTTGAAGTCGTGCGCGACCCCGCCCGCCAGCCGCCCCACCGCTTCCATTTTCTGCGCCTGCCGAAGCTGCTGCTCGAGGCGTTTTCGTTCTGTCACCTCCGTTTTGATAGCAATGAAGTGAGTGATCTCCCCGCGCTGGTCCCGCACCGGCGTGATGGTCATCTGCTCCGGGTAGAGACTCCCGTCGTTCCGGCGGTTGGTGATCTCATCCTGCCAGATTTCGCCGCCCAGGATGGTTGTCCAAAGTTTCCTGTAATAAGCCTCGTCGTGCATTCCGGACTTGAGAATGCGCGGGTTTTTCCCCAGTGCTTCTTCGCGGGAGTAACCCGAAACACGACTGAAGGCGGGATTGACGTACTGGATGGTACCCTGGGCATCGGTGATCACGATCCCGTCTGCCGATTGTTCGATAGCGGTCATCAGAAGCATTCTTTCAGCCTCTGCCAGTTTCCCCTTGGTGGAATCAATGGCCACCCCGCGGAGTTGGATGGGGCGCCCCTTCGCATCCAAAACCACATGGATTGTATCGTGCAGCCACACCTGGCGACCGTCCGCCGCCAGCACCCTGTATTCAAGACTGTGATCTCGCCCCTCCGCAATCGCCTGTCGGCGCGCGCCCACAGCCTGTTCGCGATCGAGCGGATGGAGATGCTGCTCCCAGAAATCAGCTTGGCTAAGCCACTGCCCGACAGGATAGCCCAGGATCTGTTCAGCCCGCTGGCTCACAAAAGTGAATTGATGGGTCTTGGCCTCGGCTTCCCAAACGATCGCGTCAATACTTTGCACCAGTTCTCGCAGGCGGCGCTCCGAAGCTTCGGCAGCAGTCCGCAGGCGCTCGCTCTCCGTCAGGTCCTCCACGGTCAGCAAAAGGCGACCCTTGCCCTGCCCGTTTGAAATCTGGGTTATAGTGAGCCGGGCGGGCCGGGTACCGATTCCCCCTGGCGCGGCTAGATCCACCAGCACATCATGCGGCCCGCTGCCTGGCCCCGTGGCGCCCATGATCCGGCGTGGCGGCC
Source organism: Terriglobia bacterium (assembly GCA_049514855.1). Taxonomy (GTDB): domain Bacteria; phylum Acidobacteriota; class Terriglobia; order UBA7540; family UBA7540; genus CAVROP01. Next base: position 46,084 of record JBEKUR010000019.1, read on the forward strand.
CTTCTGCTTGTACGACCTCGGGCAGAGGCCGCCCCATGACTTCTTCCGGGCGCAGATGGAACGCTTCGAGAAACGTTCGGTTGGCGGAAAGCACGTTCAGGTCAGGAGAGAGGATCAGTAAACCCACCGGAACATTGTCCACCATCGCAAACGCCTGGATGGCAAGGATTGCCTGCTGGTGTGCTACCCTCTCTTCCAGGGCGCGAGCCAGCACCTTCCGCCGGTACCCGACCAACAGATAGGCGAAAACCAGAACAATGCACGCTCCCACCATCGCCTCAAGGCGAGCTTTTCCGTCCTGCAGCGCTTCTTCGCGATCAATCTTGCTCACCAATACCCAATCAGTCAGCGGGATGCGCCGCTCGGCGCTCAGGACAGGGACGCCACGATAATCCAACCTCTCTCCGCTCAAAGATTTGTTTCCCCCCCCCGCCTTGGCCGTTAACACCGGAAGAGGACGGCGCAAGAAACCTTGGATGAGAGGTGCGCCGCGAAGCGGGGAGAAGAAAATCACGTCGTTCCCTTCGCTTCGCAAGAGCAGCGTTTCACCGCTGCGCGTGGCAACCCTCTCCGCCATCAGGATTGGAAACAGGCTCCTTTTGGGGTCGATTTGCAAGGCAAACACGCCCAGGCACGACGGCGAAAGTGGGTTGTAGGGGCGACCCTTGTGGTCGCCCAGGGCAGGCACAAGGCCTGCCCCTACACGCGCGAAGACCGGGGAAACAAAATATACAAAACTGTTCGCCTCCGTTTCGCCCAGCGGGCCAACCCAAAAAGCGTTGCCCTGCGAAACCTTGCGCGCTCTCTCAATCACTTCGGGCGAAACGCTCTCCGAGTTCGCGGTCCGGGCTACGACACGTCCCTCCGGGCTGATAAGGTAGATGCCCGCGTAGCCGCGTGTGAAAGCGAACTGGTCCATGAGCACTGAAAGGTGTTCCGGTACGCTAGTCTGAGAAACGCCACCCAAACCCGACTTCTCAACAGGATGGAGTAGTTGTTGAACGGAAAGATATGAGGAAAGCAATGCTGCATCGGCTCGGCGTTCCCCCAGCCAGTTTGAAATCAGACGCGCACGGTCGTCCACGATGGTCGACTGTTGGTCCTGCCAATAGGCAATGGCAGCCTTTTCTTTCTCCAAGATATGAAACCCTGTGAGAGTTCCGACAAGCACCGTTCCGGCAAAGAAGGCTAGGATATACTGCCAGAGACCGCCGCGTGCCTCGTCCCGAGGTTGGACGAGGCGGGGTGGGAACTCTTCTGTCGTGTTATTCACTGCCGCAATTTGTTTGCTGTGGGAATTCATGTACACCGTTGGCATTCCATGGGATGATATCACCTTTTACGGGAAGAAGTCAGGAGTCAGGAGTCAGTGGTCCCGCCGTGGCGGGTCCGTGGTCCGTGGTCTATGGTGAGTTTTTGCGGACCCCGACAATCCGGCCCCTGCCACTTGTCACCCGACACCTGACACCTGCGATTCTGGCTTCTGACTCCTGACTTCTGACTTCTTCTCTTCAACGACTCTTCAGAAGCAGAAAGCTGCGCGCATTGAAGACTAGCCAAACAGATTTGAAGTTCTCCGCCCTCCTGAGGCAGTCGAGGGTCGAGAGTCGAAAGTCGAAAAGGGCGATACCCCAAAAATGTGTGCGACAACCTGCACAGAGTTTGGCGGTAAGAATCTAAATGATCTGAAACTGGTGAAGGCGAGAAGCTGACGGCTGAAGGCTGACCGCTGAAGGCTGACCGCTGAAGGCTGACCCTAACGCCCGGTTGACGGAATGATAATCCCTGGAGTATCTTGCAGCTTTGCGTTTTGCTGCTTGAACAGGACGCGAGAATAGTATGGGCGGGTCATTCTACGGGAAGAAGTCAGGAGTCAGGAGTTAGAAGTCGGGAGACCAGTGGTTCTTCTTCTGGCTTCTGACTCCTGACTCCTGACTTCTTCTCTTCTGGAGGAGTCTGAATCCCATGGATTTGCACCATATAATTGAAGCCCAGCAATTCGATGTACCTACACTTTTGCGTCTCATTGAGACCACTCAAGAAATGGAGCAGGTGGTGGCAGGCGGTGGGACTTCCCAGTTCCACGGGCGAATCATGGCCACCCTCTTCTATGAGCCGTCAACCCGGACCCGCTTCTCCTTTGAAACGGCGATGTACCGACTCGGTGGGAGCGTGATTTCCACGGAAAACGCCGCTGAGTTCTCCTCGGTTGCCAAGGGCGAGACACTCGAGGACACGGTACGAATCTTGAACGGCTACGCGGATGTCCTCGTGCTCCGCCATCACGAGGTTGGGTCGGCCAAACGGGCGGCGTCAGTATCGCGCATCCCGGTAATTAACGCTGGAGATGGGGCCGGCCAACATCCCACCCAGGCCCTGCTTGACCTCTACACCATTCATAAAGAGATAGGCTCGATTCATGGCTTGCGCATCGCCATGGTAGGAGACCTGGCACAAGGCCGCACCGTTCGCTCGCTTACCTATCTGTTGAGTAAGTTCCAGAACATCAGAATCTATTTCGCCGCTCCTCCTTTGTTGAAAATGAAAGAGGATATCCTTGACCACCTGCGCGAAAAGCAGGTCTGGTACACAGAAGAAACTGACCTCGATAAAGTCTTGCCCGAGGTGGATGTGGTTTACCAAACGCGCATTCAAAAGGAGCGCTTTGGAGACCGAATTGCCGACTACGAGCAGTGCCGTGGTGTCTACGTGATCTGTTCAGAATCCCTGCGCTTGATGAAGGCCAACGCCATAGTCATGCATCCACTTCCCCGCCTCGATGAGATCACGATGGAAGTCGACCGTGATCCGCGGGCAGCCTATTTCCGCCAGGCACAGAATGGCCTCTACGTCAGGATGGCACTTCTGAGCATGGTGTTGAAATAGTTGTGACAAAACACGAGACCCCTGTACCCGTACTTCAGTGCCATTGCCCAATCGAACAAAGCCGACGAAAATTTACCATCTTGGATATGACTGTAAGTAAAATATGAGAAGCAAGCAATGAAAGGGAGTTAACCCATGTTAATCGGTACACGCCTGCGCCAGCTTCGCGAGCAGAAGCACATGTCTCAAGGGGATATTGAGGGTCGCACCGGCTTATTGCGGTGCTACATCTCCCGCGTAGAAAACGGTCACACTGTCCCTTCGCTGGAGACCCTGGAGCGCTTTGCTGCGGTCCTCGATGTCCCCCTGTATCAGCTCTTTTATTCCGGAGAAGAGGCTCCACCCACGCCTAGCCTCACGCCGCGGAAGACCTTGGAAGAAATTACGGCAGAGAACGGCGCGATGGAGGGGGATGCTCAGTTCCTCGTGAAACTCACGAACGTCTTGACACGTCTGGCCGAGCCGGATCGGGATGTCCTGCTCAGTTTGGCCAAGAGATTAGCCACTCGTTAACGAAGCCCCTCAAGCAGTTCGGGACTCCCCTGCGGCAACGCCGAGGAGTCCCCACGGCGGAGCGCCCAATACTCGCCTGCATTCCCATCGCATTCGGAGCGTCTATTGTGGAACGAGAATGATGTTTTCGTCGGCGGCTTCCTTCGTCGTCGACTTGGCAGGGACCTTTCCGCCCAGGGCCCGAAGGTAGTTCACCACATTCCATAAATGTTGGTCCGTCATTCGCCCCTTCTGGCTTGGCATGGGATCCTTCCCCGTTCCGACAATCGCAAAAAGCTCGCCGTCAGTGCGCTTGGCCAAAGCGTCGGGTTTCGTCAAGTCAGGGAGGTTCAATGTCATTTCTGTCGCCAAATCGCCTTTCCCGTCTCCCTTTTCTCCGTGGCACAACGCGCACTGAGTCTTAAAGACCTTCTTGCCACGATCCACAGATGCTTCGCTAAACCTGACCGGGTTCTTCTTGGCTGCGTCTTCTGGCGATATTACAAAGTTGTGTGGTGAGGACGGAGTGGCTGCCGTTGAACTCGAGGCGCCGGAGCTTTGCGCCTCTCCTTTCTTCTCTTGCGCCCAGAAGGTCCCCACCACCATGCAGAATACCAATACTGCCCATAATGCTTTTAGTTTCAGCGACATCGCGCACCCCGCGGTGGCTCAAGTTGCTTGCCAATGCCAGACAAGGCAAACTTGACCTCGCCGGTTCATTTGAGCCACCCTGTTTGACTCACAGCAATTTCCGTACCTGCCCACAGTCTATCACCGAATTCAATCCACAACGCGTCAATATGATTTTCGATTGCCGATTGCCGATTGCTGATTGACAGGGGAGGAAGCTGCCACACCGCTTCTTCAATCGACAATCGGCAATCAGCAATCGGCAATGAAAACCTGGTCTTTGGTTGCGGCTATCCCCCGCTGTCCGCCTGCCCCTTTCTCATGCCCTAAACGAACGCCAGGAAGAAGCAGGCGCGCCCGCATGGGGTTCTCACGCGACTTCGAATTCCAGCCAGGAAATCGAGTGGGGCGGGAATTGGTACTCGAAGCGGCTGCCCGAGGCCTCGAGTTTCACCTCTTGAGTGACCACGGCCCGAGGGTTGGCAAAGGTGTTCGTCGCCTCAGGGCTGGCGCCCGTGATCTGGAAAGCGCGGCCGCCGGGCTTGGCGCGCAGTCCTGCGAGTTCGACACTGCCCGTCAAGTCGCCCTCCTTACGGCGATTGACGACCGCAAGCATGACTCGCTGCTTCGCTTCATCGTAGGTTGCCGCGACGTCAAGATAAGGCTGGTCGGAAAAGCTCTTGGTCTCAAAGCGTGGTGACTGCACCAGCACATCCAAGGCGACGTTGCCGGAGCGGCTGGCATACAGCTCCACCGGGTAGTAGGTCGTCATCAGGAGCAGGCCGCTGGGTGAAGTCTGCATGGGCGCGATATCATTGACGAGCTGCGCGAGATTGGCCATGCGCACGGTGCGGCAATGGCGCTGGATGGAATTCAAAGCCGACGCCACCCACAAAGCGTCCCGAAGGTTATAAATGATTTCGAATTTATGAACGTCGTCGCGCTTTGATCCGTCTGCCCAGTTGTTGATGATGTTCCACTCGTCGAGGGCGGTCCACACCGGCGTGGGCTTTCGTGCCTGGGCGGAGACGCTCTCGGCTACCAGGGCCGAGTTGCGTAGGGTTTGCTCCATTTGCGCCACCGAACCCAGGATCTCGTAATAATCCTTCAGATCGTCGCTGACCGTGTAGTAGTGCGCGGAGATGTAGTCCACATAATTGACCATGGATTCGAGCACGGGCTGGTCCCAGCTCGGATCGCCGGTGCCGCAAGCCACCAGCTTGATGCTGGGGTCTTGCCACTTCATCACCTTGGCGAATTCCAGCCCCATTTTGGCGTAGTCGGCGGCGTTCTTGTGGCCGATTTGCCAATCGCCGTAAATCTCGTTCCCAATGCCCCAGTACTTCACCGCGTGGGGCTCAGGATGGCCATTTTTCTTCCGCAAGTCTGAAAAGTAGGTTCCACCCTGCCGGTTGCAGTACTCCACCCAGGAAGAAGCTTCGTCGATGGTGCCCGTGCCGATGTTGACGCCAATGTACGGCGCCGCTCCCAGCTTCCGACAAGTGGAAATGAATTCGTCAGTCCCGAAGCGGTTCGATTCGGGCTCGAACCACGCCAAGTCGTAACGCGCGGGCCGGGCATCCTTGGGGCCGATTCCATCCTGCCAGTGATATCCGGAGCCGAAGTTCCCGCCCGGCCATCGCAATTGCGTGACGCGGAGCTTGCGCGCCGCCTCGAGAACATCCCTGCGGTTCCCGTCGGCGTCGGCCAGAGGCGAGCCCTCGTCGTACATCCCGCCATAGATGCACCGGCCAAGATGCTCGATGAAGTTCCCGTAAATGTTGGGATCGATTGTGCCCAAACGCCGTTCAAGGTCGATCTTCAGTGTGGCATGCAAAGGCAGCTCGCTTGGCCCGCCGAGGGAGCGGGCATAAACCCTCCGCCTCAGAAGTGGCTGTGCCGCCACGCCCAACCCCAACGCCCCCGCCGCCCGCAAGAAGTCCCGCCTCGTACAATTATTGGAGAATTTCCACGATGCTCTGACCATAAAGCCTCCCGGATTGGGGTTCAATGCCGCACGAAAGGTGGTTTTTTGGCCACTTTTTCGAGTTCGTTTTGCCGTTTTTGTACTCAAAAACCAGTTCGTTTTGGCATCCTTGAAAATCTAAGTCGTTGATTCTAAACAACCTCTTCGGTTCGTTTCCTCTATTTAGTATCTTTTTCCCATTTCCGCGCCTTTTTCCCTCTCGCCGGGTCCATTTCGCCTTCCCTTGCCGCGGCCGCTTTCGAGCCTTCTCTTGCGACAACTAATATAGGCTAGCATTTCTCGGTTCTGGTGTCAAGCGCAAAGTGCAGGAGAAATTTTGCCCCCGGCGGGTGGTAGAGTAGGAGAGGTGGCGGACAACGCTCCTCTCCCCTCGTCGAACCGGACGTGCGGATTTCCCGCATCCGGCTCTCGCAGAGACCTTCGCCGCGAGCATGCACAGGTGGTGCCCCCGTCCAGTC
>JBEKUR010000020.1:0-50161 GCA_049514855.1 Terriglobia bacterium
CATCGCGCATTCTACGAACCCTTGACCTGGTATTGGCCGCTCATCGGTTCCAGCATGGTATCAAAGAAAACATGCTCGGGAGCAGGATCCATGCGCAGCAATCCTTCAATGCCGAAGCGGATGACGCGCGTATCGTCGGCCGCCGGTTCCAGCGTCACCTTGATGTTCAGAAGCCTTGGCTCAAAGAAATTGATCGCCACCCTGATCGCTTTGAGCAGGCTATCCTGGTCGTTGGAGGATCGAAGATAGAGGCTTGAAACGTCAGGCAGCCCGTAGTTATAAAGGGAGTGTTCCAACTCCTTGAGAGACGCCGGGGATTCTTCGATCGTCCGCCGGGTATTGAGTAGCCATTCCAAGTCGCGCCGCAGCGCGGCCTTCAACTCACGCAAGGATTGAGCTCTCGTAAGGGGGGGCTCCAGCTTGCGCTCGGGCTCCTGATCGATGAGTCGATCAAGCACCGACAACGTAACTGGGCCTTCCCTTTCTGTTGTCGGCATTAGGTTTCAAGACAGGAAATAGCCTGGACGGGATCAAGACGGGCGACCTTTTGAAAAAGCCGGAGCTTTTCCGCTTCATCCGCCTGTACCCTTTGGCTGTTCTTCAAAATCATTACCAGCGCTTTGGCTACAACTTCCCGATCCTCCCAGCCTTCCAGGTGATTGTTCTCAATAATGGAGGCCAAGTCCTCAATAATCGGCTGGGCAATTTGGCTCTTCCCGGCAGAGATGCAGACCTCGACAAGTTGCATCTTACGCAAAAACTGGCCTCTTCCTGAAAGTTGCCTTTCGACCTCATGCTGCATTAAGTCAATGGCCTTTTCCGCCTGTCCGGCGCGCAGCGCCTCACGGGCCAACTCGTAGCTGTCCACAAACTTTCGGTGCCATCCAGGGGCAGAGTGATTCTCCACGATCCGGTATTCCGGGGGAGTGGCATCAGGTGAGGGCGTCGCCGGTTCTGCCAGCAGTTCTTTCAACCACGCCTGAGTCTCACGATTCGCAGCCGGAGCGTCGTCGAGCAAGTTGGTCTCCAGGATCTGCGGCTGGTCGTGCAGTAAGGCTCTCAGCTCGGAACGGATGGCAATGGCAATCGCCGCGTATTCGCTTCCCAGTCCCACACAGGCATCCACCACGAAGCGCTGCAAATCGAGCCAGCCTCGGCTGCACGGAAGCGACATCGCATTCTCGGCCGCTTCCAAGAGTTCGTTCCATTTTCCTTCAATCGCCAGTTTCTTGATGTGCTGCCGAAGCTCCGTGGGCGGACCTTCGAGCAAAGTCATGTCGGAGGTGTGGAACGCTCCTCGAAGCTCACCCCATCGTAAGCCCCTCATCATCAGGTAAGGGCCTGGGCTGTAAGGGTCCAGCTTCCGAAGCGCCGCTGCGGCACGCGCCACACTGGCAATAGCCTCCCGGCGTCCGGGGGGCTCCTTATCTGCCAGCGGTATTACAATTCCTGCCGCCCCTGCGGCGGCTCGCCCAACCGTCTCCCCGGCGAGGGCCGGTCCTTCAGCACCCGCGCCCTCCGCACGTCCCCCCTCTGCTTGAACCTCGACCGCATCCGGCTCGGTCTCCCTCTTTTTCTGAAGGAGCAGATGAACGCTGTGGCGAACCGTCTCGAGGCCCTTCTTGAGTTCCCGGAAGCTTGGTGAGACATCACCAAACTTCTCCCGGCAAAGAGGATCCAGAGCCTGGAGTGTCGCGTTGCACCCGTCGAGGACAGCTTCAGCACTGACGTAAAAAGCTTTTGGAGTTTCGCCGAAGGACTTATCGAAGTCTTCGGGCGCTATTTTCCCTTGTTCGAGAGCCTTTGCCCGGGCAGCTTTTTTCTCCTCAGTGTCGGCCTGTTCTTCATAGCCGATTTTTCTGGACTCGGTGTAGTCCAGCCAACCGTGTCTGGCCTTGTTGAGGGGAGCCATCTGAAGGGGAAGAACCAGACTCGAGCCGACCCATTCCAGCGGCGTCGCCCTCAACTCCGCGTCGCCATCCTCGAGTTGGGGGTACAAGGTTTCCCAGAAGGTCCCGACTAGACCGCGCAACAGTTCTAAACCCTGTTTCAGACCACCGAATCCTTCCGTCCGCAGCAAAGCGTCCGTAAGCCACGCGGCAAGCTGCAGATCTTTGCTCTTGGTGGCGATGGCTTCAGAAGCCAGCTTTACAACCAGAGGGTAGTCCGCCTTCTTGATCTCGCGTTTCCATTCGCCCCCTTCTTCTTCTTCTTCCCGGCGGGCTTCCTTGATCTGATCGTAAATGGGCGTGTAGCGGAGGTCTTTCCCGCTGGGATTTTCCCCTGGGATCGGATTGAGTAAGTTATCCGGTAGAGGCATTCTCACCTATGCCGCAGCCTGAGGTAAATTGAATTCCAGTTGGCGGATGTCGAGCAGCGGGAATTCCTCGCCGTCCACGAGCAACATCTTCTGACCGGCCGGGACCGCCTCGCCCGACTCGTCCTCTTCCCAAACCGTCATACGGCCAAGGCGAACCGCATCATCAGAATGTTGCCACGCGAATGGGGATAAGACCGGCAACAAGACCTCCCCAAGTTCGGTGCTTTTCAGGGCAGGTCCAACCCGAACCACGGCAGGAGTCCAGAGCAGGTCGCGAAGGTGGCGTGGCTGCGGAATTTGGATTAAAGCCAAGTGTTCAAAATTGAGCCAGAGATAGTTCCCGGCGGCAAAAACCTCCAGGCGTGGCCCAATCCGCGGATCGGCGTCCGTAATCGTCTGGAAGGGCTTGCCGTTCAGTGTGCCGGTGATGGTTTCCGCGCCAGAAGATGTCCCTCCGGAAGGCTTCTCCTTCTTTTGAAAGAGATCCTGGCGCGTCCTTTCAGCTTGAAGGGCACTGCGGTAGAGCAGTGCCCCTATTTCGCTGTTTGGGCCGGCTTCCGCCAGCACGTCCAGTTGTTTCTCTGCCCTATCATACTCTCCCGAAAAGCAGAGCAACTCAAAGAGGAAGCTACGGCGTCGGGTGTCTGAGGGGTTATTTCGCAGCTCAGCACTCAATGCCTGCACCGCCTCTTTGAGCCTTCCGGCCTGAAAGAGTTGATTCGCGTTTTCCATATTTGCTCGAGAGTAATACTCCGGGGCCAGCCCCTGGACTATGCCGTTTGCTCCCTCTTTCTGAGATCGTATTCAACGTTCCCTGCCGAGGTCAGCGTTCCATCCGGCTTCTGCAGCTTGTAATCGTAATTGATCTTACCGTAAGCGAACGAGAGGGATTCCGTGCCCACATCTTCACCATGCGAGCCGCCAGCCTGGTGGCTCGAAACGTAGACCTGCCAGAACTTGATGGTAAGGAAGTCGTCAGGAGTCTTCTGGCCGGTCTGCTTGCTACAGTAAAGCGTTACTTCATCCACGTGTTTACCGGTGATGCAAAGCTCCAGAAGCTTGGGGCTGGACTTGTCCACTCTCTTGGTAATGGTGAGGTCGGACATCGAGACCTTGCCCGCACTCATACCTGAGCCGACGATGGTTGTCGGGTTGGTTGCCCCCCAACTCCAGGACAGGAGTTCAATTTCGTCCATGTGTTTCGAAGCGGCGCTCTCACCCTTAATGTTGCCAAATTTCAGATGGTATTCGATTGCCATGTCTTCTCTCCTCGTAGAATTTGGATTTTCCAAAGAACGCGAGGCGGACTCGTGCTCGAAGTCCGCCCCGAGCCGCTAAGCAACTAGCCTTTGGCGGACTGCGGCAACGTTGCTACCAACCGCAGCGAAACCGTAAGCTCGTCGAGCTGGAAGTGGGGGCGAAGGAACGCCACCGCGCGGTACACGCCGGGCTTGCCCTTCACCTCTTCCACATCGATGCGCGCTTCCCGTAATGGGTACTTCGCCTTCGTCGCTTGAGTCGCTGTGTCGTCACTGGTCACGTATTGCGCAATCCAGCGGTTGAGGAACATCTGGATTTCGTCGCGGGAAGTGAAGCTGCCGATCTTATCCCGCATCATGGCCTTCAGGTAATGGGCGAACCGGCAGGTGGCCATGATGTAGGGCAATTGCGCGGAGAGCCGAGCATTAGCGTTGGCCGCATCGCTGTCGTACAACTTGGGCTTATTTGCGGATTGCACGCTGAAGAACGCCGCCTTGTCTGTACCCTTGCAATGCACCAAGGGGATCAGCCCCTGGTCTGCCAGTTCCTTCTCACGACGGTCAGTAATAGCAATCTCCGTAGGGCACTTCAGCGCCACGTCCCCTTCGTCAGTCCGGAAAGTATGTGCGGGCAGCCCTTCCACCAGACCTCCGCCTTCCACTCCCCGGATTGCCGCGCACCACCCGTACAAGGCGAAGGCGTTCGTCAAGCGCGCTCCCATGGCATACGCTGCATTGCCCCACAGGTACTTGGTGTGATCGGTCCCATCCACGCCCTCTTCGTAAGTGAAGGCGTCCACAGGGACCGTATCCCTACCGTAAGGAAGACGCATTAGGACGTGCGGCACGCAAAGCCCGACATAACGGGAATCGTCGCTCTGGCGGAACGACTTCCACTTGGCATATTCGGTGGTATCGAAAATCCGTGCCACGTCCCGCGGCTGATCCAACTGCGCAAAACTCTCCATATTCAGTAGTTGTGATGAAGCCGCCGTCAGGAATGGCGCGTGCGCAGCCGCCGCAACCTGCGCGACCTTTTCCAGGAGTTCCAGGTCCTCCGGGCTCTTGCTGAACTCGTAATCACCGACCAAAGCGGCAAAAGGATCTCCACCGAAAACCCCGAACTCTTCTTCGTATACCTTCTTGAACAACGCGCTTTGATCGAATTCAGGAGCCCGCTGTAGATCGCGCAGAAGCTCTTTCTTCGAAACATTCATAACCCGAATCTTCAGCATGGTGCTGGTCTCGCTTTGGCTGATGAGGTACTTCAAACCCCGCCAGCTCGATTCGAGTTTTTGCAACTGGGGATGGTGCAAAATCTCATTGAGTTGGATGGAGAGCAGGTGGTCAATCTGCGCCACTCGGGCATTAATCATCGCCTCGACATCTTTCGAAACGGTGACCTCCCCTTCCAGCACCTGGCTGATGAATTCCTTCACCAGGCTCTTGCCGCGCTCACGGGTGGCAACGTCTGTCCCCACCCTGCCGTCCTCAACAATCTGATCCAGCAATCCCTTTTCCGCGACCTGCTCCGCCGCCTGTGCAGGCGCCTTTGCCATTTCTTCCTTAGCCATTTGACCCCTCCTTCCCTTCTCCCTCCTTCTTTCCGCCCAGTTCCGCCCTCAACTTGTTCAACTTCTCCGTGTTACTAACCGCATCCAGCAGAACTTGATCCAGCTTGTCGTTCGTCTGCAACGTACCTTTTAGATCGTTGAGGCGGGTGCGGAGCTCAAGGAGTTCGCGCAGAGGTTTGACCTGCTTGGCCACGTTCTCCGGCGCGAAGTCATCCATACTCTTAAAATCGAGACCGACCTTCAATTGTCCTGCATCGGGATCCTCGCTGAGCTTGTTTTCCACCGAGAATGCCAGATGAGGTTTCATGCTTTCCAGCACGCTGTCGAAATTATCGGGGGTTACTTCTACGAACCTCCGGTCTTTTAACCGGGGTAGAGGATCTACCGGTTGACCTGAAAAATCGCCCAGAACTCCCATCACAAATGGGAGCTCTTTAATTTCTATGGCGCCTCCGGTTTCCACGTCGTAACTGACGTGGACACGTGGAGGCCGTACCTTTTCAAGCTTCTTTTGGACGCTCTGTGCCATGGGGCACCCCTTCCGAAAATTCAAATTTGTGTGTAATGTGACTCCCGAACCCACAGTCTTTCTAGCAAATCACGGAACGTTTGTCAATGCAAAAACATAAAGGGGGCTACAACTTCCTCAGAAAGTCGCGATGGCCCTGGATGTGACATGGCCAGATTGTGATAACAGGGGAGAAATCTTATCCAGACTGACATCACCGGGGGTCAGGACGGTCAAAGAGAGAGGAAACACAAGACCCCCACGAGGCTGGCAGGGACCCGAGGCACTACTCCCTCCGGGCCTCCGCCAGCCCGTTTTCGTGATTCACGTTGTCCCCCGGCTCATCCGCTCAAGGCGGCAGCAGGTCGCAATCGCCTACTAGGCTTTCGGGGGTGGGCTGCAAAGGAATTTCGCCGAATACTCATTAAAGGCCCGTCCTGGCAATGCCGCTGTCGGATTCGGAGGCCCGAAAGTGAAGACAACCTGAGGTGTAATCTGCAGCATCTCCAGAGCGATCCCAGGGATTTCTGTTACTGGCGATCCATTTGAATCAGTAATTGACACTGACGGCGGTTCGGCCGTGTAGACGCCCACAACGTCCAGTGTCTGTGACGCAGGGACGAAGATCGACACAAAGCCCTTGATGAAACTGCTGGAGATGCCAGGGGTATCGAGCAGTAGCCGGATGTCGGCACAATCGACTTCCACCGCATAACCAGCGGGCAAGGTATAGGGCTGGAGCTGCGACGGAGGAAATGCTGCTTTTTCACCATTAAAATCTTCGTATGGCGCCAGAACCGCTCGCTTGTGAAGCGTGACTGTCGTCCCGAGGCTGGGGTTGTGAATGTTGATCGCCGTCGCGTAGTTTCCAGGCTTGATGGCCTCACGACCGTCCTCGCTGGGGAACGTAGGAGTACCTTGTGGATGGGGGAGGGGAGCCGGGTGGGGTTTGGCCCCTCCGCTGTGGGTCAGGACGAGTGTGAAGAAAATCGAGAGTACGGCAACTGCAGCGCAACTTGCTATTATCTTTCCATATCGGATTCTAAGCATGGTGTGACTCCTTTTTCTGCGGGTCACGAGGTTCCTGCGTCACCGAGTGAAGTGGAGCCCCGCTTGGGGAACCATGAGTGCAATTCTCTCAGGCTCGCGATTTGCTGATTGTGTGCCCGCACCCTTCGGCTGTCGAGCAGCTTCCTGGAGGAGCACTTCGTTAGCTCAGTTTTTTTGGTTACCCAAAGTAACTATACACGTGACGACATAGGGATGTCAAGTTGTTTGTGCTTGTGGTGTTGTGCTTGTGCGAAACTCGCTCGAAAGGGGGGTACAGCTCCCTCAGGGAGTGGCGGTTGCCCTCCGGGTGATATGGCCAGGCTGTGGCGCCTGAGGAGGAATCCCCTTCAGGAAGTCCTCCAGTTAACTGATCAGACGTGCCTTGACGCCGATTCTTGCGCAGGCTTTGGCGAGCCCAACGTCAGCAGTCAGAAGACGGCAATCATGCATGGCGGCCACCGCCACATGCAAGGCATCCAGGGTCTGGAGCGGGAGTATGAAAGTCGCGAGCCACTCGCGCGCCTTCGCAAAATGTGCACTGTCCACTGCAAGGCGGGTGTAAATTCCTTGCTCCAGATGGGATTGAAAGACAGCGAGGATACGATGCGCGTCCGCCCGGCGCATTTCGCGGCAGCGCACTTTGCGGGCGAGCGCGGAAACCAATTCCACTTCCACAAGCGAGCTAATCGCGCGTTCGCCCTCTTCGGCCAATGCACGCTGGGACTGCTCGCTCAGGGGCTCAGGACAGTAATAGGCGGCCAGTACGCTGGTGTCGATATAGATCAATAGCGGCTGCTCCGGCGGGCTTCCCGAATGTCCCGGCTCAATGCTCGTCCGCGAAGTTTGACGGCGGCCCGAAAGCTGCTCAGGTCGGGAAGGGGCAGGGTCTTTCGGTCGGGCGGGACGAGTTTTCCGACCTCGACTCCCCGCCGCAGTACCACGACCTCATCGCCCGCCTGGACCTGATCCAGCAACCGCCGCAAACCCTCCCGTGCTCCCCGGACACTCACCTTATGGGTGCTCATGCGATGACCTCATGTACACCCACAGTGTACACGAAAGACGGGTCCCACGCAAGCCAAAGTAGCGCCGACCGTTAGGTCGGCATCTTCCTGCTTCCCCGTCCTGCTGACCCCGCGAGGCGGGGTCAGCGCTACGGCGGGGGCAACGAAGCGCAATGCAGGAACAGTGGCAGCCCACCGCACTCGAAGGCGCTTTGCCCTGCCGACATTTCCAGCCAAAGTCCCAGAAATTGCGCACATCCTCCAGTAAGGCTGAAGATGTGTTCGTGGGATGGTTACGCCTCTGGGGCTTTCTTTGGCAGTTTGAACTCTTCCACTTCAAGGAATCCGCCCGCTATAAAGACCATGAGCAGCTTGGCAAACTCCGCCAGCGGCGTCTCAGGGTGGACAAAATTGTTCTGCTTGCAAAACTCAAAAAGTTGCCGCACGGTCGACTTCCCGTCGCATTGTGGGAGGAGGAACCCCATCCAGGGCTGCACTCGACAGTCCACACTGAAAGGATACTCAGTGTGCAACGAGAATTGCTCAGGCGCCAAATCCCCTTCCTTCATTCGGTGGACGGTGTGAAGTTCAAGGCAACGGGCGGCGATCGGGTGCATTTCAGCGAGTATTTCAATGAACTCAGGCTTTACAGCAGCGCTTTCCCACTTCAGGAGCCAAGCGATCTCATCCCGCCCCGTATTCGGGCCAACGGATCTCCGGGTGGTGAAGACCGGACGGGCATCGTTCCTTCTCTGGATGATCATCCATCCGTAAACCATCAATTGGATGCCGAGGCCCCTCAACGCCTCTCTCATTTCATGGGCTGCCTGGCCACCCCCCTTTGATTTCACGGCATACTGCAATGCCGCATCCGCAGGGTTTTGCGTTGCCCTGACAATGGCCATGACATCAAATTCCGATTGTTCTTCGCCCAGCCAAGCCCTTACACGCTGCTCGAAAGTAGCGCTATCGCGGTCCGAGCCCTGCGCCAGACAACAAAAGCGCCCGCCCGCGCGCAGATAGCGAGGCAGGCCCATCACTATGCGACGCGTCACCTGTTCTCCGTCCGAGCCCCCATCGTAAAAAATCTGGGCACGGTTCAACACTGGCATATAAGGTGGATGGGCTACGATACGGTCAAACGTCAGGTCGCCCAGGCATTCATAAAGGTCTCCTTTGATCGTGGTGACGTTATCGAGTCCATTGAGCAGGCGGTTGAACTCCGCCGTCTGGGTGGATCGCTCGGTAATGTCAACTGCCCATGCGTGGTTCACGTGTCCAGCGGCCTCGAGCGCCGCCACGCCGGTGCCGGAACAAAGTTCGAGGAAACTCTCGCACGGCTCCCACGGCAAGGTCGCCATGAACTGCGAGGTGTTTGCAGTAATCGCCGGAAAAACAAAATCATCTGGCAACTCAGGGACCTTGCCCTCCGGCGTAGTCCATCGGTCAGAAACAATGAATAACCTCCCAACCGGGTAGAGCGAGACACTGGCACACATTCTCGCGCTGTCTGTAGGGTCCCCAATCAGCAGGCCCAGATCTTTCATGGCTTCCAAGGCGCGTGCCGGGATCACGGACTCCAAGTCCTTTACTCCGAGCGGCTCTCCCAGCAGGAACAAGCGGATCAAGAAGCCCAGCCCATCCAATTCACCCGAAAGAGTTGCCCGCGCGCGGTCATTGGAAAGGAATTCATTAAGCCCCGCCATGCTCAACCGGCCACAGATTGACTTCTCGTTGAATTCCAAACTGCGCAGAAAATCGCGCAAAAAGGCGAAATGCGGCGATTGTTCGAGCCGCAATCGCATTGCCGAGCCGCCTGCCGGCTCTTCCTGTCGCATCCCCAAATTGACCTCCTGGTAGTCAATTAATTCAAAAAATCGTTGCGGCCATTAACCCTGACTGAGCTTCACTCCATCAGTACAGCCATGCGCGCGAGGCCTGCCAACATTCTGTCGGTCTCAGCGGCAATCCTCTTCTCCACAGTTTGCATGTCACTGACTGGCTTGTCACCGTCAAGCAGCGTTAGAGCCCCTGACTCGAAAAGCTTGAGAAGATCTTTCCTCAGAGCATCGTGGTCGCGGGTGCCGTCCATGAGCATAACCAATCCTCTTTGCAGCGAATCACTTAGACGCAAGCTCCTGTAGTGCAGTGTCGTTATGACATCACTGTCTCGAGCCTCGAGTCGAGCCAGGGGGCTTGCCACAGGCCTTTCGCTGACCTTCGTCGCGAAAGGCGGAACGTACACGTGCAGATCGAGCAGTCCAGCCGAGTATGTCTGCCATACGAAATCTACAAGGTCGGAGCCGAAATCCTGATCGGGTTTCGGAACAAAACCCAGCCCTTGGCGGGCCCTGGACTCGACTTCGGTCACGACCTTCTCAAAAGCAATTCGCTGTGGCTGTGACTCGATCAGGTACCAAAACAGCGCGCGAGCCAATGGGTTGGCGGTAATAAGTTCGGCTCCACTGCCACTACGAAAAGTCTCTTCTGCCCCCGGAGAAAAGTCCGGAGCCGGTGAGTTCGGCCGCGCTTGAGACGAAACGTAATATGACCTGACTGCGACGGATTTCCCCGAGCGGTCGAGCTCCACATCTTTGTGGCACAAAAGCGTTTTCCGGAAGCCCCGGCCGCGCATGAAGTCCAGGTACTGTTCCCTCAAAATGATGTCATCGGAAATCTTATCGAGCACTTCTTTCGCCTGCGGCGTGAGGCCTCCTGTGTGCATCTCGAAAAAATCGGCTTCCCCCAGGAACTGGAGTTCATGGCGTTGAGCGCGCTCCATGAATTGGTAAAAATAGACGGGCTGGAAGACTTCTGCCAACTCGTCATGGTAAAGAGCTTCTCTTGACCGCTTGGACGTTCGCTCAAACTCCTCCTGGAGTACTTTCGTATAGGTCTGGGGTTCCGTGCGCGAATTTGCCAGCAGCTTGAGCAAGCTGATGGCCTGCTGCATCTGCTGCTGCGGATCATGGAAATCCCGATTGTGGAACAGCATCATCTCACGGATCATTACCCGTGAATAAGACCCTGGAAATGTGTTGTAACTGACATAGGCAATTCCCTGGGGTTGCAGGCTGCCTTTGCAGATGGCCAGGATCTGATCACGAACCTCCGGCGGAACCCACGTATAGAGACCATGCACGATGATGTAATCGAACTTGCCGTAGCCCGGGGCCATCTCGAGCAAGTCAATCTGTCGGAAAGCAAGATTCTTCAGCCCAAGAGCCTCCACCCTGGCCTTTCCCTGGGCAATCGGTCTTCCTGCCAAATCGACTCCGACAAATTCACTTTCCGGTAGCATGACTGCCATGGACAACAAGTTGGCCCCAGTGGAACACCCCAACTCCAGCACCCGGCATCGCTCGACAGGCGCAGGCTTCATGCCGAAGTGGGTTGCCACGGTCGCCAGGCGATCAGGATGTGTGTATGAGATGGGAAATGTCGGGTAGGCGATTCCATCGTAAGGGGTCAACTCGGGTTTTGTCATACTGCCACCAACCACCGCCTCAGGAACTCCACCGGCCGGCCAGAGAACTGAGAGGGTCGGCAATTGCCTGGAATCGCACCAGCCGGACCGTCGGCTGATCCTTCAACGAGGCAAGCGGCATGAAACCCTTTTCCATCATTTTATCCGCTGCCGTCTGCGTCAACAAAACCTCGGCGCAAGGCAGGTTTCTGAGCTCGCTTTCCACCGTGTGGGTATAGACGGGCAGTCCGCTTATTTCCAAAATCGAACCGGGCCGTAGTTCCCACCCCTGCTCTGCGAAAGACTGCGCCAGCAATAAAGCACAGGCAAAAGCTGAATTGCACCACAAGTAGTTCTCATGGGCGGCGGGATCGGGCATTTCTTCGAACTGAAAGAGTTCAGCCGGTTCGGTATCCTTCCCATAGGGTAGCCGCAAAAGAAAACGGGGAAGTCCCAATCCAACAAAGCGAGCTTCAGGCGAGCTCCTCAATGATTGCCAGGAGGCGGCAGTCTCCCCGGACATCTGAATCTTCCAATGCCGCGGATCAGGCAGGTCGAGGACTGAGTCGCAACCCAGTAGGCGCGGACTCGCGCCGGCAATGAATGGGGCGCCGGCCCCGGCGGCCACCTTCGCCATCCGACCAAGTAGTTCGGCATCTTTCAAGGTAGGGCCGAAATTGAAATTCCCTGCAATAACGGCCCACGGTTCCGCCCCGGGCGTACCCACTGTCTTCTCCACGAGCAATTTGTAGATTCCCGTCGAGCTCAAATCACTGGATGCCAACAGGTCCTGGGCAAGTTCTTCTTTCGAGACATCGATCAGAAATAACTTAAGCTGAGAATCCGTTTCGATATTTCGAACCAGAAAGAACACGGCGCGCCACGCAGCTTCAAGGGCTTGGAAGTCGCGAGCATGCAATAACGCCGCCATCTGGGCGCTGGTGGCTTTATCGATCAGGGCAACCAGTTCTGCCTGGCGAGGGTCCGCTTTGGCGACCACATGGGGAGCGACAATCTTATTTAACAAGGTGGTCCATTCGTCGGCAGGCTTGGAGGGATACTCTTCTGCTGCCCTGCCTTCGGTTGCTTCGACCATTTCATCCAGAAGGCTACCCGAAACCACCCGCTGTATATCCGCCCCGGAGATTCGGTGCGCAGGCGCTGGAGGGGCGATTTGTGCCGAGGGTTGTTTCCCTACAAGGCCCAGTTCCGAAGCCGTCTTGGCGAATGTCACCGGGTCGTTGAGTTTTTGCCGCGTCTCCCGCAACTTCTGGAACATCTGAACCTGCTCGAAGAGCCTGTCAGGATGAAAATCGTCCAGATCACCAAACTTCAATGAGATGCGGAAGGCATCCTCTCCCCCTGGAGCCAGTTCAAGCCGAGGCGCAATTCTTGCCAGCACAGAGTCAAAACTGTCGCGATCGATCATCTGGGGACGCCGGCTCGCGAGGGCATCCCCACTTTCAGACAAACCACGATTTGTGCGGCCGCTGAAGTCCCCGAGAATAGCGATTCGAAAAGGGGTCTCAGAGCCAGGCGTGACCAGTGGCTGCTCACGACCTGCAGTCACATCAAGATGAATCTCACCAAATGAATGGCGGCTCGGCATGGGCTGCTCCTGCTTGCGGAGTTAATGGGTGACCGTAACTTGGCGGACTTGACCACCGAGGAGATTGTACGCCAATTGTTACGCGCAACCAAGAGCCCTCGAAGATTTGCAGAACAGTTGCAGGATTCGCCGGGAGGGATCCCGGTCGAAGGCGCGATAGATATTCTCCCAGTCGCTGCGGAATTCCTTCGGGCGCCTTTGTGGAGTCACCGGCAATTCAAGTGATGAGCGAGAAGATGGTGAAGAAGCGGCAGATGAAGTGGGCGGAACGAGATGTACATCTGTTGCCGCAAGCGCGAACACGCGTGTTGAATAGTGAATAAGAAGAAACGTTCCGCCACTGACACCCGGAGCTCCGACCTAATGCGACAAGATCTGCTCAAAGAACGCCAGGGCGCGAGGGTCCTGCGACTGGCCGAGCCAGAACATGGCCTGCTTGCGCACAGCGGCATTGCCGTTAGTGCGTGCTACCTGGATGAGCAAAGGCACGCCTTCATCCCTGGGAAGTTGGCTGAGGGCGAAGACAGCGTGTTTCTTGACGTCGGTCTCCGGGTCGTTCTCGATGGCCTCGGTAATGGCAGCGGCGGCTCTCTTCCCCGCCTTTTGCGCCAGCCAAAACAGCGCTTGGCCTCGCACGTGGGCGCTGGGGTCATGGTGGGCTACGCCGATGATCGCATCCACGGCCTCGGGTTCCTCGCTGACGTGGAGCGCAAACACGGCTTTCTCGCGGAAGCGCTCGCTCTGATCGTCCCGCAACAAGCGACTGAGCGCTTGGTAGCCCTGCCGGCCTCGCGCCACCCCCAGCCAGAAAGCGGCGTGCTCGCGCAAGCGTTCCGGCTGGCCGGGCGCGACGAAACCTTCGAGCACACGCTCGGCGGAGGCATCAGCGTGGAAAGCGATGGCCGTCAGTGCCGAATTGCTGAGGCAGCCGTCTTCGCCCGGCCCGTTGTCGTCTCCTTTGGCTTCGGCGCGCGCTCCGGCGGCCTTCACGAAGGAGCTGAGCCACTCGACACTGTCGGCCGGGCGCACGTCTGCCAGCCACACCAAGGGCAGGCCCGCGGCGTCGAGTTCGCATTCAGGAGAGAAGGAGCGAATCTTCAGGATCTTTCCTCCCGCGGTGCGGTAAAGCATCAGAAAGTAGGGCGGAGATTCCAGCTTGACGCGCCTTTCGTCGCCGGAATTGACGCTGTGGCCGCCTTCCTCTCCGTGGTCGCTCTCGAGCCGACACCGGCCGCACCCGTCTTCTGAGAAGTCACCCATAGACCCATTGCAGCGCATCGCGTGCTTTCCCGGGACGACGGGCACCGCGTAGCCGATCCAGGCAGGGCCGGTTTCGCCGGATTCGATCGAGTGGAAGGTGCTCGCAAGGCCCGCGGCCGCGGATAGGGTGCGCATCCTGGCGTTCACCACGTGCGGCTCCTGGGCCGCGGTGGCCAAGCCGCAAGAGGCAGCTAGTAAACAGAAAACAGGGAAGGAGCGCCAACCGGCACGTTTTGCAAACGGAAAGAGCTTTGCCACACTCATGCAGACCTCCTCACTGCTATTTGTTGAGCAGCTCCATCATGAAGTCGGTCGATTCCTTGCTGTGCATCAGTGACAGCCTCTTCACGGCGTCTCTCTTTAGAGACATATCTTTCTCCTGCCGCGCAATCTGGATCAGCGACTTGGTATTGCCTTGCAGGAAGTAGGCTTGGATCACGGCGCGCTTGACCTCGGGGTCCTTGTCGCTGCTGTAGATGGAGGCCAGAGCGTCGGCGGTCTTGTCTTTACCCATGAGGCCGAGATTACGGACGGCCTGGCAACGGAGCTCCGAATATTTTTCAGCGCGCGCCAGCCCCAGCGTATGCTCGACATCGCCACCTACGAACATCGCCTGCAAAATGTTCTTCTTGACGTCGATGGAGGTCTCGTTCTGGTAGAGCTGATAGAGCTCCGAACGTGCCCCCATCACGCCGAGTTGCTTCACAGCTTCGGCGCGCAGCTCGGCCGACTGCTCACTCTTCGCCACTTCCAGCACCCGCTCGCGTTCCCCGCTAACCATGAAGCTGCGCAAGATGCCGCGCTTGACTTCCATATCGTGAGACGATTTGTAAATCTCTTCCAGGGTGGCGTGGCTTTCCTTGCCGCCGAAAAGGCCCAGGTCTTGGATCGCCTTCATTTGCAGCACGGGGTTCCGGTTGCCGCGCGCGATCCGGACCACAATCTCGCGCGCCTTGGGCGAGCCACTCTGGCTGAGCACGAACAGCGCCCGCTCCTTGAGCTTGAGCGACTGGGCCCCGTTGAGAAACTTGTCGAGCATGGGCAATGCCAGCTCGGGGTCGGTGCCAAGCAAGCTGTTGATGGCCATCAGCTTCAAGTCTT
The DNA here is from genome assembly GCA_049514855.1 of Terriglobia bacterium. Lineage (GTDB taxonomy): Bacteria > Acidobacteriota > Terriglobia > UBA7540 > UBA7540 > CAVROP01. The sequence continues at coordinate 15,152 of JBEKUR010000020.1, forward strand.
CATTGCTCTCCGCCTCGGGTGAGACGCTCTGCCCGGACGACTGGCGCACCTCCACTTCGAGTGCCTGGGCATCATCGAACCAGCGGCTCTTGGGATAAGTGCGGCGCAGGGTCTCGAGGGTGAGGAGAGCTTCGGGGCGTTGGCCGAGCCTGTTCTGGGCGTAGGCCTTCCAGTACAGTGCTCCCTCGGCGTGCGCGCCGTGCCCATCGATGACCTGGCTGAACTTGTCGATCGCCTGTTGCAGTTTCCCGTCGTCGATCTCCTCCGTGCCGCGGTCGTAGAGCTCGCGCTCGATCTGCTCCTGAACACCGTCGCGCGCTTCTTGCTCGCGGTCGCGCTTTTCCGCTTCCTGCTCTCGTTTCTCCGCTTGGTCCTCGAAACTGGACACCTCCGTATCAGGAGGATTCGGAGCCGGGGTGGATAGCGCCGCAGGTGGCCCCACCGATTCCTGTAATAGCGCAAGCCTAACGCCGACAATCGGGCGGCGCTTTAGCTCCCCCCGCCCTTCCAGCGCCGTGGCTGGAATCGCAGTTGCCACACTGACTGCCCAAATCAAGATACTTCTGCGCACCTTAGTCATTTTTCCCTCTCGACCTAAGAACTTTTCCGCGACAGGTCTTCAATCGCTTTCCTCTCCCTCTCATGCACTTGCGAATCGACTACCCGGACCTTAAAGAGAATTCCCTGAGCTTCAACGCGGCGACGGAGATCCTCAAATTCCGGCGACGATAGCCTAGAAGGGCTGTGGGCGATCTCGATCAGCGTGCGCTCGAGCTCGTCGAGCAGGTTCGCCACGCCCGTCTCGCCGGAGCGCTCCGCCGTGAGGCGGTAGAGGCGGTTGGCGGGCACGAGGTCCTCAGCGCGCTGCCGCTCGGCGGAGATGTCCACCGTTCGCTGTGGTTTGGTGTTGACCAGCTCCACCAGCACCATCTGCGAGCGCTCGAGATGGTCGCCCACCGCCACTAACAGGATGCGCTCCCGCGACTGGGCGGAGACCGGCTGGACCTGAGCCTCACGCTGGGGCTGGGGTCGGCCCGGCCAGAAGCGTCCGGCCAGAAATGCCCCCACCACCAGAACGGCGACCGCCACCACCGCCCCCACGGGCGCCCAAAGCCGTCGAGCCCCGGAACCGGCAAAGAAGCGCTGCCAGAGCCATTCCTGGGGGGCAGCTTGGAGGCGCGGAACAAGACGCCGCCAGACCTCATCCTCGAAGTCTTCGCTCCGCGCGGGCACCTCGACCACATCCGCGGCGGCGAGAACCGCTTGAAGCTTTCGGTAGCGGGTGCGGCAGGGCTCGCAGACCGCTATGTGTTCCGTTACCACGGCACGCGGCGGTCCTCCCGCCTCGGCATAGTGGTAGAGGATCAATTCTTCTTCACTGGGATGTTTCATTTTCCTCACATCTTTCATGGGAACGACCTTTGCTTCCTGTGCTTCCTAATCGCCCTGCGCTGGCGGGGCCTTGCCGCTCTGCGCCACAACCAGCGGCTCCAACTCCTTCCGCAGCTTCTGCACGGCCCGGTTGATACTGTTCTTGGTGGCACTCCCCTTGAGACCCAACACGCTTCCGATTTCTTCAATCGACATCCCTTCGTAGTGGCGCAGGACAAACGCGGTCCGGACCTGGGGGCTCAAGCTGGCGAGCACGCTCTCCACCTTGCGCTTCAATTCGCTACTCAAGAGGAGCCGATCCGGCCCAGGTTCGGGCGCGGGCAGTTGAAAGAGTGGGTGTGCGCCACCTTCGGGCTCCGGCATCTGTTGCTCCACCCGCTCGTACCGGCCCAGCTTGCGCGTTAGGTCCAGGGCTGCGTTCACGGCGATGCGGAAAATCCAGGTGCCGAAGCTGGAGCGCGATTCAAATTGCTTCAGCCGCCGGTAAGCACGCAGGAAGGTTTCCTGCACCACATCCTCGGCATCGGGCTCGTTCCGCGTCATACGATACGCCAAGCGGAAGACCTTGCGGCTGTAGCGGTCGACGAGCACACGAAAAGCGTCTGTGTCCCCGGCGCATGCTCGTGCAACAGCCGCTGCGTCGCTTTCGTCCATTCGCACCTTTAGACCGGGTTTTTCGTCCATGGTTAGGCCCGCAAGCAGAAAAATGTGTCGGCGGGAATCGAGAAGTCGAGAGTCAAGAGTCGAGAGTTAAAAGTCGAAGAGTGACAGTTCTCTACGAACCCGATCTTCGCATCTCCTCGACTCTTGACCTCTCGACTCTCGACTTCTCGACCCCTCGACTTCTCGACTCGCTCGACTGTGTTCGTGCTTGCATCTTTTGGCGCAGTTGCGTACTCTCAGGGGCGACTTTTTTCGCGTGGAGGCGCAACTGATCCCATGAAAACTCGATTTCGAATCTATAGTTTAATGGCCGCAGCACTTGTAGCGACTACAATTTTGCTCTTCCCCGGCAATCTCACGGGCGCGAAGAAACCAAAAGAGACTCCGCCTAGCGAGGCCGCGGCGCCCACTGTTCCCAAGCCGGACATCCCGGACCTCGAGTTCATCACGCGCTTGCGGGAGGAGGAATTCGGCCACGGCGAGGTGATGGACATTATGAGCCACCTCACTGACGACATCGGCCCCCGCCTGACGGGTTCGCCCAACATGAAGAAGGCGAACGAGTGGACGCGCGAGCAGTTCACCAAGTGGGGTCTCGTCAATGCGCACTTGGAGGCCTGGGGCACTTTTGGTCGCGGTTGGGCGTACCAACTTTGCGAAGTTCGCATGCTCTCGCCCGACATCATGCAATTCCTGGCGCTGCCCAAGGCCTGGACGCCGGGAACGAACGGCCCCCTTCGCGGCGAGGTGACGCAAGTTATTGCCACGACGCCCGCCGACCTGGAGAAATATCGCGGCAAATTGTCGGGCAAGATCGTACTGCTGGGCGAATCGCGCGTCCCCGAGCCCCTTGAGAAGCCCCTTTTCCGTCGCGAGGATGACGCCGGCTTGACGAAGGTCGCGGAATTCGAGATTCCCAGGCCGTTCGACGAATCGCGTCGGGCAGAGGCTCGGGCAGAGGCCCTCAAGCGCAACCAATTTCAGGAACAGTTGGCCAAGTTCCTGACTGACGAGCACGTGGTCGCGGTGCTGGAGCCGACGCGCCAGCCGGGTCAGGACGGCACCATCTTCGTCGAATCCGGTGGCAGCTATGAAAAAGGCAAAACCATCGGCGTACCCAGAATCACGCTGGCCATCGAGCACTACGGCCGCATGACGCGATTGCTGGCCGAGAAAGTGCCGGTGCAGGTTGAGGTCAACGTGGAAACGCAGTTCTACGACGATGACGACAAGTCCTACAACACCATTGCCGAAATCCCCGGCGCCGATCCGAAACTGAAAGACCAACTGGTGATGCTCGGCGGGCACATGGATTCGTGGCACGCCGGCGAGGGGGCCACCGACAATGGCGTGGGCACCGCGGTCGTCATGGAAGCCATCCGACTGCTCAAGCATCTGGGCGTTGTGCCGCGACGAACCATTCGCGTTGCCCTCTGGTCCGGCGAAGAGCAAGGCTTGCTCGGCTCGCGCGGGTACGTAAAGGAACACTACGGATCTCGGCCGGAAAATACGAATCCGAAGTTCAAAGACGTGCCCTCGTTTCTCCGTCCGCCCGGCGGCCCGTTGCAGTTGAAGCCGGAACAGAAGCTGGTCTCGGCGTACTTCAACCTGGACAACGGCACCGGCAAGGTTCGCGGCGTGTACTTGCAGGGCAATGCGCTGGTGGCGCCCATCTTTCAGAAATGGATGGAACCGTTCCGCGATCTTGGCATGACCACTCTGACCATGCGCAACACCGGAGGCACGGACCATCTCTCGTTCGACGCCGTGGGCATCCCGGGATTCCAGTTCATTCAAGACCCGATGGACTACGGCACTATTACCCATCACTCGAACCTGGACGTCTACGAGCACATCCGCGCCGACGATCTGAAGCAGGCCGCGGTGATTATGGCCTGCTTCGTTTACAACGCCGCCATGCGCGACGAGATGATGCCGCGAAAACCGATTCGGCCCGAAGAATTCCAGCCGCCGCCGGAATCGGAAAGCGGAGCGGAGAAGAAAGGTGAGCCGGCGCCTCCACCCGCCAATCCTCTGAACCCGGCAAAGCCGCTGCCGAGCGGCGGGCAGCAGCCTCCGAAGCCATAAATCAGGAACTACGCTGGGCCGAGGGCGCGGGTTATAACAGCCTGCGAGTGTTCCTGCAATACAAGGACAAGCGCGTGGTGATGTGGGACCTCTACAAATGCCGTGGTTGAAGCGTGCGGATGCCCAGACTCTCATCGACCGTGATGTAGCGGAAATACGGATTCTGACCATTCGTTTCACTGGGTGGGCCACAGGCCGCGGTCTGAAGAATGAGGGGATCCAACCAACAATTCGGCTTACCTTGGTGCTGCTCAACCTGCGCGCTAAAATCTCCATAATAGACGAGAGGATTCCAACCCTGTGCACCCGGTGATGCTGCCGGTCGCCGCAGTTGAAAGTCGATGTTCCAGTGGACGTGTCCGGACAGCACGATATCCACGCCTGGTCCCGTGGGAGCTTCGAGGGCCGATTCTCGGAATCCCAGACAAAGGTAAAAGAACTCGCTGACGTAGTGGTTCACGGTTCCATAATGGACATCGAAGCCGCCCGGCCAACCTCGTCGCAGCAGGCTAGGGCCTCCCTGGGATTGCAGTAGGTCGTCAGCCCTCTCCCTATCATTGGGAGACAAGTTTGCCGGAGGGGCGTGCAGTCCAACAACAATGCGGCAGCGTCGGTCGGTTTCGGCAAGCTGTTTATGCGTCTGCCGGATGCAGTCCAGTACGGCTTCAAGCCAGGTGATCTGGCTGTAAGGGTAGTACTCGTTGGGTGGGTAGAACGCCATAGACTCCGGCGACCCACCGAGGATATTGTCGCGAACGTTCAAACGCCGCAGCTTCTTGCCGCCGTTGTCCCAGAAGCTCTGAGCGGTCAAGGCATCGTGGCTCGTGTCAAGAATCAAGAAATAGCAGTTCTCCACGCGGAAGGAGTAGTTAAAGTAGGGGTTGAATTTGAGAAAGTAGTCATAGAGCCCGCCCACGTCGCTTTCAATACCAATGAGTCCGGTGATCTTTTCTCGCAGCGTGTCGCGAGCCCAGTTTTCGATGAGAAACCGCAGTAACTCCACAAAGAGGAGAAGGAGGATCACCAGTCCGATGGCTACTCGCACCACGTGAAGGGTGAGACCACCAGGGAAAAAGTACTGAAGGATGCTCCTCGCCCATTGTGGCCAGGCTACTCCAATCACGCTGCCGGCCGTAGCCAGCGAACCACTAACAGCGCAGAGAAGAAGCAGTCGGAGGTCTTTACCGGCCAGAGCCAAAGCACGGGTCCAGAACCGGTCCCAGCCGATCTGTGTCCATCTCAGGAGGGAGCCCACCACCAGGCCCCACCAACTCCGCACTAGTAGGGGCGAACCTTCTGAAACCAATTTGGAATGGACCTCGGAGATTTTTGCGCCCGCGGTCTCATCGGTGTCGGAGTAGAGGTAGTCGAAGTTCTCCAAGTCTTTCTTCCCCATGTCGAAAATCGTCGAGCAGAACTCCGGCGGATAGGGGTAGGTTCTCCAGTCATGGTTCCCAGTGGTGGTAAACACAGGTACACGCAGGCCTTGATTCCCTCGGCTGCTCTCGTCGCCGCTGCCGGTGAGAATCTCTTGCAGGACCCGCCAGTTGTTGTCGCCTGGCTCGCTCTTTCGGTAGCCATGGTTGACGAAGTCAACCAAGTCACCCAAGGCCAGCACAAAGTCGAGCTCACCCGCGTCGGCGAGAGCATTGGCATGGTGGATGAATTCCCGGAGCCGGTCGTTGAAATTTAGGAATGTGAATTGGGCGCCCCCGGGCTTCGGGACCAGGGTGGAGTTGGCCTCTTGAGCAATCAGGTCGTTCCGCTCCGCGACGTGGACATCCGTCAGGTGAATGAAACGTACTTCTGGCGCCGGAGGCCGAAGACAGAGTGCGTGCGACGCCTTATGAATGGCATGCTCACCCCTGTACAAGACCAAGTCGTATAGTGTGGGCCGCGCCGAACCTTGCACAGTACGCATATGTGTGTCGTCGAGCTTATCCTGAGGGCGGATTCGGAGACGCCAGAATTGAGCCTTCCCTTTGAAGAGGGAGGAACGAAGCGTGGTGCTGATCAAGAAGCGGCTCTCGGAGACATCGTTGAAGCGTTGAGGAAGCTCATCGCTATCGAGCTCCGCTTGGTCGTAAAGGACAAGAGTGAATTCACGACCTTCGCGCGCATAGGATGGGACCGCCTGAACATGAAAGCCTGTCCAGTCGCTATCGCCCAGGTGGCCTGCCAGAACAATATCGGCGCCGGCGCTCTTGAAAGCGTCCATGGAAACGATCTGTGGGCAGCCCAGGTTTGGACTCAAGATTCGTGGCAATCGTTTTTCTGTCAAGCGTGCCTCCTTCCACTCGTCCGCCCTCCGCACTACATTCTCCGATAGTTGGTGGGAGATCCTCCCCGCATGGCCGGTTCTCACCGATTTCGAATCTTCAGCCACCTTTTTGCGTTAACCCACTGTATTTCGCCGCCATTCTAGCGCGTCGATAGAACACAAGCGTGAGCACGAAGAGCGGAAAATCCACCAAGAATATCACCAGGTGTGCAAAGGCTCGACTGACCAGCGCAAAGTAGACCAGTGCCGAGAGCCACGACGCAATTTTGGAGAAGATAACAGGAATACAGAAATCTCTATTGCCACTGGGATCCCGGACCACCATTACGCTTGCGGTGGTGATGGTCATGGCCATCGAGAAAGCGAGCAGGTTCCAGAAGCGCTCCGCGGGCATCGCTCCTGGCAGGACCGTACCCAAATGAAATGGTGCGGCGAGAGAGTCAAGTACTGTGAGCAGAGGCCGCGGCAACAACAGAAAAACCATGCCACCCGTAAAGTAGAGCACTGCCGAGACCGCCATCCATAGTCGGAGATCCCTTTCTGCTTTCGTGGTATTTTGGCTCATTTCGTCACCCTCCAGTACTAGCGAGGCTTCGCCTCAGACCCACCTTTTACGAGGATTTGCTGAGACCACTCCCGGACGCGGGTGCGCGCCATCCGCGGAGTCTCTCAAACGTCGTAGGGATCAAAGCCGATGGCCAGCCTCCTGCGCTGCCAGTCCTCATCCATGAGAAGGAAATATCCAAACAGCCGATACTTATAGGTAGCAGGATCTTCTTTGGGGTCAAATTTCTTCAGAAGTTCAGTGGCATAGATCAGTTGACCTAAATACAGGCCCTCGGCGATTTTCACCAACTCGTCAACACAGTAATTGTCCGGCGGGAAGGTGCGGAGTTCCGGCCAACGGTAGTTAAACAGGAAATCCTTCTTGCCCTTATTCTCTTCGTTAATGGAGACGCCTTTTCGACCGATGAAGAAAAAGCTCTTATAGTCATATCCGAATTTTGTCGATTCCTCGGCAGGGACTTCTTCCATCCACACCCCCGCAAGTTTCATCAATTGTCGGACGAACTTTTGCTTTGCCGTCTTGAAGGATAGCGTGTTGGTTCCCCAGAAGGTGGGCACTGACCCTTGCTCAAAACCGCCTGTCATTTCTTTCAGCCGATCCATGCTGATCGGGTCAAAAGTTTTTCCGGTCCAGGGCGTGAAGAACCGACCCAACTGCCAGCCCACATCCAGCGTGTTGACGTTAAAGAACTTGTAAAAGCCCTCGGCGTGGAAGGTGATGACAGCTCCACGCAGAAATCCTCTCACTTCATCCGGGCCGATGCCGCGGTTGAAGAGTTCGTGCAACCTCAGGAAATAGGGTGAGCGGTTGTCGAAGCCCTTCATGAGCTCCTCAGAATAGGTCTTGAGAAGGTCGAGGATCGTTTCATGCCCTTTCATGTCTTCCCGGATTTCCGCCAGCACACTGTCGTCGCAGTTTCCGTCCACGGGGTCAGCAAAGGTAAAAGTAGTAAATTTCGGCGCAGCCACGCTGACGACAGATGGTCCTGTGGGCGGCTGACTCGGCAGTTTCGCGGCTTCGGGATGAGCGGTGATGAGGCCGGGCTTGATATTAGGGAAGACCCTCCTTGTTTCGCTGGCCCAACTATCATCCATAAGCAGGAAGTAGCCAAAGTGCTGGTAGTCGTAATCCGCGATGGGACGATCAGGGTCGAATCGGCCGAGCACATTCTTGGTCGCGAACAAAAGCTGTCCTAAGTAGACGCCGTCGGTGATCTGAACCAGCTCGTCGATGAGGTAGCTGACGGGAGGAAGGTTTCCCAAGTTGTGCCAGCGATAATTAAGCTGGAAAACCTCTCGCTGCGATCCAGCGTAAACGGATTGAGCTCGCCGCGCGATGAAGAGCCCTCCATTCTTGTTATAGCCATAGAGGTCTCTCTCCTCCTGGGGAGCGTCCTTGAGGTGCATCCAGTAGGTAACAACGGAGAAGCTCAACTTGTTGATGACGGAGTCTTCCAGTTTCTCGAAATGGTTTATCCCCAGGTAGGTGGGAATCTCGCAGCGCTCGAACCCGTCGGTGTAGTTTCCGATAAGGGCTGGAGCCACGGGGGTAAAAGACTTTCCCACCCACGGCGCCACCGGCCCCACCGCCTCGCCCCACAGGAACCCAATGAAATTCCCGTAGGAGGCAAGCAGCTCGTGCTCATCACCTGTACGCAGGCCGAGTGCCTCGCCGTCGTGATGGCCCTCGACCCGCGTGGGGGTAATTCCCGCCTGGAAAAGCCGCGCCATCTTCTGGAAAGGGCGAGCATTGTCATCCATCTGGCCCCGCAGTTCGTCGATATAAGCCTTCATGGCCTCGAGGACGGAACTGGCCTGAACCTCCCGCGCAATCTCGTCCAAAAGCGGATCCTGGCCCAGTTGGCCTTCCAGGCACGTCAGAGTCTTGAATTTGTACTTGTCCGGCATGTTTAAACCTCCGTGGAGTTGATTCCTCACTTGGTTCAACGGGGAGCCATTTCGCTGTGATGCATGCCCAGGTGCATTCCGTAGATGCTTTTCAGATGGCGCACATAGGGGCGGCGGAAAACCCTCGGCCCAAATCTTGGCAACTGAGTTGAATAAACCTTCTTGAAAGTCTCGCGCTCGTAAACAGTCAGTACGTTGTACCCACGGTTTCCGGTTACGAGGTACTTGCCATCGGGCGAGATGCGGGCGGAGTAAATACCGTCCATGATGCGCCAGCCTGTCACCAACAGCGTCTGCAAGATCAAATGCGTGCTGATCAGGGTGGGCCGGCGGGCGAACGCGCCAATAAGGTTGTAGATCTTCTGCCGCCCCATCATGGCGCGCTTCCAAAGGTCCGGCTTGCAGTCGAGAATGCGTGGCACCTTGAACTCTCCTTCTTCAACATTGAGCTCCACGACCGTGTGACTGCCCCCGGATGCGAGGTAGAGCCTGCCGCCGTAAACGCCGATGTCTGAATTCAAGTGGATCGGGAGCTCCGCTCCCGAGCTCCAGCTCCGGCTCACCCTTTTCTTTTCCAGATCGATCTCAAACACGTACTCCCTCCTGAAGGCGGGAGACCAGTCAACATAATCTATGCCTTCCGTGGCCATGGAGTATGTGGCGGCGTACCCGAGTGGCTTTTCAGGATCGACGCACACGTGCCAGCAAGTATCAGGGAGCTTGATGACGGTCGATTCATTCGTCTGGAGGTCGAAGACACCCACCTGCCTGGCCGCCTGGTCTTCCGGCCCAAGGTCACCCATCAGGATGTATCGTTTCGTAATATCCCAGCGCAGCTCGTGGGCGTTGAAAAGCAGGTGCGAGCCCAGGAGCTGAGGGCGGGAAAGATCGTTGATGTCGAAGCGGTAGAGATGATCGCCAACGGCCCCAATGAAGCGCTGGTTATCCTCGTACCACAAGTGATGCGTGTTGGAGCGCAGGCGGTAAGTTGAGGGCTCGATTTCCATGGTGGACTGACGTTCGAGTTCGCGCATGTTTTCGAGATCCACAAGAACCAACTGCTGGCTGAAGTTCCCCAGCAGCCCCAGCTTGCCGTTCGAGGCAATCGAAACGTTGTGGCCGCCGCTGACTCCGTCGTAGTACTCGATGGAGATCCGCTTCGAGGGCCAATCGAACCTCAAAAGCCCCGCGTGGCCGATGAGCCCGTCCAGGTGCGGGCCATCAAGTCCTATGTAGTAGCTGAATGGCTTGTCCATTTCTCCTCCTTAATGGTTTTTCGCGACGTCCGGGTCACCACTTTCCATTTCCCGTCCGTGCACCATCCAAAAAGCAACCCTCTCCGCCAACGCGCTGATAGTCAGAGAGGGATTAACCGCAAGGGCGGTTGGAATAATCGAGGCGTCTGCCACATAGAGATTTGGGCAACCCCAAACTTCCCCGCCATGATTGACGACGCTGTTCCTCGCGTCTTCTCCCATAAAGCATCCGCCCATTGGATGGGCCGTGAGCAGCTTCCTCAAAGGCCACTGCCAAAGCATGCTCGGCACGTATTTTCCGTGAAGGCGCCGACTCAGGTCTTTCAGTGCTTGCTCAATTTCCTGGAACAACTGTTTGCTCTTCTGAGGGTTCCATTGGACGTCAATCGATCCCTCCTTAAGCTGCAAGCGGCCGTCTGCCGCATCTGTCCCCATCCCCAGGTAGGGCAAGAATCTCGTCGTGGCCCCTCCCTGGAAGAGCCTGTCCGCCTCGAAACTGATTCGACCCCGTCCGACACCCAGGGCATCCAAGAGATATGTCGCTGCTGCTCCGATGAGGTTCATGAAGCGGTTGGAATTCGGTATGGCGCCCTCCAAAAGCCATATGAAGGGCTCCGGAAATCCCAAGTCTTCGATGAAGATCCTGTTGTTTTCGGTAGAAAAATCCGCCCCGATGGTGATACTCGGTCCTCGACCCGGATCGATCTCACGGTCTGCGTCCAAGGTCCCGGCTAGAAGAAAGTCACCGTTTCCGGAAAACCGTCTCCCCAGCGCAGGACTGATCTTCGCAAGGGTCCTATGTATGTCTCTCGAGCGCAGCAGAAGTTCACTGCTACCTAAAGTCCCCGCCGCAAGAACGACTTTCTTCCCCACCACGGATCCAGGCTCCGAATGCCCAGGGTTGCCTGGATCCAGGCGATCGAAAAACAGCCTATAGCTGTTATCCCCAAGCGGCTCAATTTTGTCGACTTGATGGAAAGGAAAGACATCGGCGCCATTTTTTTCTGCAACAGGTATGTAGTTCAAGTCCAGAGTATTTTTGGCGTGAAGAACACAACCCAGCATGCAATCTCCGGAGTAGTCGCAGGCGCTTTGGGCAATTCCGCTATGTGGATTTGCCCTGTCCTTCCCGGTGTAGACCCCAATCGGGACGAGTTGAGTGGTCCGTCCGGCGGCAGTGGCCGCTGCCTGAAAGGCTTTGGTCCTGTCCGGCAACTCGCGCCCTTCAGGTGGCGTCAGGGGCGCAGAATCCAGCATGTCCTCAGCGAGGGCATAGTAGGGATCTAAGGTCGGGCGTGTAACTTTAGCGGGCCACGCTCCCTGAGAAAAAATCTCCTTCGGGGCTCGGAGATGAACATTGAAATAGTGGAGGGATCCCCCGCCTACGCCGCAGCCCTGAATCACATCAATACGTTTGAACGTCTTGTATTCCAAGAACCCGAAGCTTGCATTCGCTCTCCAAAAACACTTCGATACCTCGCCTGGTGATCTTGGGAATTCGGTTTTGTGCCATCTCTTTCCGCGCTCGAGAATGCACACAGAACGCCCCGCTTGCGCCAGTCGGCATGCCGTAATGGCCCCACCAAAACCCGAACCCACGACCACAACATCATAGGAAGCTCTCATCGCGAATTCTTCCTGCATCAGATTGAATCAGCGTGCCTTGTTGAGACCATCTTGCGTCTGGAACTTGGAGCCACAGTTACACGCCACACCCGCAGAGCGCCTAAAATGGACACGCCGAAAAGCCGAATTTCCCTTCCGACAAAAATACCCCTTTTAGTTGGCACTCTACCCTGCGATTAATAGCTACAAGATATACGCGCAGTCGTGCCTTGTCAAGCGAAATTCTTAGCTGGCATCGCTGAGTTCCGCGCTGGTTCTGCAGCGTGGGGTTGACCGAGTGCGAGGCGTTTGCGAGCCAAATCGGAGCTTACCCGGACGTCAATGCCACGTGGACAAAATCGTGGATTTCCACCCACCGACGTGTATTCTGGCACTTGGGTTGCCTGTGGAAACGTGAGGCGCCACGGAGGTCCCCATAGCCTTTTGCAAATACAGGACTTATTCGGCAGAATCGCAGCCGACTCTTGGCCCTACTGTTGCTTCACCTAAACATGGATTCTTACGGATGTCACTTAGGCTTTGCTCTGGAAACCGGATGGTGGCCGAAGGCGCGCTTGCTGCAGGCTGCCGTTTTTTTGCCGGTTATCCCATTACCCCCGCCTCGGAAATCTACGAAGTCATGATGCGGGAACTCGTCGCGCAGGGTGGCTTGGCACTCTCCGCGCCGGACGAGATATCCTCACTATGTTACTGCGTAGGAGCGAGCCTTCGGGGCCTCAAGGCCATGACAGCGACCTCCGGCCCCGGCTGGGCTTTAATGGCCGAGACCGTCCAGTACGCGCTCATGACCGAAACGCCGGTGGTGATCGCACTGGTCCAGAGGCTTGGTCCAAGCACGGGAGGGGCAACGCAGGGGGCGCAGGGAGATATTTTCCTCGCTGAATTTTCAACCTCGGGGGGCTACACCATACCAGTTTTCGCTCCCAGCAACGCCGCCGAGTGCTACGAACTTGCTCAGCACGCGTTCAATTGGTCGGAACGCCTGCGTTCGCCTGTCGTACTACTTTCCGACAAAGAAGTGGGCATGACAACCGAAGTGGTGGAGGAAGGCGCTTTGGCCAGGCTGGCAACTGTCGAGCGGAGCTGGGTCGGCGCAAAAACTCCCTTCGCTGCATATGACATCGAGAAACCTGAAGAAGTGCCGGCCTTTGCTCCGGTAGGTGGGGAAGTCAAGGTCACGGTGACGGGGTCGGCTCACGATCGCCGGGGACGACTGAGGAAGGTTTCGCCCGAGGTCGTCGAAATCCTTGTTCACTTGCAACGCAAGATCGAAGCGCACGCCGCCGAAATGGCCTTGGTGCGCCCCGACATAGATCCCGATGCCTCCTGTCTGCTGCTCAGTTACGGAATCACGGCGCGCGCCGCTCGTGAGGCCGTCGGCGTGCTGCGCAAAGAGGGATTTCCCATCTCTTTTTTGCAGATTCAAACCCTCTTTCCGGTGCCCACTGAAGCGCTCAATTGGGCGTGCGCTGGGATACGCACCATCTTCGTCGCCGAGGAAAACTTTGGCGGTCAATACCGCACAGTTCTGGCGCCCTTACTGACAGGCAAGCGCCTCTTGGGGATCAATAAGATCGGCAGCATGATCTCGCCGGGTGAAATTGTTCGCGCGATCAGGGGGGCGAGGGCCTGATGGGAAACCCCACCTACCTGGCGAGCGACGCAAAGCTTCCCTACTGTAAGGGATGCGGCCACGCGCTGGTGGTACGTCAACTGAGCCACGCGCTCGAAGGGCTCGGTCTGCCACCTCGTTCGGTGGTGCTCACCACCGACATCGGCTGCGTGGGTTTGGCGGACTCCCTCTTCCCTTACCTGCATACCGTCCACACTACGCACGGTCGTTCGACCGCCATAGCTACAGGCATGGCCTTGGCTGAGGTGATGCTCCCCACCAAGGGCCTGAAGCCCATCGTCATGATTGGCGATGGCGGGGCCATGATCGGCTTGTTGCATTTGGTTCATGCGGCTCAGTTAAATGTGGACGTTACGGTACTGGTTCATAACAACTTCCTGTTTGGGATGACGGGGGGCCAGCATTCGGCCTTTACACCTCTTAACTGGATTACGGCCACTACGCCGGAAGGAAACTGGACCCCACCGATCGATCTCCTTGCGCTCCTCCGAACGGCGCACGCCGGCTTTCTGGCTCGCCAGTTTGCCACGGATAGCAACCTCGATGCAGTGATTGCCGACGCGATCGATTTCCCGGGATTCTCGCTGGTCGAGATTCTGGAGGTTTGCACGGGCTATGGCACACTCAAGAACAAAGTGACGGGAAACGCGCTCCGCGAGGTCGTCACCCGCCAGGGGTACTGGATCGGCCAGATGGAAACGGAGCAGGAGCGTCCCACATTTGGCGTACTTTACCGCCACGAAATGGAATCCCATCCCCCGGCAAAATCTCGCCCCCAGGTCCCAGAGCTGTCTGTCAAAGGCGACCTTGCCAATCCGCTCCACATCGTGATTACGGGCACGGCGGGCGAAAGAGTGCAATCATCGGCGGCTCTCCTATGCCGCGCCGCTTTGTCCGTGGGGCTATACAGCACACAGAAGAACGACAATCCGGTGACGCAGGGTTCCGGATTCTCCCTTTCCGAGATTTGCTTGAGCCCACAGCCCATTGAGTACACCGGAATGGAAAGTGTCGATGTCGTGATCGGAGTGAGTCAGGACGGATGGAATGAGCTCCGGGCTAACGGGACGTTGGCCCAATTGACGCCAAGGACACTTCTGCTCCTCGATGCCGAGCTTGAGATTTCCAATGTAACGGGCCGACTGCTCCAGCAGCCCTTCCGGCGTGAGGCGACGCCTAAGCGAGCCGCACTGGCTGCGCTTGCATTCTGGCTGGGCATGGAACCCGTCGTCCCCAGCGCGGCGTGGGACGCCGTGGTGGCCTCGCTTCCTATCGAGCGCCGCGAGGATGTAGCAGCGGCATTGCGGGTTGGGAAGAACCTGGCGAGTCAGGGAGGTGCATACGCGGCCTAGTAAGATGCTGAAAAGCCAGCTCGCTTGTCATTCCGAGCGACCCCGCTGTCATTCCGAGCGACCACCCTGTCATTCCGAGCGAAGCGAGGAATCTCGCCCTGGCCTTTAAGTCCAAAGTCGAATTCGCGAGGTTCGACTCCTCGACTTGTAAACAGAGCGAGATTCCTCGCTTCGCTCGGAATGACAAGTCGCAGGAGCTAAGTTTGAAAACAATCACATGTTCATTTCAGAACCGAATGGAGCAATGCAATGATAAGAAGCAAGGTAACCATAGACGGCAACGAAGCAGCGGCCTACGTGGCCTTCCGGGTCAACGAGGTCATTGCCATCTACCCCATCACACCGTCCTCCCCCATGGGGGAGTGGGCGGACCAATGGTCGGCAGAAAGTAAACCAAACCTCTGGGGCACTATACCTCGCGTGGTCGAGATGCAGAGCGAGGGCGGGGCCGCGGGGGCTCTCCATGGGGCACTGCAAGCCGGCTCTCTCGCCACCACCTTTACGGCCTCGCAAGGCCTGCTTTTGATGATCCCCAACATGTACAAAATCGCTGGGGAACTCACTCCCACAGTGTTCCACGTCTCGGCAAGGACCCTGGCAACGCACGCCCTCTCCATCTTTGGAGACCACAGCGACGTGATGGCGACCCGCCAGACGGGCTTCGCTCTTATCGCCTCAAACTCGGTGCAGGAAGTGATGGATTTTGCTCTGCTCGCGCAGGCCGCCACCCTGCGGGCTCGCGTGCCCTTCCTGCATTTCTTCGACGGCTTTCGAACCTCGCACGAAGTCGGCAAAGTCGAGGAGTTAACCAACGAAGATATGCTTGCCATGATTGACGAAGAGCTCGTCCAGGCGCATCGGAAACGCGCCTTGTCGCCGGATCACCCGTTCATCCGCGGCACCGCTCAGAACCCCGACGTTTTCTTCCAGGCGCGTGAGACCGTGAACCCCTTCTATGAAGCCTGCCCGGCCATCGTCCAGGAAGAGATGGATAAATTCGCTCGCCTCGTGGGGCGTTCTTATCACCTTTTCGACTATGTTGGCGCGCCGGATGCCGAGCGGGTCGTCATCCTGATGGGATCGGGAGCCGAAGCCGCTCAGGAAACCGTCGAACACCTTACCGCGCGCGGGGAGAAGGTGGGTGTCCTGAAAGTGCGGCTGTATCGTCCTTTCTCCCTCGAGCACTTCGTCAACTCACTCCCCGCGACCGTGAAAACCCTCGCCACCCTGGACCGCACAAAGGAACCCGGCAGCCCCGGCGAACCACTCTACGTTGACGTCGCGACGGCAGTGAGCGAAGGAATCGCAACTGGCCAGACGCCCTTCAAGGCCTATCCACGAATCATTGGCGGGCGCTACGGGCTCTCCTCGAAGGAGTTCACGCCGGCGATGGTCAAGGCCGTCTTCGACGAGATGCTCAAGGACAAGCCTCGCAACCACTTCACCGTGGGCATCGAGGACGACGTCACCCACACCAGCCTGGAATATGACCCGGCCTTTTCGACTGAAGATCCGAGCACCGTGCGCGCGATCTTCTATGGCCTCGGAGCGGATGGGACGGTGGGCGCCAATAAGAACTCGATCAAGATCATTGGCGAGGATACGGACAACAACGCCCAAGGTTACTTCGTATATGACTCGAAGAAAGCCGGCTCCGTCACGATCTCTCACCTGCGCTTCGGTCCCAAGCCCATTCATTCCACTTACCTGATTTCCAAGGCCAACTTCGTGGCCTGCCACCAGTTCACGTTCCTCGAGCGGCTTGATATGTTAAAGGCCGCGCAACCTGGGGCCACGTTCTTGCTCAATAGCCCCTTTGGCCCGGAGGAAGTCTGGGACCACCTGCCACGGACCACTCAGGAAGAAATCATCAAGAAGAAACTCCGCTTCTTTGTGATCGACGCTGTCAAGGTGGCCCACGCCGCCGGCATGGGCGGCCGCATTAACACCGTGATGCAAACATGTTTCTTCGCCATCAGCGGCATACTTCCCCGCGACGAGGCTATTCAGGCCATCAAGCACGCCATCGAGAAAACTTACGGAAAGCGCGGTGAGGCCATCGTACAGAAGAATTTTGCCGCTGTAGACCACGCCGTCAACCACTTGCACGAGGTCAAGGTTCCGGATCAAGTGTCCAGCGCTTTTGACTTGCGGCGTGCGGTGCCGGAAGAAGCTCCGGAGTTTGTGCAGAAAGTGCTTGCCAAGATCATCGCCGGCGAAGGCGACGACCTGCCGGTGAGCGCCATGCCGATCGATGGCACTTTCCCCAGCGCCACCGCCCAGTGGGAGAAACGGAACATCGCGCTCGAGATTCCGGTGTGGGATGAAGAGATTTGTATCCAGTGCGGCAAGTGCATCCTGGTCTGCCCCCATGCCGTGGTGCGCGCCAAGATTTACGATGCCGCGCTTCTGAAAAACGCACCCCCGACGTTCAAGTCCTCTGCGGCGCGCTGGAAGGAATTCAAGGAATTGAAGTACACCCTCCAGGTGGCGCCGGAAGATTGCACCGGCTGTACCCTGTGCGTTCAAATCTGCCCGGTGAAGAGCAAGAGCGAGGCCAAGCACAAGGCCATTAACATGGCGCCCCAACCGCCGCTGCGCGAAGCCGAACGCGACAACTGGAAATTCTTCCTCCGCCTGCCGGAAGCTGACCGGCGCACCCTCAGCCTCGGGCAGGTCAAGGACGTGCAGTTGCTGCAGCCGCTGTTTGAATTCTCCGGGGCCTGCGCCGGATGTGGCGAGACACCCTACATCAAGTTGATGAGCCAACTCTTCGGCGACCGCGCCCTCATCGCGAACGCCACCGGCTGCTCGTCCATTTACGGCGGCAACCTGCCCACTACCCCCTACGCCCAGAACCCTGACGGACGTGGCCCGGCGTGGTCGAACTCCTTGTTTGAAGACAATGCCGAGTTCGGCCTGGGTATGAGACTGGCGATCGACAAGCAAACCGAGTACGCACGCGAGTTGCTGACGCGGCTCTCCTCCAACCTCGGAGATGAGCTGGTTCGTGCAATGCTGGCCGCCGACCAGACAACGGAGTCCGGCATCCGGGAGCAACGCGAGCGGGTGAAGGCGCTGCACGCCAAACTCGCCGGGATGACGGCACCGGAAGCCCGCGACCTCGCGAGCCTTGCCGACGCCCTGGTCAGGAAGAGCGTCTGGATTGTGGGCGGAGACGGCTGGGCCTACGACATCGGCTACGGCGGCCTCGATCACGTCCTGGCTTCCGGCCGCAACGTGAACGTCCTGGTGCTCGACACCGAGGTGTATTCGAACACGGGCGGCCAGATGTCCAAGGCCACGCCCCGTGGCGCCGTCGCCAAGTTCGCGGCGGGCGGAAAACCCCGGCCCAAGAAAGACCTGGGCGTGATGGCCATGGCCTATGGCAACGTTTACGTCGCGGCAGTCGCTATGGGCTCGAGCGACATGCACACGCTCAAGGCCTTCCTCGAGGCAGAGGCCTATGATGGCCCGTCACTGCTCATCGCTTACAGCCATTGCATCGCTCATGGCTACGACCTTGTCCATGGCCTCGACCAGCAGAAGGCTGCCGTCCTGTCGGGTTACTGGCCTCTTTACCGGTACAATCCGGACTTGGCCAGGCTGGGGAAGAACCCCTTCCAGCTTGATTCCAAGCCCCCCGCATTGCCGCTTGAGAAATACATCTATAACGAGACGCGTTACACCATGTTGACACACAGCGATCCCCAGGCTGCCAAGCTCTTGCTGCAATTTGCTGAGGAAGACGTTCGCAACCGCTGGCGAGTTTACCAAAACATGGCCGCCATGCCGATGAATGGCGCGGCGAAGGAGACGAAATAATGATCGACCTTTCCACTACCTATCACGGGCTCAATTTGAAGAATCCCCTGGTCGTTGCTGCATCCCCACTCGCCGAAGAGCTCAGGAATCTCCGGCGCATGGAGGATAGCGGCGCTGCAGCCATCGTGCTGCCCTCGCTCTTCGAGGAACAGATCAATGTCGAAAGCTCCGAGCTCAACCTGTTTCTTCAGCAAGGCACGGAAAGCTTCGCCGAATCACTCACCTATTTCCCTGACATGACAGGATACAACCTTGGTCCGGACGGCTATTGTGAGCACGTCCGGCGCGCCAAGGCAGCGGTCGGAATCCCCATCATCGGCAGCCTCAACGGCTCGTCCACCGGCGGCTGGATCCAATATGCCAAGAAGATTCAGGATGCCGGCGCGGATGCCCTCGAGTTGAACATCTACTACATCCCTACCAGCACCGAGCTGACGGGGGAGGAAGTCGAAAAGCTGTATTGCGACCTCCTCTCCGAGGTGAAATCCAGCCTGCACATTCCGGTGGCCGTGAAGATCAGCGCCTACTTCAGCTCCCTCGCCCATATGGCCAAGCGCCTGGACCAGGCCGGCGCCGACGCTCTGGTTCTCTTCAACCGCTTTTATCAGCCGGACTTCGACCTTGAAAACCTCGAGGTGGTACCCAACCTCCTGCTCAGCACCTCTCACGAACTACTGCTGCGATTGAACTGGGTCGCCATCCTGTTCGGGCACGTTAAGGCCGATCTCGCCATCACCGGCGGCGTGCACACCGCTGCTGATGTTTTGAAAGCCATGATGGCCGGCGCGCGCGTGGTGGCAATGGCTTCTGCACTGCTTCGGGACGGCATCGGCCACCTCGCCACACTCCGCAAAGACATGCTCGCCTGGATGGAAGAACACGAGTACCAATCCATCCGCCAGATGCAGGGCAGCATGAGCCAACGCGCCGTGGCCGACCCCGCCGCCTTCCAGCGGGCCAACTACGTGCGCGTGCTCAGCTCCTATTCCATGAAAGGTGTTCCCTTGTAACCTCCACTGAAAAAGCCAAAGCGCCACTTGCTGCTACATTATGTGGAAAACAGCAGGTGGCGCTTTTGTTCTAAGCGCTTGACCTGCACCGCTGGCTTGAAAGTAGGCAGTAAGCAGAAGGCAGTAGGCAGTAGGCAGTAGGCAGTAGGCAGTCGGCGGTGGCGAGAAGTAAGAAGGCAACTGACAGCCCATAACTCACAATTCAGAATTCAGGATTGGCCCCTTCCCCTTTCCTCTGCGACCTGCCCCCGGCTCTTCTGCCTCCTGAATCCTGACTCCTGAATCCTGCTCTCCCCCACCTACGACCTACCACCTACTAAATACCTGTATTTTCAACAATATTCCCGCTTTAGACGCGTAACTACCTTTGTTTTCTGTAACATTCCAGCTTTGCTACCGCCCGTGGAAGGCCGACCCTTTATTTTCATAGGCATTCCCGCATCGCTCGTTCACTTTTTAGAGTTAGCATTGTTTCCTCTTTCCCCGCGAAGAAGACGTTCTGTCCCAGACTGCTGTGCAGGCGGGAAGTCCCGCCAACTCCTCAAACGCCATCGGCGGCAGCCGGTACCAAGATGGAGCGGAGCAATTCACACTTCACAATTCATAATTCAGCATTGCCCCACTTACAATCCTAGCCTATCTGCTGCCGCGTGTCAAGAGACACAGAGTCCGTTTCGGCCCTGCAAGGCAGGCACGCACCCCTACCCCAGGGGTCATTCGCGCCGAGGAGTGGCCGTGGTCGAGGGTACGATTACACGGGAGGCCTGAGGAGGGAAAGCCGCAGAGCCTCTGGCAAGCGAGACTCTGCATTCCAAGGTCATGATTTCTTGTTTTTTTAACAAGCTTTTTTCCAACTGCCTTACGAAAGGTGCATAAATAGAGGCTTTGGACGGGTCAATTGCTTACCCAAGAGATTTCGGGTTTGGTTGCGGCTCGGCCGCGCTGTGCTACTCTGCTCGCTTGTTAGGGTGAGTAATCAGGTGTAGAATCTCGACAATAGCGGGGACCTTGCTTATCGCGCCCGCTGACTGGAAGGAGGTCTTATGATCGCGCCGCAAGGTCATAGCTCCTGTCGAATCAAACGACGGGATGCCGGCATCGTGGTTCTGTGCTTCTGGGCAGCGTGGCTTGTGCCGGTCGGGTACGGCCAGGCTGATCGGGTGAGCCGACTGATCGTCGCCCTCAAGGATGCAGATGCGATGGTCCGACGGGATGCGGCCGGGGCGTTGGAAGAGATCGGCGCACCGGCCGTCGAGCCCCTGATCGCCGCCCTCAAGGATTCAGACGAGCAAGTCCGACAGTACGCGGCCGAGGTGTTGGGAAAGATCAAAGACCCTCGCGCCGTCGAACCCCTGATCGCCGTCCTCAAGGATGCAGACGCGGGGGTTCGATGGAATGCGGCCGAGGCGTTGGAAAAGATCGGCGCACCCGCCGTCGAGCCCCTGATCGCCGCCCTCAAGGATGCAGACGCGAAGGTCCGAGGGGAAGCGGCCGGGGCGTTGGGAAACATCAAAGACCCCCGGGCCGTCGAGCCCCTGATCGCCGCCCTCAAGGATTCAGACGAGCACGTCCGAGGGTACGCGGCCGGGGCGTTGGGAAACATCGAAGACCCTCGCGTCGTCGCGCCCCTGAGCGCCGCCCTCAAGGATACAGACGCGAACGTCCGACGGAATGCGGCCTTGCACTTGGGAATCATCAAAGACCCCCGCGCCGTCGAGCCCCTGATCGCCGCCCTCAAGGATGCAGATTTGTACGTCCGGAAGTACGCGGCCGAGGCGTTGGGAAAGATCAATGACCCCCGCGCCGTCGAGCCCCTGATCGCCGCCCTCAGGGATTCAGACGAGGACGTCCGAGAGTACGCGGCCCGGGCGTTCGGAGAGATCAATGACCCCCGCGCCGTCGAGCCCCTGATCGCCGCCCTCAAGGATGCAGATTCGCACGTCCGAAATTACGCGGCCGAGGCGTTGGAAAAGATCGGCGCACCGGCCGTCGAGCCCCTGATCGCCGCCCTCAAGGATTCAGACAAGGACGTCCGAGAGCACGCGGCCCGGGCGTTGGGAGAGATCAAAGACCCCCGCGCCGTCGAGGCCCTGCTCGCCGGCCTCAAGGATTCCGACAAGGACGTCCGAGAGCAGGCGGCCCGGGCGTTGGGAAAGATAAAAGACCCCCGCGCCGTCGAGCCCCTGCTCGCCGCCCTCAAGGAGACAGACGCGAACGTCCGACGGAATGCGGCCCGGACGTTGGGAGACATCAAAGACCCCCGCGCCGTCGAGCCCCTGCTCGCCGCCCTCAAGGATGAGTATTGGCCCGTCCGACGGAGTGCGGCCGAGGCGTTGGGAGAGATCAAAGACCCCCGCGCCGTCGAGCCCCTACTCGCCGCCCTCAAGGATTCAGACGAGCACGTCCGAGAGCACGCGGCCCGGGCGTTGGGAAAGATCAGAGACCCTCGCGCCGTCGAGCCCCTGATTGCCGCTTTGAAGAAGCCTGACCTTGCTGTGATCGCCGGAGCTTTTTCGTTCTTCATTCAAAGGGGTGAACCCGGCTCAGAGGATGCTTTGATCCAGGCGCTGAATGCTTACGGCGATAAAGACATGGCCGAGGCCTTCCTAAACCGCGGGAATTCGGCGTTGGAAGCAGCAGCGCGTCAATGGGCAGTGGCGCACGGTTACCAAGTCATACGGACAACCATCCAGTTGGGCAGTCCGCGGTAAACGGTGTGTCATCTTGGCAGAGACGAGGGATGCCACGGAGGTGGCGCAGATTCGGTCGCTTTTCGACCGAGGCTGCGAGCGCGTAGGTCTGAGCTTGGTAGCGCAGGTCCCGTTCTTCGGACCCTTCGCTGTGCTCAGGGCAGGCTCTGCGGCTCTTCAAGGTCCCTTCACGGCCCCGGCGGATGGCCGCAACGCTGCCAGGACAAATCTTGAGAAGCCGCAACTCCCCGCCACGGTGGGCGGGAGCAGGTAGGGAAAGAGCAGGAGTCGGGAGTCAAAATGAAGAGGATCTGCTTTCCGCTGTGCACTTCCTGCCTTCCGTTTTGTGCTTACGGCCTGTAGCTTCCTTAGCGATCCCGCCGCGACGGGACCGAACGGGTCGACCGTTTCAGGGTCGAGAAACTTGGATGGCACGCCATCCGTGGGCGGCGGGCGCAAAACCCAGCGCCCTTGCCCACGGCTACTCACTTTTAACCCCTTCGGGGTTCAGACGTACCTACCGTCAACCCTCACCGGCCCATCAGAACCCTCGATGCCGCCTCAGGGCAAGTGGTGGAGCACAGTGCATGAGTCTTCCGATCCCACTTCGAAAACCCGGTTCCAATCGATGAATCGCTGGTCACGGTTCGGATAGGGTTTCACCCGGATGCAACGGCACCCCCCCTCGGCGAGCGTGACGTTCATCACCAAATACTCGGGAACCACGGACTGCGCCAGAGCTTGGGCCGATGTCAAAGACACGTTATGGCCGGAAAGATAGCTGTTCTTGACCGAAAACCCCAGTCCCGAGAATCCGTAGCCAATCCCGTAAAGGTCGTAGAGGACGTTCGCCCCGGAGGTACTTCCGGTCAGTGGGAATGCACCGCCCGTGAGTTGCCAGAGGGCTACACCGGCGTTCATCGTTGCCGCCAGTGTCAAGGGCACCTGCGTGTCGGACTGATCGGAAAAGCTCAACGCGGCGCAGTACACCTTCTTGTCCACCGTGTCGCCCGGCGCGGCCGGGCAGGCCGTGGACGAATACCCCAAGTCGTCAACGAGGGCCTTGAACACGTTCGGCCAGGTGGCGAGTGTGGCCTGAGTTTTCGTGCGGTCGCGCGGCCGGCAGCGCATGGCCACCAAATCGTATGCCGCATTGATATCGTTGCCCACATAGCGAACATCGTCTTGGACCGGCAGGGCCGGCTCGTAATAGATCGTTGCGCTCATGAAGGCGCGCTTCTGAACGTTGTTATTCTTGCCGATGCTCGTGACGCTTTGCGTCGGGTTGACGTAGATGATCCGCGTGAAATCGTTGATGCTCGCGAACCCTGTGGCCGCATCGCTGGTGCGAGTCTTATCGGCCACTGTTGCCGGCGAGTTCTCCGCCGCCGCCACAGTCGTCACAGGGGGCATAGTGGAGTTCACGGCAGACCCCCAGACCACAAGAAGCAGGGCGCCAATTACCAGGGCCAAGATTGGCAGGGGTTTCTCATTAACAAGCCGAAAAAGAAGCGTCCTTTTGGCGTTTCCCATGGATATCCTTCCTTCCGACGTTTACCATCGGCTCCCCCTGGAGCGGCAAACAGATCCAGGGCAAGTCAGTGGATCTGACGCATTTCATTGAGAACTGCGAAACCACATGGCCTGGGACAACCCGCATCGAATTGAAGCTCCGCCTCGCCATTTGCCACAAAGGGAAAACCCTCTCCCGCCGCAGGGGTGAGGGGAGTTGCTTGAGGGAACCAGTCACGCCATGGAGCTTGTTGGAGGTGGACTCCGAAGTCAAGAGTACTTCTGGTCGGCAATAAGTTAATGTCGCCAAAGCCTGCTTTTGCCTGGTCTTCATCTCCCTTCAGGGGGGATGGGGGTGCGGGGGAAGGGGGCTGGCGTTTAACGCCCCCTTCCCCCGCCCAGCGCCATCAGTCGGCCACCTGCGGCTAGGGGCTGCCCCCTGCGCGGCATCGTGCTGTTGCTGTTTGCCATGGCAAAGTAGTCAGTGGTCAGTTGTCAGTGGTCCCGCCTCCGCGGGTTCGTGGTCTATCGACATGTCATGCTGAACGCAACGGCTGTCATGCTGATCCCGCCCTGCAGGGGGAAGCATCTCGCTCTGCTGTTTCTGGACGGAAAAGTCCAGAGCGAGATTCTTCGCTCCGCTCCGCTGCGCTCAGAATGACAGCTCCTACGAGTTCTTCCGCAGCCTGTGAAGCCCCTGGGGCGTTCAAGCGCCACGGGTTCAAGCCAGAATTTCGCCACCCTGTTCTCGCGTCGCACCTGGATATGCGGCGGTTCGCTCCTATCCAAGGAAACGAAGAAATCAAGGATTTCCTGCTCTTCGCCCAGCGAAGGATTGGCTACCCGCTAATCACTGTGCGCTGGAAGTAGCGGCAGCGGCGGCTACACTCGCCGCGTCGACGGAGAGCGGGCTTTGCAGAACCATCTCAAACTGCCAGCCCGTGTCAAAAAGCACGCCATTGCCTCCGCCTTGGTGATGGGCCATGAGGACGGTCGCGACGACCACGGCTACGGCGCCGCCGACCGCCACTCCTACGATAGCTCCAATATGTGACCCCGGGTTGGGCAAGGGCGGTAACCCCCCCGATTGTTGCGCGGGCAGCGCATAGTTTGATCCGCTTGCGCCGGCGAACGCGGTCAGCTCTGGAGAACCTGACTCGGGACTGAGGGCTTTGGCCTGCGTGTTGGCGCCGTCAACAGCCACGCTATAACCGTTCGCGTAAAGGATGCGAGTGAAGTGCATCAGCAAGCTGGGGCCCGAGCGGCCTCGCTTCGTCACTTTATCAATCACGCCCTCCACGTAGGTGCCGACCGGGATCGCCAACTGAGTACCGACGGTGACGGGAAACCCCGTGACCGCGCGGACGGCGTTTCCAGGCCGCGCCTTGGTTGTAATCGGACTGGCGAGTGCGAGAGGAATTCGGGTTCCTACCGGAATGGTGATCGTCTGGTTCTGAGAAGCGGCTGGCGCCTGGGCCTGAGCTTGGGAAGGCGGCTGAGGATTCGACGCCGGTTCCTGGGCCCAGCATGTCGAGGCAGCGAGAAGTCCAACGAGAGCAAGTATTCGCATAAAATTGTCTCTCCTATCTGGAGAAGGAAACGCGCAAAGCGTTACGGTCCGTAGGGCGCTGCTCTGCGCCTTTTCGCCGTTCTGCGGAATATTTCATGCCTCGCCTTGGTCAAAGTACAGCGCAAAAGTCTGGCCTGCGAACCGGAGCGACTGCAAAAAAACCGACCCGTCAGAATTGGTGCGCGTCCCCGGTGCGTCAGCGGGCGATTTCCTGTTCAATAGGACGACTCGCGCCCGCACCCTAACGACGATATTTCCGTTCTGAAGGATATCCACCTGAGCCAAGGGACCCGATCCTTCCCAAGTGACTTGATAGCTTCCGGCAGACAGTTGCATTCCAGAAACCTGAACTGGAGCGTTGATCTGGAACGATTCCTTAAAACTCTGAACCTTTAGGTTGGATGTCACGACGGGAGGGCTGGGACACCTCACACCCGGTGTGCCGGGAGTGCCGGGCATGATCGTGTCTGGTGTTCCCGGCGTAGCAGGAGTACCCGGTATGACTGTGTCCGGCATTCCAGGCCCTCCTGGGATAACAGTGGGCGGTGTGCCGGGTGTGCCCGGAGTGCCGGGTATGACCGTGTCTGGCGTTCCCGGCGTGCCGGGAATCGGCCGGCATAGCGTCGCAGATTTGAGGTGAGCAAGCAGCGCAGGATTGGACAGACGCACCGCAGCGGCGACGCTGGCCGCATTCAATCGGAGAGGCACCTGCAGAACCATTTCGACCTGCGAGCCGTTGTCGAGAAGGACGTCGCTTGCAGAACTGACCTGCACATAGGCGGTGGCCACCGCCGCGATCACATCGTCGGCGGGAGCAAGCGGCGTTCCCGACGCAGCGGACGCCGGTTGAGCGGGCGGCTGCCCGGTTGTCACGTTCTGGGGACCGGCAAGTTCAACCGTATAACCGTTGGCGAAGATGATTTTCGTAAAATGAATTTGCAACTGCGCATGGGGTGAAAGCCAGCCAGGCCGCGTCAGCGTGTCGATCTGGCCCTGCACATACGTGCCTGGCGGAATCGCCATTTGGTTGTTCACCGCTACAGGGAAGACTGCCTGCGCATAGACGCTATCCCCGGCCTTAGCTGTTTTGGCCAGGATAGGGCTGGTGAGCATCAGTGAAACCGTGGTTCCCGCGGGAACTACAATCCTCGATTCCGCGGGTGTGCTTCTCGCTTGCGCGCCGCCTTGCGAATCAGGCTGCGGTGGCGCTGTTTGCGCAGCGCACGCCAAAGCGCTGAGCAATATTGCTATTGCGAGGCGCCGCATGGTCACCACCTCCGATCGCCGTCTCGCTTACCACTATGACAGACGGCTACCAATACACTCAGGTTTCACTCAGGAGTCAGGAGTCAGAAGTCAGAAGTCAGAATGAAGAGCATCTGGTCGGTACCTTCTGTCCCGTGTTTCGTGCTTTGCGCTCTCTGCTCACCGCCTGGGTTTTCCTGCCCGAGGAAAAGCCGCTCCTCGCAGGCCAGCAATGTAAGCCGTGGGCCAGAGCCACGGAAATGGCGCGCAAGAAACGTCTGGGCGCGGGCGGGGCCGAAGGGTTCGACCCCTTCAGGGTCGAGAAACTTGGATGGCACGCCATCCGTGGGCGGCGGGCGCAAAACCCCGCGCCCTTGCCCACGGCTACTCATCTTCAACCCCTTCGGGGTTCAGACAAAAAAACGCGGAATGACCGTGACCAAGCAGCCGGGTGGCGGCGGACATCGGTTCGGGCGGCGAAGACAAGCCTACAAGGCGGGGCGCTGGTCCGCCTCACGCGTGTCGATGGAGAGAGGGGCCTTCAGCCCTGGCCGAAGTCGCATTACCAGTGCCTGACGGATCAGATGGAGAATTGGACTTCGATTCTCGAAGAGAAGTCGCAGCCACTCCCGCCGTTTCATCTGGGGGAAATAGATCCCCCGGAAAGCCAGACGGCCCAGCAGATGCGTGAGGCGGTCCGCAAAAGATCTTGATTCCAGCCACTTCATGGCGGTGGCAATAGTTGCCGGACTGTAGGACGACTTCCAGGCCTGTCTCACCTCGTCCTCCGCCTGTTCAGAGGAAATCCCCAGAGGCGTGAAGTCCATGGTGAAAGGCCGGAACTCCAACCAGTGTTTCGGCCGGGTGAGCCGGCCGGCAGAAGCCAGGCGGTCATAGAGTGGAGTTGACGGATAGGGTGTGAGCAGACCAAACACGGGCATCCCCGGGGGCCAGGCACGAATTACGTCCAGAGTGCGCTGGGCTACACCCGGGCGGTCGTTGTCCATCCCGAAAATGAAGGAAGTGATGGCATAAACGCCGTGTCGAGCGAGGCGTTCGAGAATCGCCCCATATTCGGTTGGTTTGTTAAATCCCTTGCTCACGCTCTTGAGGTTTTCGGAATCAATTGACTCGAGGCCCGCGAAGATCCATTTGCCGCCACTTTGGGCGATCAGGGAGACCAGTTCCTCGTCACGCAGAAGGTTCATGCTGATTTGTGCCACCCAGGGAACTCCTGCGTCGCGGGCGATGATCTCCCTGAGCAACGACTTGGTGCGCTTGGGGTTGATGGCAAAGTTATCATCGATAAAAAAGACCGCAATCTTTCCTTTTTGCCGCTTTTCCAGGGACTTCAGCATCAACAGTTCGCTCACCACGCTCTCATTGGAGCGAAAACGAATTGAATCACCGAAAAAGCCTGTAACGGTGCAGAAATCGCAACCGTAGGGGCATCCGCGGCCGGTTTCAATCGGAAGCAAATAAAAAGTCTGCCAGGTCATCCCGAGGAGCGAAAGGAGGCGCCGCGCCATGGCGGGGAAGTGCCGGATCAGGTTGAACTGGTCAAGGTTCATGCGGTGCCAGGGGATCACTGGATAATCCGCCAGGGAGGGCTTGACCTCCTTGCCCGCGGCATTGAGAGGGGCATAGAGGTCTTTCAGCGTGCCACGCTCGGCATCCGCAACGATGTTCGGCCAAAGCTGGTCCGCCTCCCCTAGGGCCACCGAGTCAGCGTGGCGAGGGCCGCCGTCGCGTCCTAGTGCTTCGTCGGGCACCTCGGTGATGTGAGGGCCTCCCATCACTACGGGGACGCCCAGCGCGCGCACCGCGTCCGCCATCTGGTAGGCCTTCCTTATCATGCGAGTCATGGCGCCAATTCCTACCAGCCCGATCTGATTCTCCCGGACGTACTGCACCAGTTCCGGCGCGCTCAGACGCTGCGCGTTTCCGTCCACGAGAAACACCTCGTGTCCTGGAGGCGTGAGTGACTTGAGAAGAAACATCCAGAGATGCGGCATGAAGTTGTACGTGATCTCGTTATCGGGATTGTAGAGCAGAATATTCATCTGTGCTTTGCCCCTCCAATCTTGCTTTGGATTCGAGATGCTTTGGCGACAACGAATGCCCAATAGGACTCTCTCGAATTCGCGTCACAGGTAACACGTTAGTTGACCCGCAGCACTGCGGCGCCGCGGATGGCGTCATTCTTGAGCGAGTTCAGCACGCGATTGGCGTCGCGCAGCGGGAATACCTCGGTCTCGGTATGGATGGGGATTTCGGCGGCGAGGCGGAGGAAATCCTCGCCGTCCTGCCGAGTGTTATTGGCGACGCTGCGCAGCACACGCTCGTGGTAGAGCAAATCGTAATCGAGTGGTGGAATAGGGCTCATGTGGATGCCGCCCAGCGCGAGGGTTCCGCCTTTCTTCAGGGCCTTTAGGGCGGCGGGCACAATCTCGCCCGCCGGCGCAAAGATAATGGCGGCATCAAGTCTTGCAGGCGGTTCCGCGACCGTCCCGCCCGCCCACGCCGCGCCCATCTCGAGCGCCAGCTTCTGGTGACGCGTGTCGCGAGTCATGGCGTAGACGGCGACATTCCAGTGCCGTGCTACCTGGATGGCCAAGTGGGCCGCCGCCCCAAAGCCGTAGAGTCCAAGCTTGCCGCCCGGCTCTATACCCGAGAGGCGCAGAGAGCGGAAGCCGATAATCCCTGCGCATAGTAGCGGGGCTGCCTGCTCGTCCGCCAGACCCTCGGGAATAGGATAGACGAATCTCTCCGGCGCGAGTGTGTATTCCGCATAGCCACCGTCCACGACGTATCCAGTGAACGTAGGTGCGTCGCAAAGGTTCTCCTTTCCCACGCGGCAATACTCGCAGACCCCGCATGTGCGGTGAAGCCAAGGGATACCAACCCGGTCGCCGGCGCGGAAGCGGCTGACCTCCGGCCCCAGCTTCTCGATGCGCCCCACCACCTGATGCCCCGGGATCACGGGTGACTTGCGCGCTGGCAACTCTCCCTCGACCACATGCAGGTCCGTCCGGCAGACCCCGCAGGCCGCAACCCGCACCAGTACCTGATCTCTTTCGGGCAACGGGTCCGGCGCGTCGGTAAATTCGAGTGGATTGGTCTCAACCCGCGCGGGCGAATGGAGCAAACACGCCTTCATGACACCCTCCATGGGAATCGTACTCGAAGCGCTTGGTAATCGCAATTCCAGCAACGACCGATTCCTGCAATGCTCCACGGATCGGTTGCGCTGCTCAGCGTAACATCCATGCACTCGTCTGCCAAGCTGTCATTCTGATCCCGCCCTGCGGGAGAAGAATCTCGCTCTGGACTTTTCCGCCGACCAACAGCAGGGCGAGATGCGTCGTGGAGTTTACCCTGAGCCCATTCGCTTCGCTCAGGGTAAACTGTGCGAACGGGCTCAGCATGACAGTGAGCAGGGCTGATGGACAGCGGAGGAAGTTGCCACTCCACTTTTTCAATCAACGTGGAACACTTCCTTCATATTGGCCCACCATTCCCCTTCGGCGCGGGTGGCGATCGGCTGCTGCATCGGCATCATGATGGCCCACCATTCCTGGGTCGTGGGGTCCGCAGCCATCTTCGCCATGTCAGCCTCGAAGGCGTCGCCAATATATTCAAAATAAGCAAAGAGCGTATTGTCCTTATAAAAGATCGAGTAGTTGCGAATGTTGCAGTCGTAGATGGTCTTTAAAACTCCCGGCCAGACCTTCGCATGGTACTCAACGTACTTATCGTAGGCTTCCGGTTTCAGCCCGATGATCTGTCCATACCGCTTATGCTTTGGCGCTTGCATAGGTTTGTGGGCTCCTTCAAGTAGCGGCGGCTTTACGCCGCCACCTCACGTTGAGAACAGACGAGCTATGGCGATATAAAATCGCCCCTACAACGTGGTTCGGGGTTTTTCAATTATGGCGATATAAAATCGCCGCTACAGCTTCAGTTATAGACGCATTCTTTCGCCGCGTCGGCCATCACCTGAAGATTCTCGATCGGCGTATCGAAGAAGTGGTCGCTGACCGAGCAGACGTAGCCTCCGTCCTGCCCGACCTTCTGGAAGAGCGTGTGCACGGTTTCCCGGATTTTTTCGGCCGGCCCTGCGGTGAGCACGTTGAACTGGTCAAGCCCGCCAATCACGGCGAGGCGGTTACCGACTTTTTGCTTGAATTCCCAGGGTTCCTGATTTCCACCGATGCTCGTCGGGGCCAGCGTCTCAGAAATATCCGCGCCATTGGCGACAATCAATTCCTCGATTCCTCGCGTCCCGCCGCAAGTGTGATAGGCCACCATGAATCCGAGGTCATGCAGGGCATCGTGCATTTTGCGGTCGTAAGGCGTGCAGAACTCCCTGTGCAACGTGGGAGAGATGACCGTGGAAGAACCCGCTCCACCGCCCGTCTCAACCAAGTCAAACTTGGCTCCTTTCATCGATTCGATGAAGCGGAGTTTCTTATGGAGAAGAATAGTGAGCAAACGATGCACCCAATCCGGTTTATCCACGCAGCGCATGATGAGTTCGGTCACGTCCATGAGGCAACAGGCGTGTTGCCAGCAGCCGCCCTGGTCCCCCCAAACAAACCCGCGGAGAATGCCCTTGTCACCGACTTCATCGTAGAGGGTCTGCACCGGGGCCAGATCGAGTTTGCCCACCGGCAAGTACTTGTCAATGAGCTCGATGTCTTCATCGCGTTTGACCATGTACTCGGTAATCCAGGTCGTCTTTCGGTCGCCCCGAGTCTTATAGGTCAGCATCCCCTCTGGCGTTTCAATGGCATGATTGGCCATTCGGTTGTCGGGGTGGCTGCTGACCACGGTAACTTCATCGTGCCATTGCGGAGTGGAGAATTTAGTAAAATCATAATCCACCAGGGCGCTTTGACCCACATCGCCGAAATATTGGATCTGCGCATCCATGCCGAACTTCTGGAAGGCTTCCAGCGCCGAAATATCATTCAGGTAGTATTTGAGATGATAGGCCTGCCATTGGTGGACTGAAATCGGCAGCCGGTCTGGCTTCCCCTTATGAAGTGCCGTCATGAGCCTTTCTTTGGGAACCATAAGAACCTCCCCATAAAGCCAGCGCTGGGGCTCGCCTCCAACGCTATGGAACGTGATTCTCCACTTCAGCTTCAATCGCTGAAGAACACGAACCGGGATTTCCATTTTGGAATCCCGGGTAGCGGTGAGTTTACACCCCACCGCCTCGTTGAGGAAGCGGCGTCCACTTCAGGTAGTGGGTCAATTTGATGTAGAGGCGGCTTTATGCCGCCATTTGGCGAGGTAAACTCGCCGCTACAGCATCAAATTGACCCGCTACCCTACTTCAGGTCAGGAAGGTCGTATTCGCCCAATCTGAGTGGGTATTTCCCGTACTCGCGGACCAGCTTGACCACGTAGTCGTAGTTCTGTCCGGACACGTTGCTGGGGACAGAGTGGTCAGACTGGAAGATGTAGCCGCCGCCTTTGCCCGCATTCAACTTGGTCAGGACAGTTCGCTTCAGGTCTTCCGGGCTTCCTTCGGCCCACTGGATCACGTCCATGTTTCCACAGAAGGCGATGCGGTGGCCGTATTTCCGCCGGAGTTCTACCACGTCCATCCCAGCCTTGGCCTCCAACGGGTTGTAGGCGTCCACGCCCACTTCGATAAAATCCTCGAAAATCCTTTGCACATTTCCGCAGCCGTGATAGATCACAGGCAACCGGCGTGAGTGGCATTCATCGACCAGGGCTTTCACGCCCGGTTTGAAGTATTTGCGCCAATAGTTGGGGGAGAAGAAAAGACCGTGCTTGTAGGCCACGTCTCCCCAGATGACCATGCCGTCCAGCAGGCCGCCGGCAGCCCTGATCTGGGCTTTAAGGAGTTCCAGGGAGAAGGCATTGATTCTTTCCACAAACTTTCCCACTTCTTCAGGATACAGCCCAATCCACAGCATCACATTTTCCGTGCCGAGGATGCGCCACAGCATCTCGTGGCCTTCGCAGACGCTGCCGTAAACGGGAATATCCGGATAGTTCTTTTTCACGCCGTCGATCCAGGCGGGCGAATTCCGCTCAAAACCATCACCGACACCTGCAATCTGGTTGTCACCTGCTTTGAAGAAGCGTCGCTCGTCCCAAGGATCATCGAATTGAAACGCCTGCATCTTTTCGACCGTGTCGGTTTCAAAGCTGAGAAAGGCGGGCATGGGGTAAGCCAGGCGCTTCTGGATCACGGCTTCGAACCCCGTCCGGACCACCACCTCTTCCTCATTTTCCTTGAGGACTTCAAACTGCTTGATGTGAGGATCCAAGTTGGGGGTCACAACGAGCCAATCGAGATCGTAGTACTTATAAACATCGGTGTCGGGAGCCAGCGCCAGGTCCTTGCGCCATCGCGCCAGAAAGCTGCCCCAGAAAAAGTCGCTGATGGGGACCCGATCCGGCTCCTGATGGTGCAACGTTTTGTTCATGCGATCCGACTTCATCTTACAGTTTGCTGTTCTTTCCATGATGGCTTCCTCCCCAAGCGGAACCCCCGATTCCAGCTTTACTATTCCGCAGAATCATCCCTTGGCGGCCTTGTCGGTTCAGGCTCAGATTGTATCTCCTTGATGGAATCTGAGCTTCTTGCTCCACAAGCGTCGACGAAAGAAGCAGACTAATCTTTCACATTGTCGCAGTGAAGGCCCTCATATTAAGCTGGGTATGTTTCCGTCTAAGGATAGTTCAGGAGGGCCGGGGAATTCAGGAGTTCGCCGAGTATGGTCACTTCTCCAGTGCCAGAAACTCCACATTCCCCCGCTCGTCACCGTTCCAGACTGCAAAATACAATTCAACCCTGAGCTGGGGGAAATCCTTTCTCAGCGCCTGTCCCACCTTTCGCAGGTCCTCCTCCTGGCGCTGGCGCGGCTCGGAGGAAGAGTGGAGATGCAGGGGGAGGGTCTTGTACCAGGCGCAGTCCTGGTGCTGGATCAGGATTAACCGGCTGATCTCATGGTTCTCCACGAAGAAGCGGAACCACCTCCAAATTGCCCAGGAGAATTTTGGCAGATACTCCACTAGCGTCAAACTTTGGGGTCCGCCGGGTATGACCAACAGATCGTAGTTCCCAGCGAGCCCCAGATGCCGGTTCAAGAACTCCTGGAAAGCCGCCTGGAATCGGTGATCACCGCAATGCACAACAAGGGCGCCGGGCGCCTCGCTCTGAAGCTTGGAGTCGACTTGATAGGAAAGCATGGTCAGTCTCGAGTTGGGGCAAAGTGTAAAGGTTAAAGGGTAAAGGCTAAAGGTTAAAGGGTAAAGGCTAAAGCTTAAAGGCAACCTTCAACCATTAAACCTTACCCTTCACCCTTTACCCTTCACCCTTCACCCTTTGCTGGCGATGGTTGCGTGGGGGCCTTGGCTTCGGCGGCCTTCGGTTCCTGGCCCGCGGTGAGTCTGTCCGTCGGCTGACGGACGACGCCCAGTTGCGAGAGTACGGCAGGTAGGTCGAGGCCCAACGCTTGCAATTGCTGGAGCAAGCTGAACACCAGCGCCGGTCCGGTTTGGGCGATGCGACCGATGCCTCCCGTCCCGTCACCCGTCGCACTGTTACCTTGTTCGATGACCACCACTCGGTCGATGTTACCGAGCGGAGCAGCAACCGCCCCGAAAATACTCGCTGCGGCTTGCAGCACAGCAGGCAGCTTTTCGAGTATGGTCTGGAGCTTGGCGGCCTCGTTGAATTCCTTCCACGCTCCCGCCTTCTTCAGGATGGCCTGTGCCTCGGCAACGCCCTGCGCCTCAATGGCACGCGCCTGGGCCAGACCCACGGCTTCCACCTTGGAGGCCTCGGCGCGGCCTTGCGCCTCGACGGCCGCGGCTTGGCCCAGACCTTCCTGCCGGAATTTTTCCTGCGCGGCCTCGGCCATGGCGATCTGGGCGGCCTTATTGCCCTCTGCTTCCAGAATGGCAGCCTGCTTCTTGGCTTCCGCACGCAAAATGGCCGCCTGCCGCTCCGCCTCGGCGGCCTTGATGACCGTGGCCTCCAGCTCTTTCTGTTTGCGTTGTACCTCCTGTTCCTGGACGGCAATCTGCTCCTGGGTGCGCACCCTCTCCACACGCACCTCTTCCATGACCACTGCCTGCTTGGCCTTGGCCTGCGACAGCGGACCGGCTTGCGCGGCCGTGGCCTTTTGCGTTTCCACTTCGGCCAGGAACTGGGCCTGCTTTACCTGAAAGTCACGCTGCGCCGCAGCAATGTTGGCGTCCGCGTCGAACTTCGCCTTCTCGCCTTCCTGCATGGCCAGGGCGGACTTGATCTTAGCATCCCGCGTGGCCTCGGCCTCGCCAATGGTTCCGTCGCGTTTCACCTCCGCCGTTCGCTTCTTGCCAGGGCGTCCAGGTAACCTTC
>JBEKUR010000021.1:0-50151 GCA_049514855.1 Terriglobia bacterium
CCCAAATGAAAGCGCCTTGTTACCGCCACTCTGCATCTGGCGCATAAAGAAGATCCAGAGACCCAACAACAGGATCATGGGCAGGCCGTTAGCCAGCCAGGTCATCCAGGAACCCCCGGAGCTATCCTTGATGACGACGCTGACGTTCTTTTCCGTCAGAGTCTTGTACAAGTCGGGATAATTTGTGGGAATGGTGGTTTTGAACTTGGCGCTATCCTTTTTCAGCGTACCGGAAACGTCGCTACCCGTGATTTGGACATCACGGACGTTATCCCTATTAATCTCGTTGACGAAGCTCGTAAAAGTAAGCTCCTGGATGCTTCCCGCAGTGCTGGACTTGACCACCGCCCAGATGAGCAGGGCGGTGACCGCCATCACCACCCAGAAAACTATGTTCTTGACCGCCGAGTTCACTGGGCTTCCTCCTTCTGCCCCCTTAGACCTTGCGCGGGTCTCTTACCCCCGCTGCACTATTAGATGCTTCACACAGCTCTCACGAGCCGGGCCATGAAAGGCAAGTTCCTATACTTCTCCTGATAGCCGAGGCCGTAGCCGACCAGAAATTTTTCTTTGCTCCTAAAACCCACGTAGTCGGTTGAGACATCCACCGTGCGCTCGTCGGTCTTTTCAATGAGCGAGGCGGTGCGGACGGAACTGGGCTCTTGTCCCAGAATATAGCGGTGGAGGTAGTCCAAGGTGAGTCCGGATTGCAGAATACCATCGACGAGAAGGACGTCCCGCCCGCCGGCCTCGAACTTGGGAGCGTACATAATTTCCCGCACCGCGGTCGCGCCCGCTGAAGTGTCATGTATCTCGGCTTTCATGAAATGGCAAACCACCGGAATCGTGAGGCTGCGCACGAGGTCGGCCATAAAAATAAAGCAGTCTTCCCGAATCCCCACCACGTGCAGCGTCTTGCCCTTGTAGTCGCGGTCTATCTGCTTTGCCAATTCGCGCACGCGCTTTTGAATCTGCTTCTCCGAGTATACACAGCGCAGATCGTTGTTCGGGAGAGCCCGCGCGCGCGGGTGAGAGCTGCGCTTCGTTGCAGGAGGTTTAGAGGTCTTGCTTTTCATCTCATCCGCTCCGAGTCCCCGCTAACCCTGAGGGCCGCGAGCTTCCTCAATAAGCAAGATCGCTCGGGACTCCGGAGAAGCTGCCACGGGAGCTGCGGGTGGGAATCCCCTGACCCACACAATCTGTTCCCCACATTCCAACACTGGCCAGAGCTTGCGCTGCCTGCGAGGAATCTTCCGCTGGCGAAACAGCTCCTTCAATTTGCGGAGCTTCCGGCTTCCCAAAGGCCAGAACTGGTCGCCGGCTCGCCAATTTCGCAGAAACAATCTGTGCGGCAGTTTCTGCGGGTCCATGGCGCTACTCCCCATTTGATTATACTCCTTAGCAACCCCTTGGGGTTCAATAATCTTGAACCGAAAGGTAACGCCTAAGTGGGGGACGGTTATCTCTCCAGGGACCGCGACAGGGTAAGCGTAGCCGTCGTCCCCTGCGGAAATCGATTGCGAACCAAGGATGAGCCAGTCGAATTCCTTTCTCGCTACTGCCCCGCCAGGCAAAGTGAGGCTGCGGCCGCTTTGGGCGCTGGCGGCGAACCGAAGGAGTCCTTCAATGTGGGCGTAAGTCACGCCTGGCAAACCCTTGCCCACGGAGTGAAGCATTTGCCGCAAGACCAGCCGTTGAATTGCCGGTGCAAACCCTCGAAGGGCGCGCACCGGAATCTTTTCTTCGGCGCCTTCTCGAATGCGCCAGGGGCGGCTGCGCTCACGGGCCTGTTGCTCCAGGAACGCTTCTTCATCCCGTGCCCGGTCAGCATGATTCTTGAGAAGCGGGATGATGGCTGGGTTAAATTCCCTTTCCAGCAAGGGGAGCACTTCCAGGCGTATCTTGTTGCGCCGCAGCCGGGAATCGAGGTTGGTTGAATCAAGTCGGCATTCGAGCTTGCGCGCTTCGATCTCGCGCGTGATTTCGGCGCGCGTGAGATCAAGAAACGGGCGGGCGACCTTGCCCTCCAGCACAGGATAAATTCCGCTCAAGCCGCGCGTTCCGGCGCCGCGCAATAAGCGCAGCAGCACGGTCTCAGCCTGGTCGTTGGCGGTGTGAGCCGTCACCACTTTGTCAAGCCGGCCTTGCTCCACAAGTGAGAAGAAAAACCTGTAGCGCAGCTCGCGGGCGGTCGCCTCGAGGTTTCGCTTTTTCTCACGAGCCACCCGCGCTACCTCAGCTTCGCCACCGATGAAAGCGATTCCGATTGAATCAGCCAGGTTCCGAACAAAGCTCTCATCCGCGTCTGACTCGGCCCCCCGCAAATGATGATTGAAGTGGACCGCAGCCAGAGTGATTCCCCACTCCAAAGCCAGGTCTTTCATGAAGTGAAGCAATAATACTGAATCCGGCCCGCCTGAAACTGCCACGCCGACTCGCTGGCCGGGATGGAAAAGTCCCTGCCTCTTTATTTCCTTCAACCAGCGGGAGTAGATATTGGACTTCCCGAGCATCTGTGAAACCCACCGAAAGGCGCCGGGGTGGCTCGCCCGTCCGGCCAGAGGAGAGGTGGCTCGCTGGCGCCGGAAGGCCAAACGGAGCCTTTTCCAGGTCATTGTAGCACTCACGGGCAGATTTGGCGGAGGTAAGAGAACCAGAAACTGGAAATTAGAAACTGGAAACTGGCAGCCCTAATTTCCACTTTCCAGTTTCCACTTTCCAATTCCCAGTTTCTCGTGCTCAGAATAATTATCTTTACGTCTTGCTCGGCAACAACACTGGGTCGCGGGTGGCGCATATCCGCCGCGGCGGATCTTTCATGTATGCGCCCCACGACCACGCGCAACATCCGTGTCACCGCGTCCTGTCCGTGGCCTGTCCAGGCTTGTTAACGGTCCCGCAAGGCGGGATGTCGGCGCCACCCGCGGTCAAGGCGCAGACATCGTGGTTTGATGTCTGCGGCGCCTTGCTCGTCACTCGTCACTCGCCACTCGCCACTTGTCACTGCTCTTAACCGCTGCACCCGCCCTTTCGACCGCCGCCTCGTTTCCTCTCCTGACCCGTGGCCGTGGTCGAGCTTCCAGTTCGACTACCGGCAAGATCCCTTCATCCTCGCAATGGATCCGATGCCCTGAATCTCTTAGCGCTGCCATCCCAAAACGATGTCTGCGCCACCCCGCCTGTACCCGGAAGAGGCAGAACTGGTCCCTTCGTGGTCGCAGAAGTCGCTCGGGATGGAAGGCATGAACAAAACAGCCCCAGCGGAGGTGGTGGGGTATATACTGGATGCCGGCCAGGATGCCAAAACGGAAATTCTGGCTAGCTCCGTTCTGCGTCAATATCTTCAGCAAGCAGAGGGAGGTTGTTAGGGCAAATATGAAAAGCCATCCTGAGGTCGGTGTGGCAAATAATAAAACCCAGCCTGTTGATTGGGAAGCCTTCCTCGCTGGATTCGCCGGCGGGAAAACCGACTTTGAATACAGCGCGAACCGCAACATCTTCTGCCAAGGACAACCTGCGGATTCCGTGTTCTACATCCGACAAGGCAAGGTGAAGCTCGCGGTGACATCCGACCAAGGCAAGGAAGCGATCATCGCCATTCTGAGCGTCGGTGACTTCTTCGGCGAGGGATGCCTCGCCGGTCAGCCGTTGCGCATCGCAACGGCTACCGCGATGGGCGATTGCAATCTGGTCAGGATTGCGAAGCCGCTGATGGCACGCATGTTGCACGAGCAGCGCGAGATCTCGGAATTGTTCCTCACGCACCTGCTTTCACGCAACATCCGATTCGAAGGGGATCTCGTCGATCAGCTTTTCAGCTCCAGCGAGAAGCGCCTGGCCCGGATTCTATTGCTGCTGGCTCATTTTGGCAAGGAAGGTCGATCCGAAGCTGTCGTTCCCAGAATCAATCACGAAAACCTGGCGCAAATGGTGGGCACCACCCGGTCGCGGGTCAGTCATTTCATGAACAAGTTCAAGAAGCTGGGCTTTGTCGATTACGACGGCTCCACCGGCGCGTTGATGGTTCATAGTGGCCTCCTCAGCGTGGTCCTGCACGACTAGTCTTGTGTAACCGCAATAGGTGTTACAGGCGCGATCATCCGTAATCACATGCCGGCAAGGCAGGAAAGATCTGCGTAGTCCGAGGCCAATCCTGCAAATCCCAAAGATTTGCTTTGGCGGGTTGCTCGTCACTCGTCACTCGCCACTCGTCACTGCTATTAAGCGCTGCGCCCGCCCTTTCGACCGCCGCCTCGTTTCCTCTCCCGCCCCGTGGCCGTGGTCCAGCTTCCGGTTCGACTACCGGCAAGATCCCTTCCTCCTCGCAATGGATCCGCTGCCCTGAATCTCATAACGCAGACCCGCCGCGGCGGGTCTGCGCCACCCCGCCGAGTCCCGAGCATGGCCATATTGCCATCAATTCTGGACCCTCAGTCTCTCCGGTTCATCACAGAGATGCAAACTACGGCATGTCTGCGCCACCCCGCGGCCTCGGGTTTGTCGAGGCTCAATCCTGTATTCACAATTTGGAAAGACCTCTCAAGACCTCGCCCTCCCACCCGCTCCTGGGTGCAGAATCTCCCTTCCAGGTCACGCTCCCGGAACCCCTGCCGCCAGAGAATTGACGATTGATCGCCAAGTTCCGGTCCGTGCCATGGTGATGCTCCCAGAATGGACTTACCGGTCTTAAGCGAACTCAACAAAGGACGTGCTGGGTAGGCTCTTGATGCGCGATACGAGTTCTTCAACCTTTTCTACTGTCGTCCGGTGAATGTCATGCGCCAAAACAAGCGAATGCTCCTGTGCCTCTATTTGTTCCAGTCCAAAGTCGACCCATCCGCCCGCCTTGTACTTTGGGTGCCAATCCACCGGATCCACACTCCAGAGCACGAGACGGAACCCAAGATCACGGGCGATACGATCGACGAGCTGATTGTGCGCACCAAGGGGAGGCCGCAAGAGTTTGAGTCCTCGGCTGCATTCTCCGATGAGTGCCTGGGTCTTTTCTATTTCGCCCCGAATCTGCGGCCCCGTGAGCTTTGTAAGGTTTGCGTGCGAGTAGGAGTGATTTCCGATATAGTGACCCTCGGCCACAGCTCGTTTGATGATTGCTCTCCCTTGCTCTGTTTTGAGTTTCTCCCCTAAAACGAAGAAGACTGCCTTGATCTTGAACTTGGCTAAGGTATCCAAGAGCTTGGGTGTTTGAACTGGATGCGGGCCATCGGCGAAGGTAAGTGTTATCTCTCTCACAGCCCCTTCTTTGAGGTGTTGAGGTTCCATCCTGTTCTCCTCCTACTCGTGAGGCGGCGATTTCTCGAAACGCCGTTAGGAGTGGGAGGCCAGGAATCGGTTGTAGAGCCCGCTCCGCCGGCCCACTGCTACTTCACATCAGCCCTCGCCGTATCTGGGTAATATGCTGTAACGGTCCGAAGTAGAATCTACCAGTAGCGAATCTCCTCATCCAATCCTTGGCGAAGATCCAGGTGTCTTCCAGACAATACAATCCGCAATTGAGTCATGTCCGGTCTCCCACCCGCGCCAGAGCGGAAGCGTTGCTTGCCATGTGGAACCTGTCCCGGCGCCCGCCCCGGTCCCGCGGCGCGGGATGGGTACTGTAGAAAGCTCTCAAGCTCTAAAATAATCGAAAGTGGTAATATGTCGCTGTCAATTATTCAATAACTTACGTCGTGCAAAACCCCTCTCGTTTGGTTCGGCGGGAGTCGTGGGGGATTGTTTCTTTTGGTTGAAAAGGAGTCCCCACGGACCCAGTCGGCCAGGGGGAGACTAGGGACCTGCGTCCCTTGGCGACATCAACCTGATTCGCTGGAAAATCCTCCGCATCGCCTCGGGCCAGAGTTGCCGGGGCCGCTCCAACCGCCAAGAGCACTGCATGTATCGCGGAAAGCGCGCGAGTTTCGAGAACCGCGTCTCCCCGCGCATGCACCGTGTGTAGATCCCGTACGTCGCCAGCATGATCTCAAGCGGTCCCTGGAGGCGCCACGGTTTGCACATGTGTTGATACTCCAGTTCCTCGGGCCGGCTCACCTTGCTCCGCCTCAGGGAGGCCAGAACCTCTGTAGGGACCGGCGCGGCCAGCACCGTCGCCAAGTACTCCAATCCTTCGCGCACCGGCGCGACGATGCGGAACCGTTCTGCCAGCATGACCAAGCGTTGCCAGTCAATTTTCAAGGACATCATCACTGTAACCGCGTCTGCCACCCACCGCATCGGCGGGATCGGATTCCACATAGGCCCATGGGCGCACGCGTGCAACAACTGGTCCGATGCGCAGAGCGCCCGTGCCGGGATGCCTTCAAACACCAGGGGCACCCCGGCCTCCCAAAAGGGTTGATCGGCGCCACGAAAGGACGCTAGATAAAGCACGTGCCAATGCACATCGATCTCGCGTCCATCGCGGTGGAAGAGCGAAAGCGAATGCAGGAATCCCAGATCGCTCTCGCGGAATCGGAACCTTCCTGCGTTCTTCCCCTTCTCTTTCCACCCCTGCGATTCGAGCAACCGCAGGGCCTGCAATGCTTGCGCCTCTGGAACCAGAACGTCAAGATCCCCCATCGGCCGAAGGCCCGGATCAGGGTAATAGAGTAACGCCAGCGCTGCTCCCTTGAGAAGCAGAGTAGGGATGCCCGCCCGGTGAAGCATTTCGATCACCGGCGCCAGCCGTCGAAACAGGAGACGGTTCTCATACCATGCCCGTCGGCGGATCCCTCTGAGCATACCCATCAAAGGATGCTGGAACCCGTGCTTCTCAAGGTTCCAATATACAAGTGGGAGCGTGCGGAAGGACCCTGAGTCGAGCTGGGCCAGCCCCTCCCGCCGGTTCCACTCGCACCAAGCCGCAAACGCCCCCTGGCCCTCGAGCAGCGCTGCCTTCAGCAGCAACTCCTGGAGCTCGGTCGGCCGGCACGCGCCTTCCAGACTGCTGATTCTTACCTGGCTCGCTCCTTTTCTTTCCATTTGATCCTGCACTGCTCTGTCCGCACCTCCTCCAGCCAGCAGACCACGGCGACGTGCTGCGAGACGTGCTCGTCGTGGCTCACCGGACCGCCAGGATCAGCGGCTGCGACATCCGTGACACCGCCTGCGACGCAAACATTGCCGCAAGCTTCCACCCGCTTCCTCAAGTAAAGGTCAGTTAGTAGCGCCACGCCGCGCTTCTCCTCCGTTACCCACCTTCGCTTTCCGCGTGTCGCCTGCGGTCCATCGCCGCCTTCACCACCCGGAGATAATCCCCCGACGCATTGCGCTCGCGGGCGGTCAGGTTAGCCCCGTGGATCCGTCGATGCAGCCAGACCTCCGTTTCCAGCCGGCTCCGAAGCCCTGCTTCCATCGCCCGCGCATACCAATCGATGAACTCACCCACCTTCAGGTCCGTCACCAGCGGACCCGTCTTGTCAAACACCTCCCGCTTCGCCAGCATCGTGCCCGGCAAGTAACCAGGAACTGGGCCCCCGTAATCCCGGCTCGTTTTTCCGAAATGTTGTACGTGTCCGAACAGAAGATCACACGTTGGGTCCTGTTGGAGAATCTCCATCTGGCGAGAAAGCTTCGTCGGGGTCCAGATGTCGTCTGCGTCGAGGAAGGCAATATATCGCCCTGTAGCGTACATCACGCCCAAATTGCGCGCGGCTCCCGCTCCCGCGTGGTCTTGCCGCAGCAGCCTCAGTCGCGGCCCGAACTCTCGTACTTTCTCCACTGTTCTGTCCGTCGATCCGTCGTCCACCACCAGGATTTCCCCCGGGCGATAAGTTTGCCCCAGCGCACTCCGGATGGCTTCATCCACAAAATGCTCCGCGTTGTAGGTGGGAATGATCACGCTCACCAGCGCCGGTGTACCCGGCGCCCACTCATCGTAGGAGAGCCACGGGCGCAGCGGCGTCGCGGCTCTGCCTCTTTGGCGCCGGCGTTCCATCGACCGCTGCAATACGACTATGAGCTGGTGGCTCATCGCCTTTCGGTCCTGCGTCATGTTCTTTCCGTGCAGCCGGTAGAGGAGTGTGGTCGGCCGCAAGATCCGCATCTCGACGTTATCTTCCAGCGCCCGCATGAACCAATCAGTATCCTCACCGAAGCGAAACGACTCCTCGAATACTCCTATGCGATCAAACACCCGCCGCCGGTAAACACCACTCGCCATCACCGCATGGGCGAGGACGTTCTCCGGCCCTTCAAAACTCGAGTCCGGGATCTTCCCTCCCGGGAGAACATGGTATTGGGTCCGGCCCAGTACAAAATCCAGCTCCGGCTCGGCCAGCAGCCGCGCCATTTGAATGGACAGCTTGTGCGGCGGCCACAGATCGTCGGCATCCAGGAAGGAAATGAACTCGCCGCTGGCGAGGGAAAGACCGTGGTTCTTGGCGGCGGCGGGACCCGCATTTTCCTGCCGGGCATAGCAAACATTACTTCCCAGCTCTGCCGCCACCTCCGCGCAGTTATCGGTGGAGCCGTCATCCACCAC
This sequence comes from Terriglobia bacterium, assembly GCA_049514855.1. GTDB lineage: Bacteria > Acidobacteriota > Terriglobia > UBA7540 > UBA7540 > CAVROP01. The sequence continues at coordinate 8,477 of JBEKUR010000021.1, forward strand.
GATGATTTCCACCGGCTCGTAGTCCTGCCGGCGTATACTCCCCACCGCTTCCGACAGGAAGTGCGCTGCGTTGTAGATGGGGATCACGACGGTGAGTAGCGGATTCGCCATCAATCCGAAGTCTCCAGCTTCTGAAGCAGACCGGAAATCGTCACCGGAATCTGCGCCAGGTCCGTGCCCGGAAGCAGCGTGTAAACCGGCACCGACTTGACTAGCCGTAGGATCTTCTCCAGCGTCTGCCGCCGCGTCCCTCGCAGGTGCTGCATCGTTGGCGCGAGAGCCTTCAACGCCGCCATCGCGGTGGTCGGCTCGACCGTCGTATCCCTCAGCCCACACACTCTCGTGATCAAAATCGCGCGGAGAGGAAATCCTTCGATCAACTGTGCGGCGCAGTGTTCGTTGAGAAAGAAGAGGGCCTTTTCGGATGCCAGGCGCTCCGCGTTGCTTACGATCGGCGCCAAGTGGGGGAACCGGTGAAGGTTGTCGGCTTCAATTTTGGCCGTGCTATACAAACTATAAACGTGAGGCGACGAGGTGGTCCGGACCAGGACATAGTCATCGCCTGCGTATAGCAGCCCGGAACCCAGGCAGGCGAGGGTGGCCGTCGATTTTCCCGAGCCACTGGGACCCGTAATCAGAACTCCCCCGGTCACGGCCCCCACCGCCGCCGCATGCAAGGGCTGGAAGGCTCCATCCTTCAGCCACCAGTTCAGGATGGATCGCAGCGGAAAGCTTTGCTCCCACCAGGGGATCAGCCGATAGCTGGGGGTCCAGTAAAGGGCGAGGCTACGGTCCCGATCCAGGCATTGGAGAATGTCTACGCCCGGGCCATACGTCACCTGCACGCGCTCGTCGTTGTAGCCGTCAATTTCTCCTAGGCCGGTGTACTGCTCGAGGCTCCAGGGCGGAGGCGGCATGGGTGTGTGGGTCGATTCGCTGTCGAAGAAGCATACTGTCAGGTCCGCTTTCCCCTCCAAGGGAATCTCCCGGTGCGCCAGGGCTCGAACTACGAGTGGCAGCAGTTGCCCACCGGCAAAGCGAAGAAGCACACGGTGTTCACCGAGCCTGAACATCCGCTCCTCCACTCCGCCCGCCGCGTGACCCGCCATCTCGAAGCACGCGTGGGCCGTTTCGACAAATCTCGCTGGAGCTCCCTCAGCGGTCGCATCCGGCAGTTGCCTGCTCTCCTCCGTGAATACCGGTCTCATTCATTTGACCCCGGCTTGCGGGCCGGCCAGCCCGTCTCGTCCACCTCATGAATCGGATCGAGTAACAGCAGGTCCTGCATGTCCTCGTAGACCGAAAGCTCCGGCGGCTCCCACGGCCTCCGAGCATTCTGGGGGTATTCCGTCCCGCCGGCGGCGTCTACCGCCTCCGTTTCAACAATCAGCTCTTGCTCACGCAGGCGCGTAAGGAACCTGTCCATCGCTTCGGCGATCACCGTTGGCTCGGCATCATATCGCGATGCGAGGTGTCGGACCATAGTTTCTGCGGAAGCACCCTGTTTGAGCAGGTGCCAGATCTCCATCGCGGCCTTCGTCATCCCATAGTAGCTGCCGCTATCGAAGTTGATAGCCACGATTTCGTTTTCAAAAGTCTCGCTAATGACTTTGGGTTCGTCGACTCTAAATATGCGACTCATGTCACGCCTATCTGACCGCCGCGAGGTCCCGCAGAAGCCGACAAAAGGCAACGCGTCCGCTCCGCGACGGTGGCTGGTAAACTTATGCACAATACCACGCTGTTTCAGCGTCGGATAAAATCGGAAGTTCGTACCTTACGCAAGGGGTGTCCCTTCAAATATACGGTAGCACACGGCTGCTAATTTCCGCCAGCCGCTGCTCGGCTTTTTCTTCGCCAACCACGCTTGATCGCCTGCAGCCAGTTACCCCTGATTTTTAAGAGCCTTCAGCCATTGTCCGAGATCCAGGAGCAGATTGAGAATCTCAATCCGTCGGGATGGAGACAAACCAGATGCCGCGAACCTCTCCTTGATCCGCTTCATGATTTCGCGGGTGGCGCATACATTGTCTTTCATGTATGCGCCACCTGAACCCATACAAGTTCACCGCCCGCCTGTACGCTCTCTCTCGGCTCGCGGCATCCTAGCCATCGCCAGAACAGATGCGTCCCCCAGGTAATAGAACCTCCAACTCGACCAGGCCCAGTCTCCAGGCTCTTTCACCAGGCAACAGTTCACGGGATTATTGTGCATGTAGTTCAGTTTTTCCAGGCGTTTCTTCTCGCTCCAGACGTTCAGGTCGCGGGTGGCGCAGACATCGTGGTTTGATGTCTGCGGCGCACCGATGTCGCGGTGCGGCACAGCGTGAGGATGGGGCGGCAACGGCATTTCTACGGGCTCATCCCCCCGAGCAGTCTCTCTCAGCCAGCCTTCGCGGGCGACATCCAAGGTGCGACTTCGGAATTCAGGCTCAAAGATTTGCTTTGCCACCTCGCTCGTCACTTAGCCTGCCCTGAGCCTGTCGAAGGGTCACTCGCCACTTGTCACTGCTCTTAGCGGCGCCTTGCTCGTCACTCTTCACTCGTCACTCGTCACTGCTCTTAACGCACCGCCGCCTCGTTTTCTCTCCTGACCCGTGGCCGTGGTCGAGCTTCCGGTTCGGCTACTGGCAAGATCCCTTCCTCCTCGCAATGGATCCGATGCCCTGAATCTCATAACGCAGACATCCCAAAACGAGGTCTGCGCCACCCCGCGTAGCAGTTCCGGCACAGACGGTAGCCCGCATCGACTTTTTATTTGGTAATGCGGAGATTGGTGGAAGTATCCACCTTGTCCGCCTTTCCCGATTTTGCCGAATCACGGCCTGTTCGGCGGGAACAACGGTGTCCGCCGGGGGGGCAAAAATGGTCAGGCCGGTGCGGACGTCCGGTTCCGACGGATATTTGTGGCTACCGCAAGAATCTGGTTGCCGATGGCGGTCCGCATATCATGCGGCAGCAAAGGCCTGAGTTCGAGTGTTTGCCATGCCGCGACTTTTCGTTCCGCCGTTTCGGTAACAATCTGCCAGAGAGGACTCGCTGGCATGCGTGCGGTATCGGCGAAACGCCGCACCTGATCGACAGTGATCTCGTTGAGACTGCGGCTGTCACCGAAGTTCAAGGCGAGCCTGTCATTGGGAAGGTATGGCAGCGTTGCCACGAAATCGTAGGCCGGCGACAATACCGGCGTGCGGTGATCAGGGTAAAGCAGCGACCAGTTCTTGAGGTGCATGTCGGCATTGCCGATGAGCACGGAAAAGACCAGCCGCCGGACAAAGTCGTAGGTTGCTTCTTGTCCGGTCTCCGCCCACAGCACGGAGGCGATATTGGCGTAGCTTCGGCGGTCATACTTGTCGCTGGGAAATAGCCCGAACACCTGCGCGAAATCCTCCATGTGAATGCGCTCCCCGCCGGGTCCGCGGTCGAACCGCTGCAGGGCGAGCACTTTGCCTTCGATGCGCCCAGCCTCCTCAGGCAGTCCCTGAATTGCTTTTATGTCTATCAGCCGGTTGTGCGGGACGGCGATGCCGATGGCGTGCGCCAGCTCCAGCATCACGTATTCGTTCTCAGGGACGGCGGGAAAGCGGGCCGAGGGCAGCTTGACGATCCAGGACCCGCCCATGCCGTCGGCGGGGATGGTCAGTCCGCCGGAGGCCTCCATGACGGCGGAAAACTTTAGCTGCACACCGGCCAGTGAAAAGCGCAGCGGGGCACCATGACCCCGATCATCATGATGGTCATCGGCATGATGATGAGCATCACCGTCCTCATCGTTACGAGGCGTCACGACAAGGGCGCCGGGAAGATCAGCGCCAAGGACAGCGAGAAGAAAGAACTCGCGTTCGGATTTGACGCCCGCGCGCTTTGCCAGATAGTCCCGCAGATGGCCTTCGGGTAGGAGGTTCGAGAAAAAGGGCGGAAGGCGGCGGCCGGTCGGGCGCGTGGCAGTGACCAGCCCGCCAGTCTCGCCCTTGAAAGACAGGCTGAGTGTCGGACGGTCGGGATCGTCGATATAATCCTGCTCGAAGGCAAAGAGATGGCGGTCTCCAGCCAGGCGGTTGATGACGCCGATCTGGCGGCCATGCATCTCGACGGCGAGTGTGTCCAGTTTTTTCGGATCAGATTTCATCGTGGGCCTGCCCCTTTGTCCTGGGTTGGTCGTCTTCGGTCGCGTAGAGGGATTGTTCTCCCTCATCGCGATGCTGGTCTTGATTTCGATGATCGCGGATGAGAGCCTGCAGGGCGGGTACGAGCGAGCGCGGGACCATCAGGAGGTCATGGTCGAGCACACGCACCAGATCCAGGAGAGTGTCGAAGCGTGGCACGATTTTGCCGGACTCGATGCCGGAGATATGCATCTGCGGCAGGCCGGCGCGCCGACCCAGCTCGGCTTGGCTCCAGCCGCGTTTGCGCCGCGTCTCTTTCAGCTCGTGGCGCATGTCTGCGGGAAGGCCATCCAGCCGCACAGGTTTGATAGGCTTCTTTATATTTTGTCCCATGCTCTATATAATAAGACATATTTTTGCGCATTTCAAGTCTATAGGCGAAATTATATCGACCAAGACAATAAATATAATATCACATATCGCGCGGAGAATGGGGACTTATTGAGCTCGCCTCACCAAACGGACTTTAACGTGCGTTAAGGCCCTCCGCGCGAATTTGATTTTCACCGCAACAAACCTACTTGCGGCATTGCGATAAAGATTGCCGGCGCCCCCACGAGAGCGCAGCTTTGCCTATGAGGCCGCAACGATTCGTTTGGCCGAACCAATTCCACTGTGCCGATAATAGGTAAGAGATCGCCAAAAACCAGAAATACGAATATCGCGGACTCGCGGGTGGCGCATACATTGTCCTTCATGTATGCGCCCCACGAACACGCGCAACATCCGTGTCACCGCGTCCTATCCGTGGCCTGTCCAGGCCTGTTAAGGGTCCCGCAAGGCGGGATGTCGGCGCCACCCCGCGATTTCACTCCTTAAACGACCATCCGGCAGCGTTGTCAGCTTGTTCAGAGCGAACCATGCCGCAACTCGAATGTCGTGGGTCACGTCAATGTATGGGGTAGGCGCGCCGTAATGTTGAAGGACCAGGTTGCGGCGCACCGAGGTCGCGGTGCGGCACAGCGTGAGGATGGGGCGGCAACGGCATTTCTACGGGCTCATCCCCCCGAGCAGTCTCTCTCAGCCAGCCTTCGCGGGCGACATCCAAGGTGCGACTTCGGAATTCAGGCTCAAAGATTTGCTTTGGCGGCTTGCTCGTCACTCGTCACTGGCCACTTGTCACTGTCTTTCAGCACTCGCCACTTGTCACTGCTCTTAGCGGCGCCTTGCTCGTCACTCTTCACTCGTCACTCGTCACTGCTCTTAACGCACCGCCGCCTCGTTTCCTCTCCTGACCCATGGCCCTGGTCGAGCTTCCGGTTCGGCTACCGGCAAGATCCCTTCCTTCTCGCAATGGATCCCATGCCCTGAATCTCATAACGCAGACATCCCAAAACGAGGTCTGCGCCACCCCGCGGATTGACAATTGCGTTCAGCGGCGGTCAGATGTATGTTATCGGTTGGATCGGAGGTCGATAATGGAAACTTCTGCTAAGTATAATTCAGGCATGCCCAAGTGCCCGTACTGCAAACAGGTTGTCACCCTGGACAAGACCCGGAGGCAATCCGCCGACGTCTCCGTCCCCGAAGGAGTTCAACGTGAAGTCTCCGGCGTGATCAAGAAGGAGATCATGTACTCCTGCCCGCACTGCGATTCGATTCTCGGGTTCGGGTTCTTCATCGGCGGGTTGTTGACCAACCGACCGTAGAGCGCGGAGGCGGCCCCGCTGGGTGCAGAACGTCCGGAGGCAATTGGCTTCACACTCCTCCAGTCGTAGTGACCAACCCCTGCCAGCGGCAAGGAAATGGGATCGAGTGGGGCCAGCAGGTGCACCGCTAGGGGCATGACTGGGGGGGCCAAGCCAAACTGCGTACTTGATTTCGTTCGCGGGTGGCGCAGACATCGTGGTTTGATGTCTGCGCCGGACCGATGTCGCGGCGCGTTGCTCGTCACTTAGCCTGCCCTGAGCCTGTCGAAGGGTCACTCGCCACTTGTCACTGCTCTTAGCGGCGCCTTGCTCGTCACTCTTCACTCGTCACTCGTCACTGCTCTTAACGCACCGCCGTCTCGTTTCCCCTCCTCACCCGTGGCCGTGGTCGAGCTTCCGGTTCGTCTACCGGCAAGATCCCTCCCTCCTCGCAATGGATCGCATGCCCTGAATCTCATAACGCGGACATCCCAAAACGATGTCTGCGCCACCCCGCGGGAGCATGGAGCCGCTCACCTTCCGGCAAAGCACAACGAGGCAAGGATCACGGGGCTTTCCAGATGACGTGGCGCTCCTTGTCGGTGGCGGTGAGAAATCCGGGCTAATTACATCGTGTTCGGCTTGGCTTTATCGAGCTCGTGCAGGAGCTGTTTCACAACCTTATCGGCGACGTCGGCGCTCGAACTCTTGAACTTCGCCCCTTGACTCTCTTGCGTAGTGGACCAGATCACGTCACCATCCACACTTTTTGTGTTACTGCACGGGAGCCGGTTTCGGTAATTGTTCAAGCGTGGGGTTTATCGTTAGGGTTGCACCAGGGCCTACAGACATGGTTCGTTCCCAAGGCTTGAAACCCGACTTTTCGATAGTGATTTTGTGATCCCCAGGCTGCAATCGAACGGTAGAGGGAGTGTTGCCGACGAACTTCCCATCCACGCTAATGTCGGCACCATCAGGCGCAGACTTCATCTCGACCGTAGATAGCGCATCGTTTGAGGGTCCACCTGCTACCAGCGGCGTCCGGTTGGCTAAGTTGCTCCCAAACTTCGCACGGTCCAGGTTAAAGTCGCCGTTGATGTAGGCAGTGATTTCCGTACCTTTCGGAATGGTTACGTCTTTGCCATGCATGAAGAGAAAGAACGGTGCTGCAGGCCAAACGATCAAACTTGTGGCGACAATACCGGCAGTCATCCCCCCCGTGTGACCCCCACCCTTAACCCCTTTGACCGCACGCAAAGCGGCCTTCTCACCGTCCACGAGGCGTACGTCGTCAATGTTCATATCGAGTTTTCCGCCTCGAGCCATTCTTCGCTTGGACTGGGCCTCAGTTACTGTCCCCCAAGCGACGCTGCCCTTCGGAATGACGGCAGTGCCATCGACTTTGACCTCTTCAAGGACCTCGAAATCCACCTTATCGTTGACCTGTGCGTCTGACGACGAGATTGTCCGCGACAGGCGCAGTTTGATGGGGGTCCCGTCCTCAAGTCGAAAGTCGGCGAGCTTCGCACCCGGGGTTTCGCTTCCCGTGGGGGCGGGCGCCTGGTCCGCGGAAACTGTGCCCCCCATGTACACAGCCTTTCCGCCATTCACACCTGCGTATGAAGGCAAATAAATCGCAGTCAGAAAGGCGAAAAGGATCACTCGCTTTCTCATGTCCATGTATGTCTCCGTCAAGAGGAAATTGGGGCGAAGGTTTCGGTCCCACAGCCCCTGCTGACTGGTAACATACACCCTATTGCGCCGGCGTGCAATGCGTGCCTCGGCCACGGTTCCGCCGGGTGGCGCAGACATCGTGGTTTGTTGTCTGCGGCGCACCGATGTCGCGGCGCGGTAAAACGTGAGGATGGGACGACAACGCACCTCCTAACGATTGCCATCACGCGGCGCACATTTTGCACTCGTGGCCATCGCCGACTTAGCTCATGGCTGGAGCCAGTCACGATCGGGCCTAGCGATTTGGCGGGCGTTATTATAGGCCATGTCCAACGTAAGGCATGTTGCCGCTCGGTAGAAAGTTGAATGTCTCTCCACAACGAGGGCCAAATCCGCTCGCTGCGGATCGCTCAAACACAGAGGTAGTAGAAGCTGAACTTGGCCCCGGTAGTACTGCGGGATTGCCGTCTTGTAGCTCCGCTTGATTCGCTCCTTGGCGTTGTCCATTGCACCCTTGAGAACAATTTGCAAAGCATAGTTCTCCATCGAGCGGTACGGCTCAGGAAACCGCTCTCTGGGTGTCTCCGCGATGATGTGCTCGATATTTACGCGAAAGTCTCTCCGCGTGTCGAAAACAAGACAGGTTGGATCTTCAAAATAATGAGCAATGTCGGGCAGCTCCGGAAACTTGTTGAGTTCCCACTCGCCGCGCCGAAACCAGTCCTTGAAGTACCAGGGCTGAGCGCCCTCCTTGCGGTTGGTATCGAACGATGCGTAAAGCGGCTCTTGGTTCGGTGTCACCAGGCCGATGTTGAAGCACAAGAACTGCGCGTCCTCGGATAGCGCGATCTTGTTTTCTTCCGCCACACGGCGGTACGTGTAGCGCACGTAGTTGAAGAGAATGGGGTACGGGTGCTCGCTCGCGGCGTGTTGGTATGTCCAGTCCTCCGATTCCGCGAGGGCCGCCAAACGTGCCAACTGGTCGTCGGTTGCGGGGACGAACGCGAAGTCGAAAAAGTCCTCAGGCCACGGACTTGTGGGTGTCTCAGGCATCTGTGACCTCCAGCGAGCCTACGCCCTGGCGCTCAGCCGCGCGCGGGTCTCGCGGGCGCCGGCTGCAGCGCTTCGTTAGGCTGGGGCTTTCGCTCAGATCTCCATCCCAGCTTGGCATTCTGAGAAATATTGGATCGTACTAGCATTTGCTTACTGCTTTAAAAGCAAGCGATAACGGGTCAGGCAGCGCTGTGGCTGGCAGCGCGTTAGGGTTCAGAAACAACTTCATCTCATACCAGATTTCGCGCCCATTGTTGTTGACCCAAAAGACACCTACCCCTCCTAGATTCTGGAAAGACGAATCCGTGAAGTACCCTTTGGCGTGCGCCGAGTACAGCGCCCTGCCCGCTTGCATCTCAGTTCCGTGTCGTAGGCTCACGAAAAAATCGTCAACAATCAGAAGCAGATTGGGCCAATTTGGGCTGAATTTCTTATACGACTTAGCGACCGCAAATTGAATCCTTTCCCATGGAGCGATAAATCTGCCCTCGCAAAATAGGTATTTGCCCTGCCCAATCCTGCCTGCCGCACGCTCCTCGTCCGATAATTCACCTTCCCAGCCCGGAGATTTAACCTCTACGAACACCGCCCGACCTGAAGGGTCACGAATCAGGAACTCGCCCTCGTGTCCAGCGGCTCCGAGCGGCCTCCAAGCAACGACTGAAAATCCGTTGCGGCTAAAGAAAAAGGCAGCTCTCAACTCAGCAATTGCTGAGTCTCGCTGACTTGGACTTCCACGAAGCGCACCCAGGAAATGCTCGAATTGCCCCTTCACCTGAACGAAGCTGACAATCTTCTCGAATTCGTCCGCCCACAACTGACTGGAGGGGAACTCATCCTCATCCCTCCACCTTGCGCCATCCATGATTGTGGCCGTCAACGATCCAATTCGAACTCCGGATGGCACACCCACCCTCGAACGCTTGGCCTGCTCCGCGCGCCTTTCGCTGATCGCTCTCCTCAGCTCTTCAGGTTCCATGTTCAGTAACAATCATTCGCAGCTTGTCGAGTTCGCCGCCTAACGGCAACGGCTCACTCGCGGCCCCCCACACGGCCGACGCGGCCGTCGGGTGCAGTCGGTGCTAGGCTTCGCGCCCCTGCCCCAGCACTGAGAGAACCATTTCGAATAATTCATCAGCTCTATTGGTACACCCTAGAGCGCCTCTTCGTCGGGACTCCGCGCGATGTTCGGGCGCACGTGAGCCTGCATAGATAATGAACGGCGTTTCATCTCCACTCGCCCGAAGCTTGTCCAGGAGTGTGTAACCCGCTTGGGGATCAGGGGGTCGTCCCATGTCAGAGATAATGGCATCGAACGACTGGCGCTCGAGTTCCTCAAGCGCCTCGTTTGTCGATGTAGCCAGCACAAAGCTGACGCCCAATGCTTCCAAAGCCTGGCGCTCATGCACGTTGTTGCTCGGCCGGTCATCAACCCACAGGACCGTTGCTCTTCCGGCGCGGCGAATCATGCGAGGCGTGACCATTTCTGTGACGACCTGAGCTGCCGCCCGCGCGTCTCTAGCCATAGCCTCAGGGGCTGCCCCAGCCTCGGGGTGAGAGACAGCAGCGGCTGCCAGAGCCGCAGCTGCCTCAGCCTTCCGTTTCGCAGATGCCTCAAAACCCGCACCTTTTAGCGAAAATTCGCCCATGCTGGCGATGAACTCGCGGAGGGCCGAGCCAAAACGGATCAAGATGAAAACCAGCACCGCTGGCCACACGAGTACCCCGAACAACTTCGTGACCGCGTCCAGGAGCTTTAAAGCGTTCTCGATGGTCATACTGACTTGTCGCCGCGAAGCCTAACTCTTGTTAGGCTGAGCTGGATAAAACCCTTCCCGGTCGGCACAGAGAGAAAGCGCCAATGCCGAGTGCGCAGGACTTCTGCCACGCGGTCGTAGAGCCTCGGAGTCGGCTCGCCGGGGAACAGCCCCAACGGTGAGCGACGATTCGCGGGTTTACCACCCCCTGGCCCCCTCCTAAAACAGGAGGGGAAATTGTTCATGACGCCTAGCCCCCCAGGGCTGGCGAAAGGGTGACTTAATTAGACACCCCGTTAACTTGCGATGCAAGTCCAAAATCCCGCGCACCGGGGCCATCGCAGTCGAGAGTCGAAAGTCGAAAAGGACGGTACCGCAAAAATGTGTGCGACAACCTGCATAGCGCGGCCCGGTGGCCGCAGCCAAAACGGACTTCTCCGTGTTCTCCGACCCTTCAAAGCCTCAACACAGAGACCACGGAGGATCTCAGTGACCTCTGTGTTAAATTTTTCGTGGTCACGGAGGGCACGGAGATCTTATTGGTAACACAGGGTTTGGCGGTAAGAATCTGCACGTCACCCAGCGCTCCGTTGCCTTGCTGCATGAGCGCGGCAGCGCCGGGCACGCCGTAGCAGTACCGGCGCCGCGCGGACATTCCGTCTCTTGACAGGCGGCAGAAGATAGGCTAGGGTAGTAAGCGGGGTTGTGGAAGAGACAGGATTCGGGATTCCGAAGTGCAGGTTCCAGGTGTCAGGTTTCAGGTGACAGGCGGCGGGGCTTCGGCAATTCTGAATTGTGAATGGTGAATGGTGAATACGGTAGGTGGTAGGTCGTAGGTGGCAGGTGGGGAAGAAAAACAAGGGCTGGGGGCTGGGGACTGGGGGACGAAGGCCTGCCCGCCGCCGGTGCGCCCCAGCATCACTCGCTCAATTTGTCCTGGAGCTTAAGAAAGCCTACCAACGTTGAAAAGGAATTCTATTTTTGAGCGAACGAAGTGGGAATGTTATTGAAAACAAAGGATGGCTGTGCAAAACTCTGCGGCGAAGCGGGAATGTTGTTGAAAACATAGGTAGTTACGTGTTGAAAGCGGCAATGTTGTTGAAAAGACAGGTAGTTAGTATGTGGTAGGTGGGGAATAAAAAACAGGGGCTGGGGACTGGGGGACGAAGGCCTGTCCGCCGCCAGCGCGTCCCAGCATCACTCGCTCAATTTGTCCTGGAGCTTAAGAAAGCCCACCAACCTTGAAAAGGAATTCGTTTTTTGACGGCACGAAGTGGGAATGTTATTGAAAACAAAGGATGGTTGTGCAAAACTCTGCGGCGAAGCGGGAATGTTAATGAAAACAAAGGAGATACGATGTGAAAGCGGGAATGTTGCTGAAAATACAGGTAGTTAGTATGTGGTAGGTGGTAGCTGGTAGGTGGTAGGTGGCAGGCGGTAGGTGGGGGATGAAGAACAGGGGTTAGGGGCTGATAGGCAGTAGTCGGGAAGCGATAGGTGGCAGGTAGTAGGCGGTAGGTGGTGGGTGGGGAAAGGCTCCTGTCTACGAGAGACGACAACCAAGCGCAGATCCCAGAGGAGATCTGTACCGGCATTCCTGGACCGAGGTATCTTCTTCGTTCGAGTTTTTGGACGCTACGGGCTCAGGTGCACGGCTTCGGTGCGAGATACGAGACCCAGAGCATCACTCACCGTCAGGCTGACGCTGCCTTTGAAACCGCTCCGCGGAAGCACGGAGACCCCGGTGGCGACGCTCCTGCCCTGCGGCAAGGAGAGGCTGTCGGCCGAGGCCGAAAGGGCGGGTATTGGTGTCATTTGGAATGGGGATCCACTCGAGCCGCCGGTCATTCCCGCGAAAGCGGGAATCCAGTCCGACGACAGCACATTTCCAAAGGTTTGCGGAGTGCATTCGCGCTTTCGCGGGAATGACCAGGTCTCGCAAATGACACCAGTACCAAAGGGCGAAGTCACTTAATGGCCACCGGGGGGAGCACATCGTACAGTGGCTGTGCCGGCTTCACCTCAGGATTTTCATCGGCCACCGAAATGGCCAGAACCCGGATCTTATCGTTATCGGGCAGCCGGATGGTTTTCGCGCCGGACGGCAGGTCGATAGGGTACGCGAACAGGTAGGAGTAGCCGTAGGGCACGTTCTCACCCTTGGCGTTGTGATGATGCGAGCAGTACCACGCCAAGTCCGCGCGCTTGATGTAGCCCGGCTTGATGCCGGTCATCTGGGCGTAATCGTCATGCTCCGTCCGAGCCGGAGTCCCCGGGCTAGGAGTGTCCTTCGCCACCCACTGCCGGTCGTCCCACTGCCCGATGAATCCGCCCCAGTCCTGGACGTTCAGATCGACGCCCGTGGACCCCACATCGAACCTCGCCTTCTGGTCGCCGTCCGATGAGGCTGCCAGCACGTAGACGCGGTTGAACCGTCCCGGCGGCAGATCGATCGTCTGCCCCTTCGCGACAACGGCGTTGGGCGTGCCGGTCTTCGCCGAGGCGAGCCGGAACTGCACCCCGTTGAGCGTGATCTCGGCGGGCAGCATCTCCGCCGGCAGCGCATTGCCCTTGCCGTCAAACCCCTCCGTGGACGGCGTGCCGTCATTGCTGGCTGTGGCGAGGTCATAGCGCAGCGCCACTGGCGCGGAACGCACGCCCGCAACCTTGGCTGGCGGCGTGGCCAGCTTGACCGCGAAGGTGCGCGGCTCATACGCGCTGAATGAGGTTACCAGCGCGCCGCCGGTGACCTTAGCCGGTCCGACCGGCTGCTCCTGCCCATTCACTTCGCGCGCGGCGGTGATGGGTCGAGCGAACGACACCCGGACGTTCGCCTGCGGTTGGCCATCGAGTTCAACCAGCCGCACGATCACCTCGTCGCTCTGCTCCGCTTTCTTCAGCGCCAAAACTCGAATCCGCGGGTTGCTGACCTTGAGCAGAGAAAACTCCCGGCCCAGCGCGCCCGGATGCTTCGAGGTTTCGAAGGCGATGAGTGGATCGTTCAGGCGCTGCCCTTGCCAGTCGGTCCCGCCGTGGCGCCAGCCGGCGGCGTGCCCGGCGATGCCGTAGACGAACTCGTGGTGCCCGAGGTCCTGCGTGCCCTGGTCGGGATAGCCGCCGCGCGTGCCGGGGGTCCGGATGAGCGTTAGCCGGAGGGTGTGGTCGTTGGGCTTGTCCGATCCGTTCTTACAATCGGTCAGGATGGTGGCGCCGAACTCGCCGCTCATGTCAGTCAGGTCGATCCATTGGTGCGAGGGCACTTCGAACTTCTTCGGCTGCGCGCTGGGACGCTCGATGGTGCCGATGTCCCAGTTATAGGTGGCCATGCGGTTCGAAGCCGCCAGCGGGAAAGTGGCCTTCAGGTTCGACTCGCGGGTGTTCCAGTCGATTGCGTTTGCGAACTCCAGCCGCTTTCCGGCGTCGCCCGCCGCAAGCCGGACGGTCTGGACAAAGCCAGAGCCTGCGGCTTGACGCCAAACTTCGACCGCCACGCGCGCCGGGCCGTTTTCCACCACTCGAATCCGCGCCGGACCGCCCACGTACGCTTTGGGCGCCGCCTGCTCCTGGTCCCAGTCCATGTTCCACGCCGGCCACTGCTCGGGGTTGTCATAGGAGATCGCCAGACGCGCCGGAGCGGCCAGCAGTTCCCTGCCGATCGACTTGTCGAAAATGCTGGCGACGTCGCCATCGGCATTCAGCTTGACGCGGTAGTACTGGTTCTCGAGAGAATTCTCCGATACCTCGAGTGTCGAGGCGGCGCCGGCCGCGCCCGCCTCGACGTCGTAAACTGCGTACCCGACCGAAGGCGCTCTGGCCAGGAACAACACCTTGCCGCCTGAAATCTGGGAAGGAACCACCCTGCCGTCCGGACCCGTCACGTGGACCGCCTTCGGCATGCCGCCCGGGAAGGTGACGCTCGCTTCCACCACGTCTTCCCGCGCGATGTTCAGCGGGTTGAAGACCACCACCGGGAGGCCTTGGGTGCCAGTATCGAGCGCGGCGGCAACAGCCTGGGTGGCGTTGTTCAGCACGCCGGCGAACTGGTTCAGCGCGATCACGTCGTCGTTCCAGGCGAACTCGTACGACTTGGGAGTAGCCGTTCCGGCGGCCATGTCGTGGAAATGGCCGCCCATCACCAGCGTCCAGGCGTCGTTCAGGCGCTGGAGCGGATACGGCCGCGCACCCAGCCATTGCGCGGCAATAGAGGCCTCCTCCGCCGCCTCGGCCAGTAACTCTTCCTGCCGGAGCCAGCGCTTCACGTAGGCCTGCGACGTCAGCGAGCCGGCCGAATGGTTGGTTAGCTCCATCTCACCCGTGTAGCGTGGAAGTCCGGCGGCCTCAGAGGGCGTGATATCAAGGAACATCTGGTCCGCGGTCGCCGAGATCACGTGGAGGGGGCCATCGCCAACCTGCACCGCGGGCCATTCCGGATGCGGCTGCCCCGGCATGACGAATACGCCCTGCGGCGGCAAACTGGTCGTCCCGTTGGTGACGATGGCTTCCAGGCGCTTTACAGATTCCTCATCCGGTGCCCCGCCGATGTCGCCCGTACCGTAATAGTGATAGTCCGTGAATACGCCACTGACTTTACCGTTCTGCTCGACACGAGCGGCCCAGTTGTTCTGATATCGGTCCTGTTCCCGAACTTGCTGAACCTTGGCGAGCCCCTCCTGCCGGCTCTGCAGGGCCCTGTACTCCTGGATGTCCTTCTGATCGAACGGCTGACCGCTCCGCTGGACCTGCTCGAGCTTCTGTCGCAGAGCGTGGAACTTCTTCTGAACGTCCTGGAGCTCGGCGTTCGGCGGTTCGGGAGGCAGCGGTTTGCTGAGATCGGTTTCGATCCCGCCACCATAATCGCCTGGGTTCAGACCTGCCAGCACGCTCTCGCCATCCGGTCCCACCCAGACACCCACGTTGAACGGCGTGCCTTCCGGCGTCTTCTCGCGCGATTCCGGACCTCCGGCGTCGGCGGAGGAGCCCCACACCAGCTTCTGGGTCGAGAAGCCCTTCACCCCGGAGTGCGCCAGGATGGTCGGCAGGGAAGACGGAAATCCGAAGCAGTCGGGCAGCATGTATTCCGCACTGGCCTTGCCAAACTCCTTCCGGAACCAGTCATTCCCATATAGAACTTGTCGGATGATGGCCTCGGCGCTGGGCGCGTTCACGTCGCCTTCCTCCACGGAGGATCCCGCCGGGAACCATCTCCCTGCATCCACGTATCCCTTCAGCTTAGCGAAGTCATCGGGGAAATATTCCTTCATGAAACGGTAGCGGTTGGCGCCGCTGAAATTGAAAATGTAGTGCGGGTACTTGTCGAACAGCTTGAAATTATCCTCCATGGTCTTGCGAATATATTCGTTGATGACCTGGGGGTACTCCCATCGCCATTCCGTGTCCAAGTGGGCATAACCGACCACGTACAGGTTTGGCTGCGTGCTCAGATCGGGTTTGTTGGTGGTCTGCGCGTGGGCCCCGCTCAGGACGATCAGGCAGACCAGTGGGACAGAAACCAAAGTCGTGCAGTGTCGTAGCATCGCAACCCTCCCAACGCGTTCGGAACTCGTTCAGCCCATAATTCGCAGCCGCCCACCAGTTTGTTTCCTCGTGCGAATCCGGCCGGGGGGTTATTCATGACGTCTAGCCTCCCAGGAATCCTCGGGTGGCCAATGGGTGATTTGATTAGACACCCCCTTGACCTGCCCTGCAAGTCCAAAATCCCGCGTGCCGGGGCCACTTGTTTCCTCATCCTTCATGGCGGCCGTGCTACACTCTTCGGTTGGCTGCCGTCTAGGTAGTGGTACAGTTTGATGTAGAGGCGGCTTTATGCCGCCAACTGGCGAGGTAAACTCGCCGCTACTTCTAAGCCGCAGCCTTTGGAGTGCTATGCATGCTATGTATGAGATTCAAACCTAGGTCCTCGGATATTTCCCTCGCGCACGCCGCAATTTGCGCTCTTATCGCTCTCCCTCTGCTTGCTGCTCAGCCGCAGAACGCGTCGATAGACGCGCCCAAACAAGATACCCACGGCATCGTCGTGGCCAACATGGACGCCTCAGTCAAGCCAGGCGACGATTTTAACCAATACGCCAACGGCGGGTGGATTAAGCGCACCGAAATTCCGCCCGACCGCGGAAGAGTTGGCGTCTTCACCAGCCTCACCGACTTGAGCAACAAGCGAACCGTCGGCCTGATTGAGGAAGCAGCCAAGGCCAATGCGCCGGCCGGTTCCAGCATCCGCAAAATTGCCGCACTCTACAACTCGTACATGGACGAAGCCGCCATCGAAGCTAAAGGCCTCGCCCCGCTTCGCCCGCACCTCGAATCAATTGCCGCCCTCCAGAACAAGGGCGAGCTGGCCCGAGCTTTGGGTGAGAGCCTCCGATCTGACGTCGACGCGCTAAATAACACCAACTTTCACACCCCCAACCTTTTCGGGCTGTGGGTCGCGCCCGGCTTTAACGACTCTGAGCACTATGCCGCCTACCTATTGCAAGGCGGCCTGCAACTGCCCGGCCGCGAGTACTACCTGGCTGACAGCAACCGTATGTGCGACATCCGCACCAGATACCAGGCCCACATCTCAACCATGCTCAAGCTTGCGGGATTTACTGACACGGACGCCCGCGCCGAGCACATCGTCGAGTTGGAGCATGCCATCGCAGAAAAACACCTTAGCTTGGCAGAGAACGAAGACGTCCATAAAGCCAATAACACTTGGAAGCAGGCCGACTTTGCCGCTAAAGCCCCCGGCCTCGACTGGGCGGAGTACTTCCGCGGCGCCGGCCTCAGCGAGCAGACGAGCTTTATCGTCTGGCAGCCAACCGCCTTCACCGGGGAGTCAGCTCTCGTCGCTTCCACCTCGCTGGACACGTGGAAGGAGTGGCTGGCGTTCCACCTGATCGAAGCCTATGCCGGGGTGCTGCCCAAAGCGTTCAATGACGAGCGCTTCGCCTTCTTCGGCAAGATACTCTCCGGCACACCGGAACAGCGTCCGCGCTGGCAGCGTGGCGTCGAACTGGTCAACGGCCTGCTCGGCGACGCCGTGGGCAAAATCTACGCGCAGCGCTACTTCCCCCCGGAAGCAAAGGCTGAGGCACAGGCGATGGTTGCGAACATTATCTCCGCTTTCCGGAAGCGTATTGAGGCGCTCTCCTGGATGGCTCCTGCGACCAGAGCCGAAGCGCAGGCCAAGCTCACCACCCTTTATGTGGGGATTGGCTACCCGGAGACCTGGCACGACTACTCTGCCTACGAAGTCAAGGCGGACGACATCTTCGGCAACATCTGGCGCGGCAGCCTGTTTGCTTACCACCGCGAAGTGGCGCGTCTCGGCCTTCCGGTCGATCGCAAGGAATGGTCCATGACGCCGCAGACGGTGAACGCCGTCAATCTCCCGCTGCAAAATGCGCTCAACTTCCCGGCTGCCATCCTCCAACCACCATTCTTTGATCCCCAGGCCCCTGCCACGGCCAACTATGGCGCCATCGGCTCCGTCATCGGACACGAAATCAGCCATACGTTTGACACAGAAGGCAGCGCCTTTGACTCCCAAGGGCGTGTGCGCAATTGGTGGACGACTGCGGACCTCGCCCATTTCAACGCTGCCACCGCGAAACTCGCCGCGCAATATGATACCTACAAGCCCTTCCCCGACCTCTCCGTGAACGGCAAGCAGACGCTCGCAGAAAACATCGCCGACCTCGCAGGCCTCTCCGCTGCCTACGACGGCTACCGCGCCTCACTCGCGGGCAAGACCGCCCCCACGCAGGACGGCTTCTCCGGTAACCAGCAGTTCTTCATTGCCTTCGGACAGAACTGGGGATCGAAGACGCGTGAAGCTGCGCTCCGCCAGCAAGTGATGACTGACCCGCACTCCCCCGCGCAGTTCCGTGCAGATACCGTCCGGAACATCGACTCATGGTACTCGACCTTTGATGTCCAACCCGGAGAGGAGCTCTACCTCGCCCCGACAGACCGCGTGCAGATCTGGTAAGGAATCTGGGGATGTTGTACGCCTCATCCTGCGATCGAATTTGCCGAGGGGGTACGACAAGTTAGGCACCGACTTGGTCTATTTCGGCCGGGTGACGGCCCACTGCCTTATCTCCTCTCAACAACAGTGGTTAATCCGGGAATACCTCCGCTCCAGTTGCCGCAAATAAAATTGCTCCGGCGACAGCGGCTCTTCACCCCTCGCGAGGGTGTTGTTCCGGTAGCGCAGGTAATCGTTTTCTCCGGCTACCTCACGCAAGTACTCCCAAAGCGTGCGTAACTTGTTTCGAATTTTGCTCATCGTCCCTCAAGAAGTAGGGCCGGGGCTTGCCCCGGCCAAAGGCCGACCCAAGGGTCGGCCCTACAAGTCGGATGGTGGAAAACGAGAACATAATTCTCGTTTCGTCGCCCGTCACGGAATGAACCCAATGTCATGTCATTCTGAGCGCAGCGGAGCGGAGCGGAGCGAAGAATCTCGCTCTGGACTTTTCCGCCGACAAACAGCAGGGCGAGATGCTTCGCTGCGCTCAGCATGACAGTGACCGGACGCTCTCGCGAACGTCGTATCGTAGGCCCTCTGCTTTCAACGGTTCGATTGGGCCGACCTCGCGCCGACGGCCTGACATCGCGGATCGTCGATGGCTGACCATCGGTCACCGACGATTGCCCCCTAGGCTGTAATTCTCGAGACCACCATGGGCGCCTCCTTCAAAACCGGCTTCCTTCGCCCCCGCGCGTAGAGCCACCATTGACGCCCGGCCTCGGCAAGGATTAGTAACACCACGCCCGCGAATATCCCTGTGATGACGGCGTCCAAGCGGTCATTGAAGATTTGGCGCTGCGACTCGGCGATCTGAGCAAGCGGGATTTTGCCTTCGGCGAGCTGCTTCCCCAAGTGGCGAGCATGGGACAGGAACCCAATGCTCGGGTCGGGATGGAATACTTTCTGCGCGCTCGCCGTCAGGGTCACGGTAGCCAGCCAAGTGAGAGGGAGCAGAGTCACCCACACGTGCTCCCATTTTCCCATCTTGATGAGAACGGTTGTGCAAACGCAAAGGGCTATAGTGGCCAAGAGCTGATTCGAGATTCCAAACAGCGGCCACAGGCTGTTGATGCCGCCGAGAGGATCAACGACGCCTTCGTAAAGGAAGTAACCCCAGGCGCCTACGATTGCCGCGCTGGTCAAGATAACTCCCGGGTACCATCCCGTCCTCCCCAGGGGCTTCCAAAAATGCCCACAAACTTCCTGCACCATGAAGCGCCCCACGCGCGTTCCGGCATCGAGAAGGGCCAAGATGAATAAGGCTTCAAACATGATGGCATAGTGGTACCAGAGGGCCATCAACCGGGACCCTCCCAAAATACGGGAGAAGATGTGGGCCATGCCAACAGCCAGGGATGGCGCGCCGCCAGTCCGATTAAAGAGCGTCTTTTCTCCGATTCTCAATGCCAGGTCCGCCATGTGCTGGGCGGTGACCGGGAAGCCCCAAGAGGAGATAATCGCCGCCGCATGTTCGGGAGCGCTCCCAACAACACCTGCAGGACTGTTGATCGCGAAGTAGACGCCCGGCTCGAGTCCGGCGGCCGCCACCATGGCGGTCACAGCCACCAGCGACTCCAACAGCATGCTGCCATAACCCACCATGCGCGCATGGCTCTCCTTGGCAATCAACTTTGGCGTAGTCCCCGAGGCAATGAGCGAATGGAATCCAGAAACGGCCCCGCAAGCAATGGTGATGAAACAGAAGGGAAATACCTTTCCGCCGAAGACGGGTCCCGTTCCGTCGGTAAAGCGGGTTAATGGCGGCAGCAACAAGATGGGACGCGCCGCCAGGATGCCCAGAGCCAGCGCCACAATTGTCCCCAACTTCACGAAGGTGCTTAGGTAATCACGGGGCGCAAGCAGGAGCCAAACAGGCAGTACCGAAGCTACAAACCCGTAGCCGATGATTATCCAGGCCAATGTCGGAGCGTTGTAGGTAAAGAGGGGCGCAAGCATGGGCGAAGCAGCTACGTAACGACCGCCCACCACCGCGGCGACGATCAGGATAAATCCCCATATTGACGCTTCGAGGACCCTGCCGGGGCGCCAATAGCGCAAGTAAACTCCCATGAGGAGGGCAATCGGGACGGTCATGGCGATGGTCGAGAGCCCCCAGGGACTACCTTTCAGGGCGTTGACAACCACTAGCCCCGCCGCGGCGAGAAGAATGACCATGATGCCGAGCACGCCAAACAAGGCGCAATAGCCACCCAGCGCGCCGAGTTCGTCCCTCGCCATCTGGCCCAGCGATTTGCCGTCCCGGCGGATCGAGCAGAAGAGCGTTACCAAGTCGTGCACGGCCCCGCCCAGCACGCCTCCGATCACTATCCAGAGCGTTCCGGGCAGATACCCGAATTGCGCCGCCAGGATTGGCCCCACCAGCGGGCCAGGCCCCGCGATGGCTGCGAAGTGATGTCCAAGCACGACCCATTTGTTGGTGGGAACGAAATCGCGTCCGTCCTCCAGTCGTTCAGCGGGCGTGGCGCGCCGATCATTCAGTTCCAGGACTCGATAGGCCAGATAACGACTGTAGAAGCGGTAGCCCAAAGCAAAGACACAGCCTGCGGCGAGCATGAGCCAAACGGCATTGATCGGCTCTCCTCGCGAAACGGCAATCACGCCGAGCGCCAGGGCGCCCAGCGCCGTCAGAAGAAGCCAGCCGAGTTTTTTGTACACCTGCATTTGGGGATGACTCCAAAAGGAAGTGCTCCCAATCTCGAACCCGACGAAATATATCACGTCCGGCCCCGTCGCGGGTGGCGACCGGAGGGAGGCGGTGTGCTGGGGCTAGAGATTTCACCAGCGCGAGTCACTGCTTTTTCTGATACAATCGCGTCCTCCAGACGGCGCTACGATACAACTCTCACGGAGGGAGATCATGAAGGCTCTGCACTGGCTTGGGATTCTCATCCTGCTCTCGGCCCCGTCCTTGTGGCCGGCGGACGAGCTATTCGACTTGAAGCTAGTCGTCCCGGGCGTCTACGCGGCGATTGCCAAAGAGCAATACAAGGTGAACTGCAACGCCGCGGTGATTCTGCTCGACGATGCTGTGCTGGTGGTGGACACTCACTCGAAACCTTCGGCCGCGCGGGCCCTCCAGGCGCAAATCAAAACCGTTACCGACAAGCCGGTCAGATTCGTGGTCAACACTCATTTCCATTGGGACCACTACCAAGGCAATCAAGCCTACCTGGACACCTGGCCGAAGGACGTTCAGATCATCTCCTCCCAGGCCACACGCGAAAGCATCGAGCAGCGCGGCATCCCGCGTGTGAAGCACGAGATTGTCGCGGTCCCCAAGGAGATTGAAAAACTCAAGGCTGACCTCGCCCAAGCCTCTGACCCGCAACAGAAAGCCACAATTCAGGAGAACCTGCGCCAAGCGGAAGATTACCTGGAAGAACTGAAGTCCATGCGCGTGACGTTGCCAACCATTACCTTCGACCGCAGCCTGATCCTGTACCAGAAATCGCGGGTCGTCGAAATCCTCTGGCTGGGCAGGGCGCACACGGACGGCGACGTCTTTGTGTATTTGCCCAAAGAAAAGGTGATCGCCAGTGGCGATGCGTTACAAGGCTGGATGCCCTATATGGGTGACGGGTACCCCTACGATTGGATCAAGACGCTGGAAAATGCGGAGAGGCTGGATTTCGATTACGTCATCGGGGGCCACGGCGACGTCATGCGGGGCAAAGCTCAGTTTGAGTTGTGGAGGTCTTATATCAGCGACCTGATGGCGGAAACTGCCGATGCTTACGCCCAAGGCGCAACGATGGCTGAGGCGGAAAAAACTGTGGCAGCAAAGCTGCTACCGAAGTACGCAAACCGCTTTCCACCACAGGTGTTTGAGCAATCCGTGGCCGGGACGATCCAAAAAGCCTATCGTGTGGTGAGCGGTTCCACGGAGTGACTGGGAGGCAGCAATCGGCAATGAAAACCTGTTCTTTGGTTGCGGCCGTGCCGCGCTGCGCCTTTGCGGAATATCCGGGACGAAAGGCGCCGGTGGGGACACCAGTCATTCTCAGTCGGTGCGCAAGAGCAGGCAAGTGATGTCGTCGTGCTGGCGGGTGTGACCCACGAAGGCGTCAACAGCGGAGAGCAGGCTTTTCAGCGTGGCTTGCGCACCCGCGGCGTCGCTTGATTTCAGCACCTCCAGGAGGCGGGATTCTCCAAAATCCTGGTCGGCATCGTTCACCGCTTCAATCAGTCCATCCGTAAAGATCACCAGGAGGTCGCGGGGGGCCATGGTTGCAGCGCCACAGGTGAAACGAGCGCTGGCGTCGATTCCCAGCGGCAGGTCTCCGGTCTCCAGCCGCTCGAGGCTCCCGGAGGCGCGGCGAATGAAGGGCGCATCGTGCCCCGCGCGGACGTAGGAGAGTACGCCGGTCTCAGGTTCTAATTCTCCAAAAAATGCGGTTGTAAACCTGCGGCCGCCCAGGCTGTGGGCGCAAGCATAGCGGTTCAACCCTTCGACCAACTCGAGGAGAGAAGTATTTGCTTCGGCCAGGGTTCGCAGGCTGGCTTGAAAGGTGGCCATCAGCAACGCAGCGGGAACGCTCTTTCCCGCTACGTCTGCCACAACCAGCATCAAACGCTTCGAGTTGGGCTTCGAGCTCGGGGCGACGCGCAAGAACGCATCGTAGTAATCCCCGCCCACGGTGTTGGCAGGCCGCGAAACAAACGCAATCTCGACTCCCGGCACCTCGGGCGGCGACTCAGGCACCAGCCAGCGCTGGATCTCGCGGGCAATTTCGAGGTCGCGCTTCATGGTGACGCGGTCAGCGAGTTCGAGCGCCAGCAGAAAAAGCAGAGCGGCGACGGCCAGCACGACGGGCAGGAAATTGTGGGGCAGGGCTGCCTCGTAGGTATGTTTAGAAGTCGACATCGTAACTTGGGTGCCGCTCAAGGCAGCGATGGCAAAGAACAAGGCAATGAGCAGGAAGACCCGGCGGGCCGGCGAAAGCTTCATCAGCATCGCCCAAAAGAGCGCACTAGTGGTCTTCCTGAATCGCCGGCCTCGGGTTTCCTTGCGCAGCGCCTCCCAGTCAATCTCGCGGGAGTAAAGGCTGTAGCTCTCCCGCGCTTCCGCCATGAATTGCGACCAGAGGACTTGCACCGTGATCCCTTCGGTCACTCGCTGCCAGAAGTCTTCAATCCTTTTTCCGATGCGCATGATAATGTCTCCCAAGCTCGCGACGGCCCTTTCAAAATCGCTGCCGGAATTGGAGGGCATGATAAAGAATTATAGGCTAAATGAGGCACTGACAACTGACAACTGACCACTGACAACTAGACAAAATCCCGTCCGATCAGCCGCTCAATGCGCTTGCGCATGGGCGGGTGGGTGGAAAACAGGCTGGAGAAAACCTCGCCGCTGGTGAGCGGCTGGCAGATGTACATGTGCGCCATGGAGGGCGAGGCCTGCATGGGGATTCGCTTGGACCCCTTGTCAATCTTGGCGAGCGCCCGCGCCAGACCTTGGGGATTGCCGGTAATGCGCGCGCCCGTGGCGTCGGCCTCGTACTCGCGCGAGCGGGAAATGGCAAGCTGAATGAGCATGGCCGCAAGGGGCGCGACAATCATCATAGCGAGCGCGGAGAACATGCCTCCGCCGCGCCGGTTGTTACTGCGCGAGCCGCCAAAGCCCCCAAACAGCTCGCCCCAATAAACCATACGAGCAATCAAGGTGATGGCGCCGGCAAGCGTGGCCACAACCGCGCAGATCAGGATGTCGCGGTTTTTCACGTGGCCGAGTTCATGCGCCAGTACGCCTTCAATTTCCTCGTCGTCGCAAATATCCAGGATGCCGCCCGTGACTGCCACCGAAGCGTGGCTGGGATTGCGGCCCGTGGCGAAAGCGTTCGGCGAATCAGTGGGGATGTAATAGATTTTGGGCACCGGAATGCTGGCCTTCGCCGCCAGGCGCTCCACGATCTGGTAAAGGCGCGGGTTCTCTTGGCGCGAAATCGGCTTGGCGCCACTCATTTTCAGCGCAATCTTGTCGGAAAAGAAATAGCTGCCCAGATTCATCACTGCCGCCAGCACCAGGGCGAACATCAGCCCCCGCTGCCCGCCCCAAAGCTGCCCAATGGCCAGCAGCAGGCCGGTCATCGCCGCCAGTAGTATCGTTGTCTTCAGATTATTCCACATAACCTCAAACTCCTGTCGTCCTCATGACCATGCTCTACTATATTAGATGCTTCACCTCTTCCATATGACCAATAGGTCAGGGCCATAAGCGCAACAACTTAACGTTCGGATAGCTGGGCGAGAAGGTACGAAATAGCTTCTCATCAGCGGTAACCAACTCGCACTGAGCCTCGAGCGCAAGCGCCACGTACAAGCAATCGTAGACTGAATGCTGATGTACCAGAGCCAGTTTGAAGGCTCGCCCCGCGAGATCCAAGAGGGGCTTCAAAACGGGGCGGATTCGGTTGAAGCGGTCGAACTGGAACTCCGCTTGGCTGGCTTTCATGCTCCCCTGTCGGACCCTCTTCGATAAGACACTGCCAACTTCCGCGACCAGCAGTTCGGGGGCTACGGGGTCATATTTGCCAAGTCGACATGACTCCAGCAGAGCCTCTGCCTTGTCGGTGTCGGACTCCTTGACCAACCACTTGACGGCGACGCTCGCATCCACGACGAGATTCATCGGCTGTCGCGATCCTCGCGAATCAGAGCCACGCTGTCGGGGGCACTAGGATGCTCTCCGGCAACCTCCTCGCGTACGCGACGGAGTTCGGGGAGAACCTTGGCTATTTCCTTCCGGCGCATCTCCCAACCGTCCTTCTCAGCAAGGATGTCGAGGATTTCCGCGTTCAGACTGCGCCCGCAGCTCCTCGCGCGGGCCCGCAGCCGCTTATAAGTCCGTTCGGGGATGTTTCGAACCGTCAGGTTAGGCATGATCACTCCGATAGCAAAATGATATCATGACTGACATCGATGCGCCATCATAGCCGACAAAACCCTTGGCGCGGGCACAGCGTGCCAAGAATCGTGCTCATCGGCTTTCCCTATCCTCACGGATCAGTTCAAGCATCTCGTATTTCACCGGGAACTTCTTGGCGATCTCCTTGCGCAGCCGACGTAGCTCTAGCGTTTTCCTGTAGGCGCTTGTAGATCTCTTCGGGAATATTCCGCACTACAAAGTCTGGCATGTCTCCTCCGACATCATAATGATATCATTTTGATGTCATTTTTGGAATGGCAATGCGGAGAAGCCAAGGAGGAGGGCGGTTTACGAACCGCACCTACAAGCCTTGCCGCGCCGCCAAGCATCAACGGACGCGCGCCAGACGGAGCACGGTAGGATCATTCCAATACTTTGTCCTTGGCCGGGGACTCCGGCTGATCAGCATCCACGGAGAGGCAGGCCTCGATCGCCTCGTGGACGTTCGCCTTCAGCTCTTCCATGGTTTCGCCCTGCGTGGCACAGCCGGGGATGGCCGGCACCTCGGCCCAGTAGCCGCCTTCCTCCGCCTCGTGCACCACAACCTTGATCTTCAACGGCCTGCTCCTCTCTGGTTCCTGTCTGTCCAAAATTATACCGTGAGGCGACAAAGCGTGACGTGAGGCGCCTCTCGAGGCTCCCGGCCCGCGCCGCGGGGCCACCCTCCCCCAAGGAGGGGCTCATCAGCCAGTGCCTTGACAATCGACCTACCCGAAAGGATAGGTAGTCGGGTCACGGTGATAGGCTGATGGTGTGCAGACTCAATTCTCTCGGGTGGTAGGTCTTCAAGATGTCCCGATTCTTTTTCTCTTCAATGATCAAATGGATGACTTCCCGGATGTTCCGCAGCGCCTCGTCAACAGTCTTCCCTTGGCTATAGCAGCCTTCAAAAAGAGGACACTCCACCACGTAGAATCCATCCTCGTCCTTTTCAATGAAAACCGGGACTTGCGTGTCGCGGTGTTTTGTCTTCGCAGGCCCATTTGATCTTCGCATGGTTTGATCCTAGAGCATCAGGTAGCAAAAATCAAAGTGCGGCTTCGTGCCGAAGTCCCTGTGAGCACGCCAATCCTGCAACGTCGCCCCGCGGCCAGGAAATAACATGTGCTGCAGGCCAGCGCTTCCCAACCGGTACCCTCTTGACAAGACGCGTGTGCCAGAAGGAAACTCGTCTCGCCATGCGTCTCCAGCCTCAACCGGCTAAGCACACCAGAATCTCGGGTGCGTTTCTCGACACAGCACGCCAGGCCTTGTCAGAGGCGGGATCGCCGACTGAGGTGACCACGCTGGTCGACATAGTTCTCAAAACCAGGCCCCTCCGAAAGAGCCCAGAGCTGTTGGGGCAGGAGCTGTATAAAACAGCGAAAACCGGCGAGCGCGGTTTTGTCGTGGAAGAGTATCCGAGCTTCAAGCGCAAGAGGCTGGGGCCACGTACCCAACTGCCGAATCGCGGTTACCTTGCCGCAGCGATGAGTGTACTGAGCTCCCCAAATGTTCCGCGGGGATACGTTGATGTCAGAGAGATTGCGAGGCTGGCGTGTGAGGCTGGCATTTTGCAGACAGTCAGTCCGGTCCCTGAGTATTGGATGTGCCTGATGATGGGTCAGCGTCCTGACGTCTTCGCACGGTCGGGGCTGCTCACGATTGGCTTGATAGACTGGCGGCAAACCGCCGCCGTAAGCGGTGCGGCGACGAAAAAAACCGAAGCAGCTCGCAGGCCTTCGAGCATAGCTGAGGCGATTTACGAGAGGGATCTCGAATCGCTCGTGGCGGAGAGGCTGGAATTGCTGGAAAGAGGTTTACAGTTGTTAGGAAGGCAGTATTCAACGCCCGTGGGGCGGCTCGACCTCTTGTGCAAGGATAGGCGCGGGGCGTTTGTGGTGGTCGAGTTGAAAAGCTTTGGAGCCAGGACAGACGAAATCATCGACCAAATTACGAGGTACATGGGTTATGTTAAAACCCACTTGGCGAAGCCGGGGCAGCTCGTTCGGGGCATCATTGTAGTTGGCCGCGTCGATGACAGTTTGAATTACGCGGTTGTGGCGATTCCGAACCTGGAGATAAGAACATTCGACGTGACAATCAGCCCCGCGCCGCCCTTTGCTGGCTCGGAAAGCGGATGACTGGACTTCGGCGGAGCCTCCCTTTAAGGCGTAGCGGGCCAGCCAGCACCAACGGCAAGGCTCGCAAACCCTTAGACCGAAGATTTGCTGCGCCGACCGCTGAAGGACCTCAGAGCAAACAAGGCGACCCCCAGCAGGCCGGCACCAACGACGTAGGCTCTGAGCTGCGGGCTTTCGGGTGCGCCGATCACAACCCAAGTGACAAAGTGTTCGCAGTTGGCTGAGAACAGATTGTACCCCTGTCCGAGCTGGCTGTACGCACGGTCTAAGACCGCAGCCTGTTGCTCAACCGCGTCTGGAACCCAGACGTACTCTACGGCTCGCCCCTCAGCGAATTGCTCGAAAGTTCTGACTTGCACGCCGTCAAGGGTGTTGTCTACGACGGTTGGCGTCCCGTCCGGCAAGGGCATGCCAACGATGCCGGAGTGGTCCGGGAGGGGGAATGGGCTCCTAGCCTTGACTACCGAACCTGCAACCGGTCCAGCGTGCCGGGTTGTTAAGCGGTAACTCATAACGCCTCCATTGTAAGCCAATAGCCAAAGTGGGCCAATAGCCAACGCGATCGTTCCGCATCTGGCGTGAGCGCCAATCACCGCACAGCCTTCGCCGTTTCGCGGGTGAACGTCATCGTGCCCTTCTTCAGGTCGCCGTCAACCTCCACCGTTTCGCTAGGCAGCACCTCGCCGTCCAGGAGCTTCATGGCCAGCGGGTCCTGGATGAGGCGCTGGATGGCGCGTTTCAGCGGGCGCGCTCCGAATTGCGGATCGTAGCCTTCGCGGAAGAGCAACTCGTTCGCCTTGGGCGTCAATTCAATCTGGATCTTGCGCTCGGCCAGCAGGTTCTTGAGATAACCGAGTTGCAGCTCGATGATCTTCTTGATGTTCTCCTTGCCCAGCGGGTTGAAGATCACAATCTCGTCCACGCGGTTCAAGAACTCGGGACGGAAGTGTTCGAGCAGCGCCTCGTGGATTCGCTTCTTGAGGACCTCGGAAATAGCCGGGGGTTCATCGCCGCCGCGCCCGCTCATCGCCTCGTGAATGTAGGTGCTGGCGATGTTGGAGGTCATGATGATGACCGTGTTCTTGAAGTCCACGGTGCGCCCCTTGCCATCTGTCAGGCGGCCTTCGTCTAGGATCTGGAGAAAGATGTTGAACACGTCCGGGTGCGCCTTTTCGATTTCGTCGAAAAGCAGGACGGAATAAGGCCGGCGGCGCACCTGCTCGGTGAGTTGCCCGCCCTCCTCATACCCTACGTAGCCCGGAGGCGCGCCAATCAGCCGCGCCACCGCGTGCTTCTCCATGTATTCCGACATGTCGATGCGCAGCATGGCGCGCTCGTCGTCGAAAAGGAATTCCGCCAGCGCTCGCGCCAATTCGGTCTTGCCCACGCCTGTGGGGCCGAGGAAGAGGAACGAGCCGATAGGCCGCTTGGGGTCGGAAAGCCCCGCGCGGCTGCGTCGCACGGCGTTCGAAACGAGCTTCAGCGCCTCGTCCTGCCCCACCACCCGGAGTCGCAGGCGGTTTTCCATCTGAACGAGCTTGGCGACGTCACCCTCGAGCATCTTCGACACCGGGATGCCCGTCCATTTCGATACCACGCGGGCCACGTCTTCTTCGTCCACTTCTTCCTTCAGCATCCGGCCCGCTTTCTCCATGCCCTCGAGTTTGGCGTTCACGGCGGCCAGCCGCTTCTCGAGTGACACCAGCTTGCCGTAACGGATTTCCGCTGCCTTGTTCAGGTCGCCTTCGCGCGTTACACGCTGTTCGTCAACCTTGGCCTGCTCGATTTCCTGCTTGAGCCGGCGGATCTGCGTGATGACTTCCTTTTCAGATTTCCAGCGCAACTTGAGCTTGGACGACTCCTCTTTAAGCTCGGCCAATTCCTTTTCAAGCACCTCGAGGCGTTCACGCGAGGCCGGGTCATCCTCCTTGCGCAGCGCCTGCCGCTCGATCTCGAGTTGCGTGATGCGGCGCTCGATCTGGTCAATCCCCGCCGGCATGGAATCGATTTCAATGCGCAGGCCGGAAGCGGCCTCGTCAATCAGGTCGATGGCCTTGTCGGGCAGAAATCGGTCGGAGATGTAACGGTTCGAAAGGACTGCGGCGGCGACGATGGCGGAATCCTTGATGCGCACGCCATGATGAACCTCGTAGCGCTCCTTGAGTCCACGAAGAATTGCGATGGTGTCCTCGACGCTCGGCTGGCCCACGTAAACCGGCTGGAAGCGGCGCTCGAGTGCGGCATCCTTTTCAATATATTTCTTGTACTCATTGAGCGTGGTGGCGCCGATGCAGCGCAATTCGCCGCGCGCCAGGGCAGGCTTGAGCATGTTCGAGGCGTCAATGGAGCCCTCCGCCGCGCCCGCCCCCACCAGCGTGTGGAGTTCGTCAATGAATAGGATGACTTGGCCGCTTGACTCCTCGATCTCCTTGAGCACGGCCTTCAGGCGGTCCTCAAACTCTCCCCGGTACTTCGAGCCGGCAACCAGGGCCCCCAGGTCAAGTTGCACCAGCCGCTTGGACTTGAGCGACTCAGGCACGTCGCCTGCCACCACGCGCTGCGCGATGCCCTCCACGATGGCCGTCTTACCCACACCGGGCTCGCCAATCAGCACGGGATTGTTCTTGGTGCGCCGCGAAAGCACCTGGATAACCCGCCGCACCTCATCATCGCGGCCAATGACGGGGTCGAGCTTGCCGCGCCGCGCCAGTTCCGTAAGGTCGCGCGCGTAACGTTCCAAGGCCTCGTATTTGTCCTCGGGGTTCTGGTCGGTCACGCGTTGCGTCCCCCGGACAGAAACCAGCGCCTTCAGGATGGCGTCGTGGCTCACTCCGAGCTGAGCCAGAACGCGGCCCGCAGCGTCCTTCGACTTCCTCGACAGGGCGAGCAGGAGGTGCTCGGTGGAGACGAACTCGTCCTTGAATTGCTCGGTCTCCTTGGAAGCCTGGTCCAGGACTTCTTTGAGCGCCGGGGAGAGATAATGGTCCGTGGTTCCCCCGACCTTGGGGAGATTCTCGATGGCCTGCTCAGCTTCCTTTGCGACCGAAGCGGGTGGTACACCGAGCCGGGCCAGAAGGCTTGGGACGATGCCCTCCTTCTGGTCGATCAAAGCCAACAGCAGGTGCAGAGGTTCCATTTGTTGATTGCCGAAACGGCTGGCAACATCCTGCGTCCCTTGCAGGGTTTCCTGGGCTTTTACCGTGAATTTGTCAAAACGTGTCGCCATATTGGAAACTCGACAATGGAAAATAGAAACTGGAAACTAGAAACTGGGAAATCGCGCAGTACGCCCTGACTGTTCTCAGCCGCTATACAATTTAGCGAAACAGGCGGTTCAGAAAAACAAACCGCGCCGGGCCGCTTTGGCGACCCCAGCGCGGTTCAAGAATCCCGGGTGGGCAAGTCGTTGCCGGGGTCTTCGCTAGACCCTGACCGCTCGAACCGGACCACCTTAGCTCTTGGTCACGTCGATCTTGATGGTCTTCGGCTTCGCTTCTTCGCGCTTCGGCATCGTCAAGGTCAGCAAGCCATCCTTGTACTCCGCCTTCACTTTCTCGGCGCTGATCGAATTGGGGAGCGAGAAGCTCCGAGCAAAGGAGCCATACGACCGTTCAATGCGGTGGTAGTTCTGCTCATTGACCTCTTTTTCGTACTTGCGTTCGCCCTTCAGATAGAGCGTGTTGTCCTCAACCCGGACTTCCACGTCCTGCGGATCGATCCCGGGCAGCTCCGCCTTCAGAACGATGGCGTCCTCGGTCTCGTAAATGTCGACCGGAGGAGCCCACGAGCGTGTCGAGACTTCCGTCTCACCGGACATGGGCGAAAAAGCTTCTTTGAACAGACGGTCAAACTCCCTCTGAGTCGTCAGAAGATCTCGGAAGGGTTCCCATCTCACGATTGGCATTGTCATTTACCTCCTTGAATTTTCTTCCTTCAACCTTAGTAGATGCACATCATATAACTTGAGTTACATGTTGTCAAGAATTATTTTTCGTTTATTTTCAATTGGTTACGATGAGTATTCGCAACGAGTGTTCTGCTGACGGGCCGCTTTCTAGCCTTTCTGGGTATATAGAACTGAGTCGCATGGTTGTCCGCCAGCAGGAGCCGGCTTGTTGAGATTCGTTAGTCGAGGAGGGGAGTACAGATTCCCCTCCCGCCGCGGCGGGAGGGGGCAGGGGGTGGTTGGTTGCAACAACGACTCGAGCCCCCTCGGCGCCCCATTCGCCCGTTGAGGCATTTAACCGCAGGCTCGCAACTACGGGGAAATGAGGTCAGGCCCAGTCTTCCCCATGCGGCGTGTGCTCGCGCATGAAGCCGGGGTCGATTTCGAGACCGAGGCCGGGCCCCTCCGGAAGCTGAAAGGTCGAGTTCCTGACCACCGGTGGCTTTCCCGCAGCCATCTTCTCGACCATGCGTCCGGGGCGGCCCAGACGGTTTTCCGAGCGGTAGAAATTTGCAATCGCGGCAGCGAGTTGAACCGAGGCATACGTCCGCACCAGTGTCCCCACGTTGTGCAGAGCCATGGGCGTGCGGTACAGCGCCGCGTAGTCGGCGATCCTCCGGCAACCGCTGATACCACCCGCGTAGGAAACATCGGGATGGATGATGTCCACCGCCTGAGTATCGACAAAGGGTTTGAACTGTTTGACCATCTCGAGCTTTTCCCCGGTCAGAATCGGAGTGCGTGTCGCCCGCTTGACCGCCATCCACGATTCGCAGTATTCGATGCTGTTCAGCGGGTCTTCAAAGAACACCGGCTTGATCGATTCGGTGGCCCTGGACACGGCAATCGCGCTGGGGGTGTCCCACTGGTTGTGGGAATGGACGGCGATGTCGATGTCATCTCCCACGGCGGCGCGCACGTTCTCGAATCCCCGGGCGATTTTCCTCAGTTGCGCGGTGGTGGCGGTGGGGCCCACCTCTTCGCCGGGAGCGAGGGCCTGCTTCGGTTCGATCTTGAAAGTCGTGAAGCCTTCGGGCTGTTCGCGGATCATCTGCGCCCACTCGCGGCAGGAGGCCGGGCTGGTCATGTCCTTAAGAAAATCCCCGTGTGAATACAACAGCACGCCATCGCGCAGCGGCCCTCCCATCAGCTTGTAGATGGGGAGATCCAGAATCTTCCCGGCCACATCCCACAAGGCGATGTCAATTCCGCTGATCAAGGGGATGATCGGCCGGAAAGGATGAATGGCTCCGGTCATAGCCTGGAAATGACGCTCGATGGCGAGAGGGTCGGCGCCGACGAGGTGCAAAAGCGGGATGCGGGCGCGCGCCGTCGCGACGTCCACGCCGGTCTCTCCGTACCCGGTAATTCCGGCGTCGGTCTCAATCTTGACCAGACAACCATCGCCTTCAAAATCCAGTTGCAGCGCCTTGATGGACGTGATCTTGACCGCAGCGCGCAAAGGCGCGGCCTGCGCTTTATAGCGTGCCAGCCATAACCCAGCGGGCAGGGCCAGAGCCATTCTCAAGAAGTCTCTTCGCGTCCACATGGCGTCTCCTTATCGATATGGATTTAGCTCCCCACAGTGCGCGGCTTGCGTTGCGGCAGCCGTCCGGGAGTATACTCTTCTGCTTACTGGATGTACAAACGATGGACGGGGTGGGTCAAGCCTCACTGGAAGTGTCTACCAGCATTTCGCGCAACTGCTGAAAATGTGGGATAATAGAACTGGACACTATGGAGCGTCAGCTCCAGCGTTTCTTCATTTGAGGCTGCGGGGCTTTTCTTCTCCACGCCACAGATTGATCGCAGGGGCATTTCTCTTCGGGGGTTGGATGTACCCCCGACTACATCAACCCCGCGACGCGCGGGACGCTAGACTCTTGAGGCGAATGAATGAAAAACATTTTTGTTGGAAACCTGACCTTTAACACGACCGAAGACGCGCTGCGTGGGCTCTTTAGCCCGTTCGGAGAAGTGCAGCAAGTCCGGATCATGACCGACCGCGACACCGGAAAGTCGCGCGGCTTCGCCTTCGTCGAGATGGCTCAGGACGACGACGCTACGAAGGCGATCGGCGCTTTGAACGGCAAGGAATTCGAGGGACGCGCGCTCACCATCAATGAAGCGCGCCCGAGACCGGAGCGCAGCGGTGGATTCCGCCCGGGCGGCGGCGGAGGCTTCGGCGGGAAGCGCAAAGGTGGCCACGACAACTCCCGCGGGCCCCGCTCGCCGCGCGAACCTCGCTGGTAAGATGAACTCCCGGCGCGGAGTTTCCGCCCGGATTCTGTTTCCCGTCCAAGGGTGAAAGGAGCCTGCATGGCAGGTCGACAGCGAACGACTTTTCAGAAGCGACAGAAAGAGGTCAAGCGTCTGGAGAAGCAGAAAATGAAGGCCGATAAACGCGCCATTCGGCGGCTGGAGCGGGCTCAGAACCGAGCGCCGGCGGCCTCCGAGATTCCTCCGCCCCTTGCGGAGCCCAACTTGAACCAGTCCTGAAGAGACGCTGGCTGGCGCGGAGCGCAGCTCTGCGCTTCAGCATGCCATATTAGCGCTGGTCATGCCGGCCTCCAAACGCCATTTTGCGCCCGGACAGCCGCAATTCCTCACCAGTAGCACCTATCGCCGCGCCCGGCTTTTTGAGAGTGATCGGTTCCGCTCGAGCTTCGTCGAAGCAGGTGTAGCGCGGACCTGTTTTGTAGGTCCGCGGCTTTCCGCTTCAAATCCTCGCGTTCTCATCGGCGGGTCCCGCGCCTGCGGGACATGCGGTCAATAGTTAGCCCGCACCGGCTCTGCTGTTCGGCGGCGTCCACGCCCGCGTATTCAGGAAAACTGGACCACTTCCACTGCTCGGGTCGCTTCACCAGACCTCGTTTCACCGGATTCATGTGGATATACTCTACGGTCTCCCCGTAGTCTTTCACCGTGCGGAGCGCGTGGTCAAAGAAACGCTCTTGCCAAAGTTCTCCCTTTTCGTGTCGCGCGTGATTGATTGCGACCATCGAGCTGACCTTGATCGCACTCATCGCTTGCGCGATGCTCAGCGGATGGGGTGGGTAAATGATGGCATGCCAGTGATCGGGGAGAAACACCCAGGCCGTCAGTGCAAATCGCTGCTTTTGCCGCATCCGCGCCAGTGCAATTGCCAACCGTGCGAAATCGGATTCCTCCAGCTTGCGTCTCGATCTCAGCAAATTCACGGTCACGAAGATGTAGCGGTCATAGAGGAACGGGCGCCGCAACTTTGACGTGCGATCAATCTACGCGGGATGCCGTGCGGAGGCAATAGTCAACCGTGCCAACGAGCACTGGCAGGCACGAAAAGCCGCGGACCTACAAAACAGGTCCGCGCTACGCTTGCTGGGGGGCGCTGCGCGATTGCAGATGGCAGATTCAAGATCTCAAAAAGACGAATTCAGAAGTGAGGAGTCAGAAGAGCAAAACAAACGTGAGCGGCGAGCACTTATTACCGCTGGTGGGCGGTGGAAAGTTTGGGAGTCCACCTGGGGCGGTCCCGCAGAGCGGGATCGCAACCTCGACCCTCAATGTCTGATTAGGACACTCCCGGCTGCGGATGCACATCCTGGTCTAACCGACCAGATAGATGAATGAGCCTTCTCAGCTCAGCGGCGCGGAGCTCGAGAGAAGACTGCGCCGGGAACCGGTTCTCGTCGCCCACGCCACAAACCCCCTGCCACGGCTACGCGCTTCACAAGGCGCTGATATGAACGCTTCCACCGTTGGTATGGACTCGCAGGGTCTCCCCCCCGGACCCAAGTGTGGCGTGGAGCCTGGATTGGGAAATCTCTCCCGTCACCTTCAGGGGAAGATTTGAGATCACTTCGCCACTGGAGGCCGACGCATCCAGGTTAAGGCTAACTGCCGGATCAACGCGAACCTTGATGTCGCCGCCGGAGGTTTCGATTTCTCCCCCTTTAGCATTCCCACGCGCAAACGCCACATTCACATCTCCACCCGAGGTGTGGGCCTCAACACGGCCACTCGCGTTTTCAAGGGTAATATCTCCTCCGGAGGTCTTGACCTTAACTTCTCCGGTGAGGTCGCGCAATTCGATGTCCCCGCCGGAGGTGGTTGCCGCTAAATTACCTGCGAGGTCTGAGACCGCAACATCTCCGCCCGAAGTCTCGAGGTTTGTGTCGCCCTCGAGGTGGCTGACCTTGACGTCTCCGCCACCGGTGCGGATCTCGACACTCGTCTTCGCGGGAACTTCCACTTCCATGCGCACTTGCAGCGACTTGGGCCAGGGCTGCACGCTTCGTTTTCGCACCTCGATGCGGACTGCCCCAGGCTCTTCGTTGAAATTGAAGGTAAATAGATCCTCCAAATCAGCTCGATTGGAAGTAATAACCACGTGGGCGCCCGATTCCGCCCTCCCCGTCACAATAACGTCGCTCGCGCTGGCCTCGACAACCAATCTGCCGCCGGGATCAAGCTTCAGATCCTTCGCAAGGCGTGATTGGGAATAGGCGCGAGACCCTGCGGCGAGCAAGAATACTAAACAGCACAAACCCAGACCAATTTTGCGGCTCATCTTTTCCTCCAACGACTCAAGCGTGACCTGTACCTCTATTGGACGAAGCCGGCGCGGTTTGGTAATCAAGGCAGGAGCCAGAAATTAGGTGTCAGAAGAACAGCGCGGCCCTTAGTGGCAACCCAAGAAGGATTTCACCACAGCGGTCACGGAGAAGAGATGCAGGCAAAGACTGTGGGTCAACAAACAAGGAACCGTAACCTTGTAATCCCTGCTCGCGCGAGCAGAAGTACTTTTCTCTGTGGTTTCTGTGCGCTCTGTGGTGAATTTTTTCTTCGCGGCAGGAGAAGAAGTTGGCCCATGGTGCTACAGCGCGCCCCTTGGCCGCAACCAAAAGCAGATTCTTCGCTACGCTGCGCTCCGCTCAGAATGACATGTCATCCTGAGTGCGCCGCGGCGGGCCTTCCGCAACCAGCACCTACTTCAGCTTTCGTTCGCAAGGCATGTGGTCTGGCATTCTGTAAGTGCTAAAATCTCGTCGGCACTATGAGCAGCGTAGGGGTCACCCACTCTTCAGGGAAACGTTGGTTGGTGGCGATTGCCGTGATGTCCAGCGCGGTGATGGAGGTGCTGGACACTTCGGTCGTCAACGTCAGCCTGCCGCACATTGCGGGCAGCCTTTCGTCCACCGTCGACGAAGCCACCTGGGTTCTCACCTCTTACCTGGTGGCCAACGCCATCATCCTGCCCATCACCGGCTGGCTCGCGAACTACTTTGGCCGCAAGCGATTGCTGCTGACCGTCGTGACGGGCTTCACGGTATCGAGCCTTTTGTGTGGGATTGCCCCCAATCTGCCCGCGCTGATTTTCTTTCGCGTGCTCCAAGGCACTACGGGCGGAGGGCTCCAGCCGCTTTCGCAGGCTGTGCTGCTCGAGGAATTTCCCGGCGAGGAGCGCGGCAAGGCAATGGCGTTTTGGGGGCTGGGCATTGTAGCCGCCCCCATACTTGGCCCCACGCTGGGCGGGTGGATTACGGATACCTATTCCTGGCGCTGGGTCTTCTATATCAACCTTCCGGTCGGCATCGCCAGCCTGATCATGATCGGCCTCTTTATTTCCGATCCGCCCTACCTTAGCCGTGGTAAGCTGCGCGCCGACTTTTGGGGTTTCGGCATGCTGGCCGTGGGCATGGGGTCGCTGCAAATCATGCTGGACAAAGGCCAGGAAGAAGACTGGTTCGGCTCCCGTTTCATCATCACCCTGGCCGTGCTGGCAGCCGGCTTCCTGGCGGCTTTCGTCATCCGGGAGCTGACCACGGAACAGCCCATCGTTCATTTCCGGCTGTTGAAGTATCGAAGCTTTGCGGCGGGCATCGTGTTGGTCACGCTGCTCGGGTTCGTGCTCTATGGCAGCTTGGTGACTTTGCCATTGTTCATGCAAACCCTGCTCGGTTGGACGTCCGCGACCGCCGGGCTTTGGACCAGCCCGCGCGGCATTGCTACAGCCCTCTGCATGCCGCTGGTGGGATACCTGCTCGGCAGAGGCTGGGATGCGCGTTGGATGCTCGTGTTCGGTTTCGCGGTCGCCAGCCTTGCTTTCTTCGGCTACTCTCACATGGACCTTGATTCCGGCACCTGGGACATCCTCGTGCACCTGCTCAACCAGGGCGCCGGCTTGGCCTTTGTCTTCGTCCCCCTCACGGTTCTGACCATGGATCCGATTCCCAAGCAAGAGACCGGCTATGCCACGAGCCTCTACAGCGTCATGCGAAACATCGGCTCGAGCATGGGCGTTTCCTTCGTCACCACCTGGATTGCGCGGCGCTCCCAGTTCAATCAATCCCTGCTGGCCGCGCATGTGACGGACAACAGCCCCTTCACCCGGCAAGCACTGGAACAGGCTCGAGGCTTGTTCTTGCGGGGCGGTTCCGACCCCGCCACCGCGAGTCGCCGTGCCCTGGCCATGCTCTATGGCTTGGTGCAACAGCAGGCGGCGTTGTTGAGCTTCCTGAGTGTATTCCGGCTCATGGGCGTCCTGTTTCTGCTCATTATCCCGCTGGTATTCATCATCCGAAGGCCAAAAGGGAGGATGCCGGTCAGTTCGTAGAGAGTTCCGCGGGTGGCGCATCGATTGCGCCTTTTGCACAGGAATCATTCATGCTCACTATCCGCACTGACCGCCTCGACCTCGTTGCCGCCACCCTAGACCATCTCGATGCCGAGCTTCAATCACCCGCTGGACTGGCGGGTCTTCTGGGTGCATGCGTACCCGCAGACTGGCCACCGGGCGAGTACGATCGTCAGGCGATCGAGTTCTTTCGAGCGCGCCTCGCGGGAGATCGAGGATCCGCAGGCTGGTACAGCTGGTACGCAGTCCTGCGGTCTTCGGAATGTCACGGCGGGACCGTCGTCGGAGCGGGCGGGTATTTTGGTCCTCCGGCTGCGGATGGCACTGTCGAGATCGGCTATTCGGTCGTCCCTGAGTTTCAGTGCCGAGGCTTCGCCACCGAACTCGTCCGGGCGCTGGTGCGGCGTGCTATCTCAACACCCGGTGTCACGTGTGTGATTGCCCACACGCACCGTGATAACATCGCTTCGGTGAAAGTTTTGGAGCGCTGTGGCTTCTCACTCGCAGGACCTGGCCGGGAACCCGGCTCCCTTCAATACGTGCACTTACGCCCGCCCACGTCAAATGAATAAACCTCACCCCTCGCGGGAGACCGTCGCCAGCGAACTTTCGAATACTGGGCAATCAGCGCTCGGGCGGTGCCATAATACAGAAACATCTTGCCACCGATTTCGCACTTAGATTGGTGGGCCTTCGCAGCTCCTCGGGAGGTCATTCCCACGCTGCCGCCTGAATCAAGGTGCCGTTGCGCAGGAAGTGATTTATGGCCGTTTCCCAGCTCTGCATCTTGCTCCGAAACCACTCCGTTGTGTAACGGTCGAGCACGGCGTTCCCGGCCGGAGAAAGGCCGGTGTAGAGATAGCGAATGCGCGCGCTTGTCTTGCCGCCGGGAGAAAGACCCAGCGCGATCCTGATCTGCGCCGCGATCATGCCGGGCTCGATCCAGGCAAAGGCGATCCTGAACGCTGTGGGATCGTAGTGCGTTACCATCCAGACCGTCTCCGGGCCGGCGTCGTTCGGCGTGGAGAACACGCACCCATCCTCGGCCAGGCCCGATGCTGAGTAGATCAGGCGATATTGCCATCCCGGCACCCAATCCGCTTCCCGCACCGGGCAGAGCAGTGGGAACACTTTTTCCGGCGGCGCATCGTTCGTCTGAGTGTATTCATGACTTACTCGCTTGGCGTCAAAGGCTGACATGGCTCCCTCCAAATGTGAATATCTCCGCATAACTTGCTGCGAAACGCAAAAAGGCCCGGCCGCAATGTGCGACCGAGCCGATTCTTTGAGCCTCCTTCTGCTTAGCTGCTAGCCACGACAGGTTCTCAATGCCGTGGGTGTCCGATTGAGAAAAGCCCACGGCGCAACAATCGCGCGGTGGCTACGCGCTCCCCGCTACCAGAGGGGCGCCAGCCTCAGCCACTTATCGGCGCAGCATTGCCGTTCGCCCACTCCGCCTCAGGGTCCTGAATCTCCACTTTCCTGACCCCGCCCGGAAGCTTGCTTTGAGCAAGCAGATACTGCTCCTGCAGGGAATCGACCGGATGGGCCCAATCATGAATGTAGTAAATCGTGTGAACCTTGGCTTGAAGCAATACCTTTGTGCAATCGAAACACGGCCGAAGCGTCGAATACACAAAGGCATCCTCAATGGAATTTCCAAATCTAGCTGCGGTGATCAGCGCGTTCTGCTCGGCGTGGACGCATATGCAGACGTCATATCCAACGCTTGCCTTATATGCTTCTTGATTCTTACAACGTACGCAGCCGCCATCAAGGCAATTGGCCATTCCTTCGGGCGTCCCATTGTAGCCAGTGGAGATGATGCGATTGCGTTTGACGATCACGGCGCCGACTCGTCGGCCCATGCAATTCGCCTTCCTGCGCACGGCCATTGCGATACCCATGTAGTAATCATCTCTTGTGATCATGTTCCCTCCGCCCCGCTTTTAGCGAGCCCTCCGCACGATCGGCGGAGGACGTCGGGGCTCATCATATCCAGCTTGTTTGGAAAAAGCAAAACGTGGTAGGCACGAGGTCCATCTTGCACTGCAGCCCGGCCCGGCACGAACTTCTGCCGGGATTCGAACATCGAGCGCCGTCCCGACGTTTTAACAAGGAGTCAGATAAGGTGCTCCTGCGCCACCTCGTCAAACGTGCTTTTCTCCGTCGGGAGAACGAATTCGCCAGCGCGCGAGTAAATCGTCAATTCCGGCGAACAGCTCCTCCTTCGTGCCATCGTTCAGCAGCGCATAGTCGGCAAAGGCGATGGGCCCGCCTTTTTCAACGTTTTCGATTTCCGTGATGTCCCGCTCTTGAGCCTCCTGGAAGGTCAGGGGACGCTCCGGCCGCACCTTCAGCCGATGGTACCGCGTTTCTCTGGAAGTAAACACCAGAAGCAGGACGAGGTTTTCACCCAGCGCAGCCCTCAACGTCCGGTACTCACTCCAGCTGTAGAGGCCGTCGATAACAACCAGCGGGCTCTCCTCGAGTGCTTTGCGTATCGCCGGCAAGCACCGGCGAGCGCAGACGTCCATACCGTGGGTGGAGCGAAGTTCCTCCCTGACAGTCCTTTCGTTCGCCGGACTGAGGTCTAAACCTCGGCCAGCAATCTCGTCCACGACAACTTGGCCAAAACGGATAGCCGGAAAACCCAGGGACGCAAGGTAGTGAGACAGCTCACTCTTGCCTGAACCCGTCATTCCAACGACTGCCAGAATCATAGGTTGAAAGTCCCCTCTGTCGGGAGTCATTGCAGCAAAGATCCAGAGGTGGTAGCCACGCCACCTTCTCAATGCCGTGGGTTCGTGATATGCCAGCCCGGCGAAAGCCAACGGCACAACAACCGTGCCGTGGCTACACATTTTCAGCTTCTTCGACAGGCCGGTCAAGGTCCGGTTCGACGGTGACTACCGCGCGCGCATCGAATCCTATCCTTCGCCGTGCCTGAACGGCCACTACAATCTTGTTCCAGTAGACGAGGCCCCCTCGAACTTCAGCCCCGTCCTTCAATCGCACGGACACTCGCTTCAACGCATAGCTCAGTCTTGGAAACGTTTTGATTTTCTCCTGGATGGGCTTTGGCAATATGTACCGCGGGTGGCGCATACGTCGCGACGCTGTTAGTCGCGATGTATGCGCCCCTCGAGGGATATAATCTTCAGTCTAAGGGCGGTCGGCTGTATGAATTACTTGAACCCTGCCGATCTTGCCCCCCTGCAACCGCACCTTGATGCCGTGCGGGTGAAACGCGGACTTGGTGAGAAGGTCCTGGACAATCCCTCGGGTCAGTCTCCCTGTGCGTTGGTCCTCTTTCAGGACGACGGAGACGTCTGCTCCAGGCACCACGTCCCCTCGGTTCCGTCCATCCATGCCTTTACCCCCTGCACCCGTCGTCGATAGCTCACGCCACGAAAGGCGTGTCGTGCCTGCCCGCTACCCGGTGTCCGTTCCGTCCCGCATGTTAGAGCCGCAAACCGCAAAACCGGTGGTCCGCCCTACAGGCTGCCGCGCGATTCGAGACTGCAGATTCGAGATTCCAACAGCGCCCAAAAAGCAAAAGGGGCACACGCAACGTGCGCCCCTTGGATCTTACTGTCGACCGTCAACTGTGGACTGTCGACTCGATTTAATCCCGGCAACGACCGACTCTCCCACAAGGTTCCCCTTGCAGTACCATGGGCCCTGGAGGGCTTAACTACCGTGTTCGGGATGGGAACGGGTGT
>JBEKUR010000022.1:0-49888 GCA_049514855.1 Terriglobia bacterium
TGTCCTGCGCGATGTCCACCGATTCTCCCCGGTAGTTCCACACCCCGGCCTGATGCTGCCCCAGGCCGTAGAAGCCTTCCGGCGAGCCCCACAGCGCCACGAACTCTTCGGCGCGGTAAGTCTTCTCGCCATTGACCACGACGGGAGTCATCGTCCGGCTGCTGTCCTGCATCAGCCTTTTGCCCGCCGCGTCACTGAAGACAATCACTCCGTCCTGGCGGGCCACGGTGACTCGAAGTTGCGCGGTGCTCAGCGTCACCTCTTTGTCGGTCGATGCCACCGAGAAGTGGGCTCGAGGCCAACTCGTTTTGATCACGGCAAGATGCTTCACATCCGGGAAAGAAGATGTGGGCGTATAGAGAACGCGGACGATGGAATCCGAGCAAACCTCCAGCCGCAGCAGGCCGGTCTGCATGGTGAAGAGCACGCCGTCGGATTGCCTCTCTATACCCTTGGCGGGATTCAAGGCATTCCATTGCGCAACGGCGTTCGGCGCCAACAACAGCAGTGAAAGTAGAAGGGCGTATTGTTTTATTCGCGTGATCATTCGGCTCCTGAGTTCACGGAACGGCGGATGCCGGATCCGTGTTTGATCCTGGACTCTTCTTCCGACTGGTGCAGCAGGTGGTTGCCATGGAACCCATATCATACGCCAGGTTCGTCCAACCCGGACAGGCTACCAGAACAAATAATCGAACCTCGGTCAAGGAGCACCCCATGGACAGGTTTTGGGCTTAAACTTATGGGTGCAGTGTTACGAGCTCGAAAACATAGGGAGGCGCTCTTGCGTTGCCAGATTTGCCGATTGGGGAGGGCCCCGCACAGTGCGGCATTAATGTTTTCCTCATTGCGTTCTTCGATCGCGGGACTTGGTCTTTTCGGGGCGCTATCCATCCTGACCTTCGCCCTCGTTACCTTCGCGCAGGGGCCCGATCCGCAGCAGTTGTTTCAGCAGGCAGACGAGGCCCAGCAGCGCGGCGACACGCAACTGGCGGT
Source organism: Terriglobia bacterium (assembly GCA_049514855.1). Taxonomy (GTDB): domain Bacteria; phylum Acidobacteriota; class Terriglobia; order UBA7540; family UBA7540; genus CAVROP01. Next base: position 997 of record JBEKUR010000022.1, read on the forward strand.
GCGCAAGTACCAGGAACTCATCCGGCTTCATCCGGACATGATCGCGGCGCGCGCCAACCTGGGCATCGCCCTCGTCGCGCTGGGCCGTTTCGACGAAGCCATCGCCCAGTATCGTGCCGCCCTCACGCAAGCCCCCGACGACCCGGTCCTCCGGCTCGACTTGGCGCTGGCTTGGTACAAACAGGCTGAGTTCGGGAAGGCTGCCTCCGAGCTGGAGACTCTACGCCGGCGGCAACCCGATCACAGGCAATCGCTCTATCTTCTAGCCGACTGCTATCTGCGGCTGGGGAGAAACGGCGACGCCGTGAAGCTCCTGGAGCCCGCCTACGAAGCCGACGCAGACGACCGCGCCGTGGACTATGCGCTGGGGACGGCGCTCATTCGAGACGGGCAGGCGCAGAAGGGAGAGCGCGTCATCGACCGCATTTTGAAAGACGGAAACGCTGCCGAGGCGAACCTGCTAATGGGGGCGGCGGAACTCGCGGCGGGTGACAGCAAGAGCGCGGCAACCGCCATCCACCAGGCTCTCGATCGGGACCCCAAACTGCCCGGCGGCTGGTCGCTCTATGGGCGGGCGCTCGTGGAGGGCGGCGACAATGAAGGCGCTAAAGCGGCCTTCGCGCGCGCCATCCAAGCGGACCCTAGCGACTTCGAGGCTAATTTTCATTTAGGACGTTTGCTCCGTCTCAGCGGCCACAACGCCGAAGCGGCTCCTTATCTCGAGCGCGCATTGCGGCTTCGACCCGATTCTCTCAGCGCGCGCTTTCAGGTCGGCGCGCTGAACCTCGCGCTGGGGCATCTGGACGAGGCCCAAAAGGACCTCGAACGCGTGGCGCGCGAATCTCCCGACTTTCAAGAAGTTCACGTGCAGCTTGCCGCGCTCTACTACCGGCTGAATCGCAAGCAGGACGGAGAGCGTGAGCGCCAGATCGTGCTGCGTCTCAACCAAAAGGCTCGCCAGCAGGGTCCCCGGCCCGAACCGTGAGCCCTACCGGGGCTCCTTGACCCGCAGAATTCGATCCGCTTGCACATTCTTGAGCACCTGCGTGGTTCCCGACGGCCATCGGATCTCGATCTCGTCCACCATCTTCTCTGGACCGAGCCCGAAGTGAACCGGGCCGGCGCTGGAGGAGGCGTAGCCGGAGGCTGTGCTCACGTGATTGAACTGAGCGTGCCCCGCGGCCGAAATTCGGACTCGCGCCCCGATGGCGTCACGGTTGCTCTTCGTGCCTTCCAGCTTGAGTTCCAGCCAATGATTGCCACCCGGGCTGTCATTCATCCAGATTTCCGCCGGCGCGCTGAGCGCCGTCACCACGATGTCGAGCTTGCCGTCGTGATTGAAGTCCCCGACCGCCGCGCCGCGGTGGCGGCGTGGGGGTTGCGAGGCAAAGCCCGCCTCATCCGTCAACGCCGACCATTTGCCATCCCCGGTATTGCGGAAGACCGTGTTGGGCTGGTCGATATGAGCGCGATCGGCCATGGCCGGCGATTGCACGTCGCCTCGGCTGACGAAGAGGTCTTTCCATCCATCGTTGTCGAAATCGGCGATGTTCGGGCTGTACCCGGACATGGCATTGCAGAGCCAAGTCATCCCACTTTCCGCCGTGATTTCCTCAAACCCTCCTTTGCCGGTGTTCTGGTAAAGCGGAAAGGTCTCATTGGCCAGGGCCACGATGGCGATGTCGGGCCAGCCATCGTTGTTGATGTCCCGAAAATCGACGCCCATGTTGGAAATCAGATTACCGTGTTCGGGCAGGGCCACACCCGCCTCAAACGCCACCTCTTCAAACCGGGCGTTCCCCTTGTTGTGAAACAGGAAGTTGAAGAGCTTGTCGTTGGCGACAAAGATGTCGGCGAGGCCATCGCCGTCGTAGTCGGCGACACCCACGCCCATCCCTTTCCCTGGGTGCGACCGGATCCCCGATTCTGCTGAGATGTCGACGAAGGTGCCGTCTCCCTTGTTGAGGAACAACTGGTTGGGAAGTTCCTTGTAAAACTTGGGGTGACAGTATTCCGGCTTGCCGTTGTAACGGCAGTCCGGCTCCTTGGCGCCGTCCCAGCTCAGGTAGTTCACCACGAACAGGTCCAGCAGGCCGTCGTTGTTCACATCCACCCACGCCGCGCCCACCGACCAGAGCGGCCCATACTCTTTATCGAGACGCGCCAGCCCGGCCTTTTCCGTGACGTCGGTAAAGGTTCCGTCGCCGTTGTTGTGGTACAGGGTGTTGCGATGGACGCCGCCCACGAAGATGTCCTCGTAGCCGTCGTTATCGTAGTCCCCGATGGCCACTCCGGTATCGTACCCGGTTCCGGCGAGCCCGGCCTTTTCCGTGACGTCAGTGAAGGCGCCATCCCCGTTGTTGTGGAAGAGCCGGTTCCGGTATCGGGGCGAAGATTTGCGCAGGGTGGTAATATCGGCGCCGTTGGTGAAGAAGATGTCCAGGTTCCCGTCATTGTCGTAGTCGAAGACCGCGACCCCGCCCGCCATGGTTTCCGGGGCGTGCCTTTCCGGGGTCTCGCAACTGTCCAGGGAGAAGTCGATGGGCTGAAAAACGAAGTGAATCGGCGCGCGGCTGGGCAGCGCGCTGGCGGGGAGCTTCCACAGGAGCGCGGCCGCGCCCGACGCGCCCAGCAAGCCGTAAAGCAGCGCCCGGCGCCGGACCAGCAGCAGGCTACGTTTCGATCTCTCTCCGGCAGCGGTCATGGCGGGGACCCCGGCTGGGCGAGTTTCTGGATGGCGTCTTTTTCCTTGCCGGCATCCTCCCTCCGGCCCAAGGCGGTATAGGCTCTAAACAGAGCCCAGCGAATCTTGACAATCTCGGGCGCCTGGTCCCGCGCCGCCTCCAATTCGCGAACGGCGGCGGGAAGGTCCCCCTTGGCAACGAGGGCTTCTCCCCGGGCCAGGTGCGTCGAGGCGTCTTGGGAGTCGAGCTTGACGGCCTCGGCGGCGAGCGCCAAGGCCTGGTCCACCTGCCCTTCCTTCACATACTCTTCCGCCAATCGGACGCGCGCCGGCACGTGAAACGGCGAGATCTCAAGCTCGCGCTTCATCTCTCGAATCCCGTCTTCGGGGCGCTCGTTCATCAGGAACGTTCCGAAGAGAAAGTGGACGCCGGGTTCATGGGGAAAGGCAAGGGTCATCTGGCGGAAGAGTTTCTCGGCGTCGTCCTGGTGCTGATCGTTGAACGCGAAAGCCCCCTCGCCGGCCAGACGGACCATCTCGCGGCGGTCCGAGGGTACTTCCTCGGGAAGGAGCGGCATCCGCAGCACTGCCAGGCCGACCGGTTCCACCAGGAAGGACTCCGCCTGTCCCGAGCGCGCCATTTCGAAAAGCAGACTCTGGCTCTGGTCGTACTTCTCGAATCGCGTCAGCAACACCGCGGCGTAATAGAAAACGGACCGCGCCATCCCCTGGCTGCCGCCCGTGCCGAGGGTCATGCCTTGCCGAAGGTGGTCCAGGGCACGCGCGTACTCGCGGGTCTGAAACTCGCTCAGGCCCAGGAGCGCCCAGCCCGCACCCGCCTTCGGTTGGTCGGCCACGAAGCGGCGCAGCCGGTCGCGCACCTCGGCGTATCTCTCCTTCTCGTAGAGCAGGGTGCTCAGGTTCCAGAGTCCCTCGTCCCACTCGGGCTTCATCTTCAGGGCCTGCTGGTATAACCGAATCGCCTCGTCATCGCGGTTTGCCTGACGCGCTCGCTCCGCGGCCCGCGACAGTTGCTGGAAACTGGCGGTTTGAGGCAGGGTTGTTCGAGCTTGCACGGGCGCGGGCAGCGGCCAAAGCGGCGAGCACACCGCCCAGGCCAGGAGCAAGAGTGTGAAGCGCGGTCTCATTGCGACTGCCCCGGCCGCTCTTCCTGAAGCTCTTCTCTTTCCGCTGGCGAAATCAGTACCTCAGGCTTCTTCTTAAGAGAAGCAAACACGGCGAATTCGCGTTCGGCCTCCTTTTTCCGCCCCAACTTCCCGTATGCCGTTGCCAGTTGGAATCGAATCGGGGCGCTGTCCGGCGCACGGCGGACAGCAATTTCCAGCTCCCGGGCGCTCTCCTCCACATGCCCCGTCGCGAGCAGGGCTCGGCCTAGGACATAGTGGGCTACGGGATCCCCCGGCGCGATTTCGGTGGCGCCTTTAGCCCAAGACGCAGCCTCATCAAACTTGTGATCGACGAGATAAGTGCGTGCGAGTTCGACCATGGCTGGAGCGTGCTGGGGAGATATTCGCAGTTCCTCCTGGTATTCCTGCTTCGCCGCATCGTGCATCTTACGAAAGTCAAACAGCGTGCCCCGGAAGTAATGGACGTTGGGTTCCTCGCTGTAGTGGAGCAACAGCCAGCGCGCGTATTCATCAGCGCGGTCGAACTCATGCGGCTGCAAGGAGGCGTAAAACGCCGCCTTCCCCGCCAGCCAGACCATCTCCCGCCGCTCCGGCGGATACTCCTCGGGCAGGCTCGCCATGCGGAGCGAGGCCAAACCCATCGCCTCGGCCAGCGCCGGACTGTAGCCGCGCTTTTGCGCCTTGGCCGCGAGCAAGTAGAGGGCGTGAACAAAGCGCCCCTCCCGGGTCAGCAGAAGTGCCCAGTGAAAGCCCGCCACGTCAAGCAGCGCGTCGGTGCCCGGCGAGCCATGAAGCGCCCATTTCCGAAAGTGCTCGATCGCGCGCGCGTAGTCGTGCATCTCGTACTCCGAGAGACCCAGAAACGCGTAAGCCGGCCCGGGTTTCGGCGCCATAGCCACAAAGCGCGCCAGCGCCGCTTGTGCCTCGGGAAATCGATCTTGCTCGTAGTACAGGCTTCCCAGCCACCACCAACCGTCTTGCCAGGACGGGCGCAGACCCACACCTTGGCGGTAGAGCCGGATCGCGTCCTGCATCCGATCCGCCGTGCGGGCCGTGTCGGCATCGCGCGCAATCTGATCGAAGCCCTTTTGTGCGGCGGGACACAAACTGGGGAGAGCGGCGAGCACGAAAGCGAGCACGAAGAACGGGGCGCGCATAGCCACCATCATACACGGCGCGGCCCCTTGCGAGCCACCGCTTTGCGTCGCTGGGAAAGTGCTCCTCTGCATGTAATACCGTAATTTCTTGTTTTTTTAGCAAGCTTTTTCCAGGCATGCCCGCCGGAGCCGCGTTGTTAGCTGGTTTTCTTATATGGGTCCAGCGGGTAGCCATCACCGTCAGCAAGGGCTTTTCACTTTTGCCCTTGGCCATTTGCCGTCTGCCTTTTGATTTTCTTTTGCGGCTCCGCCGCGCGGCATACCCGGCTTTGCGTTTTGCGCTTTGCCTTTTGCATTTTGACCTTCTTTTGCGGCTCCGCCGCGTTGCGTCTCTGGCCCTATGGGTTCAGTCTTCACAGCCTCCGCACCCCGCGGGCCAATCTGCAACCGGAAAACGGAAATGGATATCTACAGCTTGTGCGGGCATACGGAGCTTCGCATCCACTAGACGAACGATGGGCAACCCCGGCCCTACAGAAAAATGGGGTGGCCCTTCCGGGCCACCCCATGGTGAATGCTAGACTCCAAGTCCGACGCAATCTAGAACTAGAAGCTGTACTTGACTCCCACTTCCAGGATCCGGTGCCCGAACATATATTGGGCAACGCCGAAGTTGGGATTCGTCAGTTTGCCCTGAGCATCGAAAGACGCGTGGAGGTTGCTGTCGCCGCTGGTGAACGACCTCAGGTCATGGTTCATGAAGTTGAACGCTGCGAAACGGAACTGGAGGTTCTGCCGTTCCGTGATCTTGAAGTTCTTCATCAGCGAGAGGTCGCTTTGCCAGAACATCGGACCCGCCAGGTAAGGCATCCCACCGGTCCCGTAGCCGTTGGCCGGGGCTGGCGCAAAGCAATTCGGATTGAGGTACTGGTGCGGCCCCAGGCCCTGTTTGGGGTTGCAGGTAATCAGCGGCTGGAGGGTAAAATCGGGAGTCCCCAACAGATGGACGTTGTCGTAATAGGCGAGAGTCGTGGTGACACCACCCACCGTCTGGGTCAGGTTGGCTCGCGAGTAGTTCAGGTTCCAAGACTGGGAGGTCAGGTTAGCACCGCTTTGGAGGGTCGTGATGCCTGAAATCTGCCAGCCGTTCACCACACCTTTCGCCAAGAAGTTGCCTTGGTGAAGGCGTGGAAGGTTGAAGACGTAGGCCAGGTTCAAAACCTGCGCACGATTGTTGGGCGAGACACCATAGTAGTAGTTCTGGCCATAGTCAGCCATCGCGCCGGTAGGGAAGTTGCCGTAATCGCCCAGCGCTTTAGACCAAGTGTAATTGGCGTTCAAGGTGAGGAAGCCGACGTAGCGGACCAAGCTCACCTGAAGAGAGTCGTAGCGCGCAATGCCCGCGGTATTGCTCTCGTTCAATTGTGTGAAATTCTGGTAAGGGCGGATGGTGTTCTGGCAGCCGGCGGTCGTGATGTCGCAGCTTAGCTTGAACAGTCCACCCAACGGGATCGCGTTGATGTTGGGTTGGACTTGCAGGAAGTCCGTGTGGTTGCCGACGTAGGACGCCTCGAGCAGCAGTTTGCCTGGCAGCTTTTGGTCGATGGAAACGACGTAGTTGGTCACCAGCGGCTGCTCATCGTCGTTCGGATTATATACCGCGACGGTGGAGCCCGCCCCAATTGGCCCGCGGCCAAAGCTAGGCGCGGGCAGGGCGTGGCTGTCGATCGCCTCCCAAGTGGGGCAGAGGGGATCGTTTCCGCCGCATGTCCACCCCACGGAACCCATGGCGGTGCCCACCGGCGAGGTGTAATTGCCGCTTTGCACCGAGTCGTAAGCGCGGTACTTGCCCCAGCCGCCCCGAATGACCGTTCTGCCATTGCCGAACACGTCATAGGCGGCGCCCAAGCGGGGCGAGAGGAAGAGGAACCGGCTGGTGGCGCCGGAGAGGGGAACCGCCGGGTTATTAAAGTTCCACAATACGCCCGTACTGCCATTGTTAAACTGGGCGAGATTGTTGCTATACTTGGTGGAATCGAAGATGGCCAAACCAATGCCATCTCCGTCGTACGGTTTGGCGTAATGCTCGAACCTCATACCGTACTGGATCGTAAGCCGACGGTTCACCTTCCAGTCGTCCTGGGCGTAGAAGTCAGTAATGTTCTGCGCGAGGGTGGAGGGAGGCGGCAGGCCCTGCTCGTAGTAACTCCCTTGGCCTATGCCCATCAGGGCGTCGGCATAGTTGTTGCCCGTCGGACTGGACCATTGCTGGTAATAGAGCACCCCCATGTACTGCCCCCAGTTGTCCTGCCGGTTGTAGACGTGCTCGAAATAGAAGCCGTACTTGGTGGTGTGTGTCCCGATCACCTTGGTCAAGTTTTCCGTCACGCTGGGGATTCCCTTGTAGCAGATCATCGTGGGGTGATAGTCGTGGCCGATCTCACCGAGGTTGGGGATCGAGTTGCTCCAACTCAGGAGCGCCGGCGCCTCTGGATTGTCGTAGATCCCCTTCAAGCTGAAACCGGGGATGTCCGCGCGCAGCAGCTTCGTGGGATCTGCCGGCGCGTTGGGGAAGTTGATTTTGGTGTAGCCGTACCTGGTTTCGCTGGTCATGGTCGGCGAAAAGATGCGCACCAAGCTGACCGCGATAAAATCCGAGCCATTGGCTCCGATGATGTTGGTCGGCACCGGAACCGCCCAGTCCGCACCCGACCCTGCCCACAGACCCAGCGGTTGATTCTGGACCTCGCGTTGCCGGCTCCAAGTGACATACGCCCGGGTGTTGGTGCTGATATTCCAATCGCCGCGCACGACGTTCTGGTAGGAGTTCTGGGGCACCGAGAACGATTGGATATAGTTAAAGCCACCGTGGTCCTGCGGATCGTTGTTGGTGGGCGCAGGGTTATACGCCTTCAACAAGGCCTGCGCGTTCGGGTCAATACAGGATGACGAGAGCACGCCCCCGGTAATGGTGCAGCCAGCCGCTGCCCTCTGAGTAAACCCCAGCCAGGAGCCCGCGGAGGGCGCGGTGGGAACAACCCCCAGGGTTGGCCGTCCAATCGTGCTGCCATAGGTGGACAGCGCACTGAAGTCGCCGTTCAGCATGGCCGCGGTCGGTACGAAGGAGCGGTCCACGCCGCCATCGAGCAACTGATGGTAGTTCTCGTAAGCCTCAAAGAAGAAGACTTTCTGCCGGCTCTTGTTGAAACCCGTTCCGGGAATAATTAGCGGGCCCCCGATGTTGCCACCCGGATAGTAGTAGGAGCTTGGGGGCTTGGCCGCGCCAACGCTGTTGTTGAACGAGTCGTTGGCATTCATCGCCGAGTTGCGAGCATACATGTAAGCCGCACCATGGAAGCCGCTGCCGCCGCCCTTGGTAACCGTGTTGACCACCACCGGCCCCTTGGCGTTCTCGGCCGAAAAGCTCGCGTTGAGAACCTTAACTTCCGAAATCATGTCTGGATTCGGGTTGACCGGAGTCGCAGCACCCGAAGCACCGGGATCAAAGACGTGCTGCCCGTCCTGGGTGATGTCGACAAATTGGCCGTTGATGGTGACCGAGCTGAGGCCGCCGGTGTTCCCGCCGATGGAACTGTTGTTGATGCCGATGGTCTCACCGACGTAGGACGCCCTGTTTGTACCCCCGTTGGCCTGCATCGCCGCGCCGGGCAGAATCTTAATAAACTCGGTGGCGTTCCGGCTCACCAGCGACAGGTTCTGAAGGTCACTGGAGGAGATCACGGCGCTCTTGTCGCCGTTGTCCACCGTCGCTATTCCCGTGACCTTCTCAGTCACCTCAACCTTCGTGGTGGTCGACGCCACTTTGAGCGTTATGGTCATCGTCCGGCTGTCACCACCGTTCAAGACGATGCCCGTGCCTACCCACTTGTCGAAGCCGGTCAAGAAAGCGGAAACCTCGTAGGTGGCGGCCGGCATCTCCGTTAGCGAAAAATAGCCCTCTTGGTTCGTTTTAACGATTCGAGTTGTTCCGGAGTCCGAGTTCTTGACCGTGACCTCTGCTCCAGGTATTACCGCGCCGCTGTTGTCCACAACCGTTCCCGAAAGGCTCGCAAAGAACAATTGTGCTGGCGCCGGTCGGGCGAGTAGAAAGCAAATCGCCGTCAAGCCCAATACCGTTGCCAATCCTGGCGGCCACAAGAAACGGGCCGCCCTATGCGATATGTCATGCATCATTGCACAGACCTCCTGTAAAGATTTGTGACCGAGGACCAGACGCAGAATAAACTCAAAAGTAAGACCCGGCAGGAGCGCCGAACTGGTTGTCGTGTTTTAACTAATCGTGCGCCAAGAAACTATTAACACGCCGGGCGACCACAGACTATTACATCCATAGTGCAACCATTGCAAGTCAATTTAGGTTAGTAAACGGTTACAAACGGCTATCACGTCTCCTTTCAATGCCATACGCGCTGGGTGTGTCGGTGAATGTAGCGGAGGTCACGCGCGTTACTTCTGTGCTATACTGACCCGTGCGGCATTTTGCGCGACCGGTGCGGCATTTTGCGCGACTGGCTGAGCGCTGGCAACCTGTCCATCAGGCGGTTGCCATGGAAGCCATATCATACGCCAGGTTCGTCCAACCCGGACAGGCTACCAGAACAAATAATCGAACCTCGGTCAAGGAGCATCCCATAGACAGGTTTTGGGCTTAAACTTATGGGGCAGTGTTACGAGCTCGAAAACATAGGGAGGCGTTCTCGCGTTGCTAGAGGGGACACTTCTGATGAGCGAAGAATGGGGACATTTCTAATGGGGCTGACACTGGGAGACGAACGGAGGTAAACCAGGAGCCACAGGCAGGGTAAAATGGAAATTCCAGTTGAGAGGCCAAACCCATACGTTCCAGGCGCAGTGTCACACACGCCAACCGTGCTGTCCACCAGTAGGGACCATGAGAGGGTGGGCATAGCGAATCGGACCAAAGTCGCCCTGCTAATCTTCGTTGCAATCCTGGCGACGTTGACAGTGCTCCACAGGGGTGCCGCGGGGCAAGCGAAGAACGGACAAGTCGTTTTCCGGCGGCGCACCTGCCTTCGATCACGATAGACTATCCCCTCGACGGATCGATTTTCCCTCCCGAGATCACCTCACCTACCTTCATCTGGCGCGACACCGCGGAGAATACCACTCGCTGGCGGATTGACATCGTGTTCAGCGACGGCTCGGCAGGAATGCACGCCCAATCCGCCGGTGAGGGGATGGCCATCGGCGAGATTGACCAACGCCTTGTCTCGCCGACGAATGAATTGCCCAAGCTCACGCCGGAACAGGCCGCGGCGCACACCTGGATTCCCGCAGCCGGGGTCTGGGAGGCGATCAAGAAACACTCCGTGGCGGATGCGGCGGTCGTGACCATCAGCGGATTCAGCGAGCAAGACGCCAGGCATGCAGTGTCGCGCGGGCGTGTGACAATCCACACGTCCAAGGACCCTGTCGGTGCACCCATCTTTTACCGCGACGTGCCGCTGATGCCCTCGGAAACGGAGAGGGGGATCATCAAGCCTTTGGCCCCCAGCGCGATTCGACTGATCCAGTGGCGGCTGCGCAACATCGGAGATTTAGAGAGCCGCGTGGTTCTGAAGGATATGGTCACCTGCGCCAATTGCCATTCCTTTTCTGGGGAGGGCAAGACGATGGTGAAACTCGCCGAGCGCGCGGTGCAACTTTCGGGCGCGCGGAATCCCGTCTACCTCGATACCCTGGCGGCGGCCTACGCCGAGGTTGGAAGGTTCCCTGAGGCGATCGCAGCCGCACGCAAGGCGTTGGACCTCGCTGCTCAGCAGCATCGCGGGCGGCTCGTGGAAGCCCTGAACACCAGAATCAAGTTGTATGAGTCGCAACAGCCTTACCGGGACGCGATGGAGGGTGCCCCGTAGTTTTGTCTCGCCGCCTCGTGTGGATACGCCGACGGAGTTGCTTCCCCGCTGCTGCCTGGGAACGGGCGTGCTGGTGATGATCCTCATTCCCTTTTGGGGCTGGTCGCGCATCCCAGGTGGCGTGATATCGGGTGCCTCGCTGGTGAAGCCCGACGACATGGAGCTGACGAAATTCCCGTTCCTCTGGGACCAGACGGAATATGTCATTGGCGGAGTGGCGACCTTCGGGCAGCGCAGAAATTGACCGGGGAGTAGGCGCTGGCCGGCCGCAGCCTGGCGCAGCGCGGTTAGAGGGAGATCGAGGAGAATCACATCGTCGAGGGCGCGGGTGGCCGGACGCTGAACAGGAGGCTGTCCATGGGGAAAGGTGGCGTCTGGTCGGCGGTGCGATTCTCCTGCTTGATGCGCAGGATTTCCTTCAGCTCAGCGATGGATTTCTCCTTCTCGCCTGTCGCCCTGTAAACGCCGGCCAGGGTCTGGCGCGCCTCCACCATATCGGGCCACAAGCGCAGTGCGGCGCTCAGGTGTTCGAGCGCGGCTTGGTATTCCTTCCGTTGATAGGCAATCTTTCCAGCCAGAGACTGAATATAAACGTCGTTGGGGTTGAGCTCCACGGCCTTCTGAATAGCCTTGTAGGCGGCTTCGATATCATCGGGGCGGTCGTGGGTGATGGCAGAAGCGAGGTAGTAGTAGACGTTGGGGTCGCTGGCACCCAGCGAAATGGCGGTTTCGAGCAGTGGCTTGGCCTGCGCCGACCTCACGCGGGTCTCCAGGGAGATTCCCTGGAGTTCGTAGGGGAGACTCCACTCCGGCCAGCGTGATTCGAGCTGTGTGAGGATTCGCAGGGAGTCCTCGTTTTGCTGGACCATTTCGTAGGCCATGGCCTCGGTCAGTTGCAGTTCCGGCGCGTCCGGGAGGGCGCGGCTGGCTTGATCGAGAAGCCGGATGGCCCGGTGATACTGCTTGTGCTTGATCAGGAACAGGGCGGCCTCAAAATAGAGGTCGGCGCGCGTCGGGGCGGCATCGAAACCACGGTTCAAGGCCTCAGCGGCCGCTTCGGGCATCTGCATGGTGTCAAGAATTTGGGCGCGCAGCAGGAAGTAGTCACCTTTGCGCTGCTGGAGAGGCGTTTCGTCCAGGACCTTTAACGCCTCCTCGGCGCTGGCGGAATGGAAGACGGCGATGGCGAGGTCCAGGCGTAAGTCGGCGGCAGAAGGACTGGCAGCGACCGCGGGTTCCAGGAATTCCCGCGACGCCGCGTATTGCCCAAAGTCGAAGAGCGCTTTTCCGCAGGTGTCCAGGAGGTCAGGGTTGGAAGTCAGTTTGTGCACGGCGCGAAAGGCTGCAATCGCCTCGTCGGTTTTCCCTTGCCGGAGAAGCGTCTTGCCTAATTGCACGCGCAGGCTGGGGTCATCCGGCCAGGTGGTGATGGTCCTCTGAAGGTTTTCCATGTACTTGGCGTACTGCTGCTCCGGCGGGAGATTGAGGAAGTCAAACAGCCCACCGTAGGGCCGCCGCCGTCCTTCCTCCGGGCCCAGAGCCCGGAAGTCGGCTATGACCTTTTCCGCTTCCTCCTTCCGGCCCAGGCGCGTCAGAACGCGGCCATAGTGGGTGAGGATCTTGTCATCCTTGGGGGCGAGTTTGAGAGCACGCTCCAGGACCTGGGCGGCTTCCAGAAGCTGCCCCAAGCGGATGTAATCCTGGCCCAGGACATCCAGAGAGTGGAAGTCATTTGGATCGGTCGCCAGCAGGAGCCTCAGATCCGCAATGGACGATTCGGTTCTGCCCATGTCGTAGTAGAGGACGGCACGAGCGTAGCGGGCAACATTGAACTTGGGATCGAGGGCCAACGCCTGGTCGAGGTGCTGTAGTGCCTGGACCGACTCGCCTATCGTCTCGGCAATGGCCAGCTCGTAAAGCCCCCGCGCGTCCTTGGGGTGTTCTTGTGTGTACCAGCGGAGGTCTTCAAGGCCCCGATCTACCATCGCCGAACGGATCAGGCAGAATCCGCGCTCGCGGCGGGCCACGTCATCGTGGGGTTTCAACTTGAGATACTGGTCGATGGCGGTAGCGGCGTCGGCGTAAAAGCCCAGGTCCTGGCTGGTCTGCGCCAGGGCGAACAGAATTTCGGCGCGCTCAGGAGCCGCGTTGTGTGCCTGCATTAGCGGCACCATCGCCTCGTCCGTGTGGCCTGTTTGCGTGTAGATGGCTGCAAGGTTGAAGAGGCAATCGGGATCGTTGGGGCGCTGCCGGAGGGCGATCTGGTAAACCTCCCGGGCGCGATCGAAATGGCCGGCGTGCTGCGCCGCCAGCCCGAGGTTATAGAGGATGTCGAAGTTGGTGGGATCAGCGTCCAGGGCGCGGGTAAAGGCGTTCTCGGCGTCGGCATAGCGCTGCCAGTCGACAAAGGCCATGCCAATTGAAAAGGCCACGCGCGGGTCGTTGTCGGCTTTTCTCTCGACTTCGGCGAGGAGATGTTCGGCGGCCTCATCCTGACCGGTCAATTTCAGCGCCCGCGCCCGCAGAATCGCCACTGGAGGGGAGGCTTGGTTTTCCGGCGGCAAGTGGTCGAGATACTTGAGCGAGGCGGGGCCCTGCTTGGCGGCTACACTGAGCTGAGCCAATTGCAGATTGGCATTCGGGTGACGAGGCTCGGCAGATACCACCTTTAGGTATGCCGCGCGCGCCTCCCCGGTCTTGCCCTGCGCCAGGTAATGGTTGCCCAGGTTGTTCAGCAGCGCGGGTGACCCTGGGGCCAGCGCGAGGGCCTGTTGGTAAGCGGACTCGGCCTCGTCGTAGCGCTTCTGGGCATCCAGGATAACACCCAACAGGCCCAGTGCGGTGGGGTCGCGCGGAGCTTGTTTGAGGGCGCGGCGCAAGGTCTGTTCAGCTTCGCTCACCTTTCCCGTCTGGAATTCTGAGGCGGCCTGCTGGAGCACGTTGCGAGGAAGCTCATTCTCCGCGCTCTGCCCCAGCAGGGCCGAAAACGAAGAAAGAAGGAGGATGACCAGGGCAGCAAGGATGTTCGTGCGGTAGGACATAGTTCCGACCTCTGCCGCGCGGTCGGGCTGCGAAGTTCCCACGAGCAGAAGGGCCGCTGGACGGAGCAGCCTTCCCGCCAACCGGCAGCCACCATTCTAGCGTAATCGCGGAGGGTGTCGCTTGGTTTTCCTTGCCAATGAAAAAGGGAGGGACCTGGCGCCCCTCCCTGGAGACTCGCAATCGGACGACTTCAGAAATAGAGCTTCAGAGCAAGTTGAACTTCACGAGGTGAATTGGCTTGGCTCTGAACGTCCCCGAAGCCGCTCGCCGTGGGGTTCGCAGCGGTCACGTTGCTGTTAAAGGTCGTATTGACGTTACCGAGTTGCGGGTGATTAAGTGCGTTGAAGGCTTCCAGCCGGAACTCCAATTTCGAACCTTCGCGCAGTTTGTTCAAGGAGAATTCCTTGAACAAGGAGAGAGCCGCGTTTTTGGTCCCCGGCAGGCGCACGTTGGGCTCCATGCGTGATGCGTTGCCAATCGTATAGAGCGCGGGCATGGACAGCACGCTGACGGCGTTTGCAAAGTAGCCGCCGCCGTTGGGCTCGAACCATTTGGACTTGGGGTTGACCGTCAGGATACCCGTCTGGTTGGGATCCAAAGCCGAGTAACCCCACGGGGCCGTCCCACCGCTGAGGCCGAGATGGATGGGCTGGCCGTTGTCAAAGCGCCAAATGCCGTTGGTTTGCCAGCCACCCAGGACGCCGTTCACGACGGAATTCCAGGTCCCGCCCCACTTCTTGCCTTTTCCGAAGGGGAGTTGCCAGAGATAGCCGAATTGGAACACTTGCGGGATGTCCCACTCGGAAAGTGAGCGCTCAAGTTTCAGGTTATTGGGATCTCTCAACGCGCCGAACCCGCCCAGCCATTCCGTGCTGGTGGAGACGGACGCGTCGTCGATGGACTTGGAGTTGGTGTAGGTGACCAGCATCGCTAGCCCATTCGACATGCGTTTCTCGATCTTCAACTGGAAGGCGTTGTAGATGGAGTTGGACCAGGGAGCGTTGGGCTGACTGACCCCGGAGAACTGCGGGAAGGGCAACGCGAGATGACCCGCGGCAATCGTGGGGCCGCACATGCCACAACCGGGTGTGTTGATGACCCCGTAGTACGGATTGGGCACGTAGGTTCCCAGCGCAGTGAGAAGAGCCGAGTTTGTGGCTTCCTGCTCAATCCAGGTTCCGAAGTATTGCATCACACCGGCGCCGTGGTAGTACAGGTGCGTGCCTTTGGTGCCGACATAGTTCATATCGATTAGCCAGTTCCCCGGCAGTTGGTACTGCACGCCCGCACTCCAGGTCTGCGTATAGGGTGAGAGGTTCGCGTCATGCTCCGGTTCATTAATGCCGAGGCCGAGGTTGGTGAGGTTGCCGAGCGAAGACCCTGTGGGGAGCATCGGCCCGCCCGGATAGGGATCGCTCAAGCGTCCCCAAGGCGTCACCCCATCGCCGTTCATGGTTGTCAGCCAGTTCGTGACCGCCTCGAAGCCTTCATTCCCCACAGGTCCGGCGCCCGTGGTACCCCATTGCGTGGGGTCATAGAATAAGCCGTACCCGGCGCGGAGAACCAGGCTATTGTGCAACTTATAGGCTAGCCCAAGGCGTGGTCCGAAGTTGTTGTAGTTCGTATTCACGATATGGCGCTGCGAGTTGCTCGCGAACGCCAGTCCACCCACCGGTGAAGTAACGTTGGGGACGGCGCCAAGAGCCGAAGGCCAAGTCGTGGGATCTATCGCCTTGGGATGGATGGCGATCGACTGCGTGGGATCGATGTAGGACATGCGGTTGTACCGCTCGGTGCGGGGAATCTCCAGGTCATAGCGCAGACCAACATTGACGGTGAGCTTGTCGGTAGCGCGCCAGTTGTCCTGGACGAACCCGCCCCAACGGTAGTTCTGCGTACTGAAGTGAGGAGAGACCTCATACTCGCCCCAGGTGTTGGGGCTCCCTGTACCCGTCAGGAAGCTGGCCATGGCGTCGCCGCCGCCCCACCAGGGGTACTGGGACGTGCTGTATTGGTCGAACACCTCCAACCCCCCGGGAACCCCGTCTTGAAACCAGTTCATCTGGTTTACACGCCACTCACCGCCGAACTTGAGTTCGTGCCGGCCCTTCATGTGAGTGAGGGTCGACAGCAAGTGGTAGACCTGGTTGCCATTCTTATACACCGACCAAGCCTGAGGCCCGAGCGACTCGCCCGATACGGACGCGTAGCCGCTGCCAATTTCCACGACGGGCGCAGCGATGGTCCCGTCCGTCTCGATGTAAGGAGGAAGGCCGAGATTCTTAACGGGGTCGAAGCTGGGGAAGGCTTTGGCAATTCCTTGGGTGTCGGAAAGCCCACGGGTGAAGCCCAACGACACGTTGAGAAGCGTGTTGGGGCTAAACGTGTGGTTCAGGCTTATTGCCGCGGAACGTGAGCCGCCCAATCCAGGGCCCTGCGTGAAGGGATCGAGCGCGTTCCCGTAGGATATCCAATTCTCATATGTGCCCAGGGCTTCGGAGTAGCGGACGTTGAAGGTGGTCCTGTCGGTGAAGCGATGATCGATTCGAACGTCGAACTGATCGTTGATACCGGCGTTGAAACCGGAGCTAGCCCAGTTGTTGTAAGGGTTATACGCCGAGGTCCCCACGTTGACGTTGGGCTTGGGAAAATACGGCATCATCTTAGCTGCCACGGGGTCGATCAGGTTACCGGGCACGGCAGCGAGTTGGTAAGGCGTGCCGCTGAGGTTGGGGTTGCCCGCACTCTGGAATGTGTCCAACCTGTTGAATGGGATGGGTGTTTGCAGTTCGCGCCCGGTTCCGGCCACGTAGACTCCGGAATAGGGATCCCAGAGCTGGTAACTATCGTTCTTGCATATACCGTTCGCGTCAAACGATGAGTTGCCTTGGCTTGGGTTTGTGCAAATTTCCCCAAAGTCACCCGTTCTCTCGTTGGCGGAAGGAACACCCTGGAAAGCGGTGGCGCCGGTGTGCGAGCGCGTGCCTTCCCAGTCCACAAAGAAGAACGTCTTGTCTTTCTTTATGGGCCCGCCGAAGGTGATGCCGTACTGGTTCTGCCGTAAGGGAGGAATCTTGCCATTGGAGGCGTTGCTGAACCAGTTGTTGGCATCCAGCTTGTCGTTGCGCACGAATTCCCAGGCACTCCCGTGGAAAGCGTTGGTTCCCGAGCGGAGCACCATGTTGATGTAGGTGTTGCCCGTGAAACCTTCCTCCGCCGTGTAGTTGTTCTGCATGATCTTGAATTCCTGCACGGCGTCCACGGAAGGCGTGTAGAGCAGGGTGTTGATGCCTGTGTTCGGCTCGTAACTGGTGGCTGCGATGCCATCGATCAAAACTTCTGCCGTGGCGTTACGCCCGCCGTTGGACACGAAGTTGTTGCCGTTGTTTTCCGGACCGAACGTGGCGCCCGGGGCCTGAATCATGCCGGGGGCCAGGAACGCCAAGTCGAAGACAGCGCGGCCATAGAGGGGAAGGTCATTAATCGAGGCTCGGTCCACTTCCTGGCCGGTGACGGCGTCCCGGGTGGCAAGGAGTGGGGCGGCGCCGACCACCTCAATGGCCTGCGTCGTCGCTCCGAGTTCCAGGCGAACATCCACTTGGACCCTCGTGCCGACGTCCACAAAAATGCCGCCCTGGATGAACGTCTTGAACCCCCGATTCTCCACAGTAAGCTTGTAGGTGCTGGGGAGAAGATTGGGGATGAGGTAACTACCCGTAGCACCTGTTGTCGTGGGGTAGTTGTAACCTTTGTTGATGTCGGTTAATACGACCTTGGCGCCGGGAACAACCGCTCCGGTGGGATCGCTGACGATGCCCGCCAATGAACCGGAGGTGACTTGCGCCCGGCATGGCGACAGAACTAACGTCGCAGAGAAGAGCACAACGGCTAAGTAGCGCAGAGAGACAGAGATTAGGTTAATCTTGAGAGGTTGCGAGACAAAGCGTAGCTCGGGTGTAGCCACCGCCTTTGACGGCGAAGGCTGCGCCCCATAATGGGCAAGCATATTTCCTCCTCAGTGTACGTCAAAGCGTTAGGACTTTCGGACCCAGAGACCGGACGCAGAGTAATTTCGAAAGTAAGACCCGGCAGGAGCGCCGAACTGGTTGTCGTGTTTTAACTAATCGTGCGCCAAAAAACTATAGTTACACCGGGCCAACATGCCTTATTACATCTACAGTGCCAATCATTGCAAGTTTATTTAGGTTAGTAAACGGTTACAAATGGCTATCACGTCTCCTTTCAATGCCATACGCGCTGGGTGTGTCGGTGAATGTAGCGGAGGTCACGCGCGTTACTTCTGTGCTATACTGACCCGTGCGGCATTTTGCGCGACCGGTGCGGCATTTTGCGCGACTGGCTGAGCGCTGGCAACCTGTCCATCAGGCGGTTGCCATGGACGTTGCGGGGTTTGGCAGTCGCGGTCTGTCTGCACTTGGCTGCGCGGGTCTTGGTCGAAAGTTGGGAACCCATGACTCTCCTACCAGAAGCCCAGCAAGAACGCGCTGAACTGAAGTTCGTTCTTTCCTCCACGACTTTTGCCAAGTCACCCAATCTGGCTCGGCTACTCCAATTCCTCTGCTTGAAGTACTTGGAAGGCAAATCGGCGGACCTCAAGGAGTACAACATTGGTGTTGAGGCCCTCGGTCGCCCTCCGGACTTCGATCCAACCACCAACTCTATCGTTCGTGTCGAGTTGCACCGATTGCGTGAGAAACTGAACAAATACTTTGAGACGGAAGGGAACAACGATCCGGTCGTCATCCGTCTTCAACCTGGAAGTTACATTCCACAATTCCTTCCTCACAGAAACCACGAAGCGGGCAGCCCCGAACTGCGGAACAGCCGCTTGCCGGCAGCGGGAACTGACGATCGACTTGCGGTGAGCGAAGTGGGGAGAAGCACTGCCCAGCCCGAAGAGGCTATCTCAGATGAGGGTTCAGAATCGAAGAAGAGGTTGGAATGGGTAGGTGAGCGGCGCCCGCGTTGGGCGGTCATTGCCTTGTTCCTCATCCTCATTTTGGTGCTTGGGCTCGCGGCTGCGGCTCTGTTTAGGCAATTGAGAGTAAGGAATGGCTTGAACACCACCTCGATGGCGAGCACGGCTTCCCACGAGGGTACGGCTCCCTTTGCCAGGGGCAGCGGCGAAGTACGAATCCTCGCCGGTTACGCCCGGGAGGGGTACATTGACCACGCGGGTGCGATGTGGGGTCCCGACCGCTATTACTCAGGTGGCGTGGTGCTGAACGGGCGGCCCCAGTTTATCGATCGCACCTTGGATGCGGCGATGTATCAAAACTACCGTTGCGGCGACTTCGGCTACGACATCCCTCTGAAGCCCGGCGTGTACGAATTGCACCTCTACTTTGCAGAGACCATTTACGGCCCGTACACTGTGGCCGGAGGGGGTGAGAGCAGCCGCATTTTCAATGTGGAATTGAATGGCAGGCCGATCCTCAGCGAATTCGACCCCTTGGCCGACGCCGGCCGCAACAACACCGCCGATGAGCGCGTCTTCACCGACGTGAGCCCGGCTCCCGACGGGAAACTGCACTTGCGATTCTCCAAGTACCAGGGTGCGGGTTCCCCGCAAGATGAACCCATTTTGAACGCTCTCGAGATCGTACCGGGGATACCAGGGAAAATGCACCCGGTTCGCATCGTGGTTCAGAGCAACTCGTATACCGACCGCGGCGGCCGGGTTTGGGGTCCTGATCACTACGCGAGCCAGGGCCGACTGACCCTCCATAACGCACCTGTGGAACAAACCGCGGACCCTGGCCTTTATTACGGTGAGCGTTTTGGACATTTCAGTTACGCCATTCCCGTCGCCAACGGACGGTACGCCCTAACCTTACACTTTGCTGAAACCTATTTCGGGCCACAGAATCCCGGCTATGGAGGCGTCGGAAGCCGCCTGTTCGACGTCTATTGCAACGGCCTGCGCATACTGCACAACTTCGATATCTTCAAAGAGGCTGGGGGCGCCAATCGGGCGCTGGTCAAGACCTTCCACAATCTTGAACCGAGCCCTCAGGGTAAGCTCTTATTGACTTTCGTGCCGGCAAAGAACTACGCGTTTGTGAATGCCATTGAGGTGAATCCCGAATAACTTCCCAACCTCATCGAGGTTCATCTACCGCCAGGGTGGTCGGTTGGGGCGTGGGCCGCCGAGAGCGCGTGGCCGAAGGGCGTCATGGTGCGTCTCGGCGGCACGCCATGCTGGCAAGACCCATCCCGCCTCGCGGGACCGGGGTAGGCGCCGGCGCTGCAAAGGGAATTGCGTCTCGAGGCGTGGCCGGGCTACTTTATCGCCTTCTCCAGTTCCGCCGCTGCCGAGTTTATAAGTGCGGCCTCGGCCGCGAGAATTCTGCCTACCTCGATGATCCCCTCGTCGGCCTGTTTCCATTTCTTCTGCTCGATGGATTCGCGAACCACGGGCATGGTTTTGACTCCATAGCCGGTGTATACGCCGGGCGCATAGATTTCATGCCTGTACCAGGGGCGTCCTGGCAGGCCCTCAGGGCTGGTCAGCTTCTGCTCGCTCTGGACGAGCAGCTCATTGAGCGGGCTTAACGGAGCGCTGGCCAGCGCCGCGCCGCCATTGGCATTCGCTTTTTCAACCGCCTTCCGGTAGCGCTGAGCGCTCTGAGTAAGCGCATCCGTCGCGTTCTCAAGTGGAGCGAAGTTCAAATAAGGCGGAACCTCTTCCGGTTTCGGTGGAACGAAGCTCTTTTGCGGGTCAGCGGTGGCCGTGAAGACTCCCTCCTCGATCTCTTTGTTGCGTTCCCGAACTTCATCCTGCTTGCTTTTCAAAAGCTTCTTCAAGTCGTCCGTGTATTTGTGAATGGTGTCGGCGAAGTCAGAGAAGTCGAAGGGCAACAGCTCGGCATCCGCCAGGCGCATGACCGCCGTTCCAGCGGTCTGGGCCAGGGCGCGCCCGTAGACAAACGAAGTATCGCCAAAGTGCGTATACCAATAGAAGTCATCGTAAATGGAGTGGTAGATTCCGCCACCATCTTCGCCGCCGTAGCCGAGGTTGAGCGAGGCGATGCCGAGATGATCGACGAATGCACCATAGTCAGAGCCTGAGCCCAGGGCGCCAATCCGCAGGTCGGGACGCTCGCGCGCTTCCTGGCGCTCTTCCGCTGAGGGGGCGTCCTCGATCCGCCTGAGCTGGCTGCGCTTCCACACGCTGATCTTCTTCTCCGGGTCCTCGATGTCGCGCGCCACTCCGTTGATGAATTTCTCGAGTGAGTGTGATCCCCCCACATAGAGATAGCCGCGGCCGTTCGAGTCTGAATTGAGGTAAGCCACCGCGTGGCGGCTCAGTTCGTCCGCGTGCTCCTCCGCCCATTCGGTGGAGCCGAGAAGCGCCGGCTCTTCACCATCCCACGCGCAGTAGATGAGGGTTCGCGTGGGCTTCCAACCCTGATTCAAGAGTTCGCCGAAGGCCCGTGCTTCCTCGAGTTCAGCGACCAGGCCGGAGATGGGGTCCTCGGCGCCGTTCACCCAGGCGTCGTGGTGATTGCCGCGCACCACCCATTCGTCGGGATACTTGGACCCGTCAATCCGCGCAATCACGTCGTAGAGTGTTTTGATATCCCAGTTTGATTTGACTTTCAGGTGCACCTTCGCGGGGCCGGGACCGATGTGATAAGGGAAGGGAAGCGCGCCGCGCCAGTGCTCAGGCGCCATCGGCCCCTTAAGAGCCGCGAGCAAAGGTTGCGCGTCGCCGTAAGAAATGGGGAGAACGGGAATCTTGGTTATGGTCTGGACGTCCTCGAGCGGCAGTCGCTTGGCGTCCTTGGTTGCGCCCACGCCGGGCGTGAGCGGATCGCCGGGATAGAGGGTGTCATCCATGACGCTACCGCGCTGCACGCCCTCGCGGGGACGAAAGGCTCCGGCGGGGAAAACGTCGCCTTGAAAATAACCGTCTCCGCTTGGATCGGAGTAGATCAGGCAGCCCACCGCCCCATGCTCTGCCCCTACTTTCGGCTTGATCCCCCGCCACGATCCCCCGTAGCGAGCGATGACAATGGCGCCTTTGACGGAAATCCCCAGCCGCTCGAGTTGCTCGTAATCCTCGGGCACGCCATAATTGACGTAAACCAGCGGCCCCGTAACATCCCCATCCGCCGAATAGGCATTGTAAGTGGGTAGCTGCTCGTCATGCTGGCTGGAGGTCGGGTCCTCGGCGACTGTCGGCTCCTCCAGCTTGGCCGTGAACTTCGTGGGCTCAACCAGCTCAACCAACCGTTCTTTAGGAGTGGGGAAGAGCACTTCGAAGTTCTCAATGTGCGCATCCCAGCCCCACTCTTTGAAGCGGGAGAGAATCCATTCCGCGTTCTCCTTGTCATACGGTGAACCTACATGGTGCGGGCGGGCGGAAAGACGCTTCATGTAATCACGTAGGTTGTCGGGAGAGGGTATGGAGCGAAACTTTCCTTCCCATTCTCGCTCCGCCCGTGCGGCGTTCGAAGAGAAGCCTTGCAATGGAACCGGTTCTTCGGCCGGCGCGGCAGCGAGCGCAAGGGTCGAGAGCAATAGGATTACAGTGAATTGCCAACGGCGCATAAAATAGCCTCCTCGAGAAATCGCACAAGAGTATAGCGCATTCCGGCGGGTGGATGTGTCCCCTCCTTACCATGACCGTTTATTCTCGATGAATTCGCTAAGCCGCTGGACCCAGGCAACGGACGAGTAGGGCGCTGGAACCACGCGAAGGTTGTGTGCTGTGGGGCAGTCGGGTGCTAAGATGGAAATACCGGTTAATCTGGAGGATTCTGTGAGCCGTCGTACTACTTTTCTGTGCCTTGCCATTTTCTGCCTGTTCCTCAATGTCCCGGTCGCACGCAGTCAACGGACCAAGCTGGATGGCCTGCTTGACCGCGAAATGCCGTCACTTCTTTCCACTTACAAGTCGCTGCACGCTACGCCCGAGCTTTCCCATCACGAAGAGAAAACTTCGGTCTTTGTCGCCAGCGAACTCCGCGCTCTGGGATATACAGTTACGGAGCACATCGCCAAATACGCCGGACACCCGGAATGGGTCGGCTATGGCGTGATTGGCGAACTGAAGAATGGCCAGGGCCCAACGCTCTACATTCGCACCGAACTCGACGCTCTGCCCGTGGAAGAGATGACGGGATTGCCCTACGCGAGCAAAGTGCGGACGAAAGATGACGCCGGCCGGGATGTAGGGGTGATGCATGCCTGCGGGCACGACATTCACATCACCTCATTCCTGGGCACAGCGAAAATGCTGGTGGAATTGAAGGACCAATGGCGCGGCACGCTAGTGATGCTGGCCCAGCCCGCGGAGGAAGCCATCAACGGGGCGCAGGCAATGCTTGACGATGGTCTCTACACTCGCTTTCCGCGGCCGGATTATGTCCTGGCGCTGCACGATGCCCCCTCTGTCGAGGCGGGTAAGGTCGGATACACGCCGGGTTACGCGTTGGCCAGCTCGACTGCCGTTGATATTACCCTCCGCGGCATCGGCGGCCACGGGTCAGCGCCGCAAGCGGCCAAAGACCCCATCGTGGAAGCAGCGCAGTTCATCCTGGCGATACAGACCATTGTGAGCCGGGAGAATTCGCCCTTCGATCCGGTCGTGGTCACGGTCGGTTCGATTCATGGAGGCACCCGGTACAACATTATTCCCGATGAAGTCCATTTGCAGCTTACCATCCGGACTTACAAGGAAGAGGTGCGGCAGCACATTCTGGCGGCGCTTGCGCGCATGGCCCAGGGTATAGCCACCGCGGACGGCATTCCGGCATCGCGCGCTCCCACTGTGACCGCCAGCGAGAGTGAATACACCCCGGCGACCTACAACGACCCGCAACTGACGCTGCGCTTGGCGGAGGTTTTTAAGAAAGTATTGGGGCCGGAAAACGTTGTGGAGCTGCCAGCGGTCATGGCCAGTGAGGATTTCTGCCGCTTCGGTCTCGAAAATCGTCAAATCCCGATTTGCCAGTTCACCTTGGGCGCCGTGGATCCGGCGAGGCTTGCGGAGAGTCGGAGCACCGGCGTGCCGCTGCCCGGACTGCACTCCAGTTTGTGGGCGCCGGTTCCCGAACCGACACTCCGCACCGGGGTGAAATCCATGACCAGCGCGGCGCTGGACTTAATGAAGAAATAAGCAGTTTCCGCTACAATGTCAGAAACACCATCTGCGAGTCATTGAGGAGGGATGGGTGAGTGGTTGAAACCGGCGGTCTTGAAAACCGTTAGCCCCGCAAGGGGCTCGGGGGTTCGAATCCCTCTCCCTCCGCCACTCTTTTGATCGGAGGCCAGCTTTGATTGGTGTTGTGGCCCGGCAATTCCCCCCTCGCGCGTGGATTCTGATCCGATGAGCTCGCGGTTTCTCAACCTGCCAGGATGGCTGCACGGCGTGTGGGCTTCGGCCCTATGCGTCTGGCTGGTTGCCGCCGCCGCGCCGCGCCATGCGAGCGCGCCCTTCCCTGCTCCGCGGGTGGCGCCCATCGAGTTCCGGAACATAGCGCCGTCGTCCGGCGTACGCTTCGTTCTCAACAACAGCGCCACACCCCACAAGTACCAGATCAAACCCATGGTCGCAGGGGTTGCGGTGTTCGATTACAACCGCGATGGCCTGCCCGACCTCTATTTCGTTAACGGTGCGCGGATTCCCGAACTTCAGAAGACGGGTCCGGAGTTTTACAACCGCCTCTACCACAATAATGGCGACGGTACATTACCAGCTAAGCGACCTTCAGAACCAACCCGGGATTAGACACATCATCCGGGCTGGAGGCGGCAAGGCCCACCCGGTTGATCAGGTCTCCCTTGAGGATGATCGAGGCGCCTTGCTTCTGAACTTCCGCCGTCACGTCCGTCGCCTTATTGCCCGCCAGATCCTGCGCCCAAACTCTCCGCTGGCCAAGCTCGCGAGAGAGCCTGAGCTTTAGGGTTCGGTAACGGCCAAAGATGCCCACCGGCCGGGCAGCATCACCCATGTCCAGTGAAACTTTCGCCAGCGGCAAATGAATCCCTTTTCCAGTCTGGATCCTGGGCAGAGTTGCGACCGCCACGGCGCCGTTGGGATGTCGTGACGCGACGACAAACGGAGGCTCACCGGACAGGCTGACCTCCGGCAGATCCATTCCCCGGGCGATGCGTGCCGGCGCACCCTGCACCACCGGCTTTCCTATCAGCCAGGTCGCCCAGGTTTGCCCGGGCTGAAACGTCCAGTGGTCCAAGAGGATCTTTTGATCAAGCTTCACTTGAGTGGCGTTGACGGACACGGCTGGCGCGATGCGCTGCCAGCGAACGGCACGGACTGTTTCGTCAATCCGCCTGCGGATCTGGTAGGGATCATAGGCCTTGCCCGGGATATCCTGCCAAAGGGGATGCCGCATGATGCCCGTGGCGCAGCCAAGCACCGCGGCGATATAAGGCTCGTCCTCACAATTAATAAGGCCAGCGGCAGATGGGTTCTTGGAAGCTTCGACGATCACCTGCGCGACCCTGTCAAGCGTCGTGGGAATCGAGAGATAGGCAGTGACGTCATAGGTCCGCAGCACGTCACTGAAGCCCATGAGCTCGGCGGCTTGAGCAAGAATCTTTCCGTCGTCCCAGGCGCGGTACCTTCCCGTATGGTGAGCAACCAGCTTTTCCCACGACTCCTCGTCGTTAGCGGGGGCGACGTTGCGAGCGTTCTCGACGGTTATTCCCGGCGGGGTTTCATGGGCGAGTCGCGACACCATGCGGCGGAAGGCGGTATTGCCGGCACGGGCTCCATAGTCCACTTTCCAGTATCCGATTCCAGCTTCGCGCGACCAGCCCCGCCGCTCACGGAAATAAGCCTCAAGGCGGTCCTGCGGCATCATCTGACCGTCTTTCCCGTCGCCGGGGGCCTGGGCGGGGATCCAGATTCCTGCGCCCCGCCAGCCCGCCTGCCTCGTCATGTCGTTCAGTTTACGCAGCCTCTCGAAGGGAAGGCCCGTGCAGGAAGGGAACTTGTCCACAGCAAGTTCCTGCGTTCCCAGCCTCCAGCGTTCTCTATCGAACTGCAAACCGGCGGGAACTTCCCAGCCGAGATCGAAGACGATGTACAGGTCCTTCCGGATCTTGTCGAAGTAGTGAGTGACCCATCCCGGATCATCGAAGACGAGTTTCTCGGTGAGATCATTCGCCACCATCGAGTGGCTGTTCTCATCCACGTCCGTCATGCTGTAGTTCTGAATACCCCACGTGCACCAGTAGCTGGGCGTCTTGCCCGGCTCAGACGGGACCAAGTTGAGGGGATTCGCGGCGGGCCGGACGCTCGCCGCCGCGACCCCGACCAGGGCGCTGGTCTGAAGGAATTCGCGGCGTGTGAACCTTCCCTTATGCATATCTGCGCAACCTCCGAAATCTGTGGACTCTCCCTCTAATTCCTCGGCGGTGGCGCGCTCGCGTCACGGCAGTCGTCCGACTGTGAGGCCCCGCGATCAGCCTTTCCGCAGGAAGGTACGAGATTCCCCCAAAAGTCCCGGCCGCCGTTCCTCTCGATAAGCTTTCCCGTGCCGCGCGCAAGCGATCCTGGCAAAAGATGGTACCCCGGCAGCGTCGCCCGGCCTGGGCCTCCCGTGCCCGGCGCGGAAAACTGCGGGTCAGCCGTCAGGGCATGGGGATCGTCTGGAGCAGCAACGTGGCCGTAATAAACGTTCGAATCAAACACATTGTCCTTGCTCTGTCCAAAACCAAGTGCAGTAACATAGGCGCCGTTCGCGGCCCGGGAAATTCCGTAAGAGAATTGCGCGCTTCCCTGAACACAAAAGATATTATTGTAGAGATACGTTCCCTTCGCCCACCCGTTCCAATCGGAGTGCAGCAACAAATCCACTTGGTGCTCCGGCCCCACGAGGATCGTGTTGTTGTAAATCAGGCTGTTCTTCACCGGTCCGGCAATATTGATGCCGCGCGTGCGGTCGTTTTCGCTGATGTTGTAACGGACGATCGTGCCGACATTCCCCGCGCTGGTCTCCGGCTTTTGTCCGCCGTCGTCGCAAATCAGCAGGAAGCCGCCGTCGTTGTCATGGCTATAGTTGTACTGGATGACCGTGTTCTTGCTGTTCCAATCGGAATCGAACCCTTCCCCGTCGCGCTGGCCCTTCGTACCATAGGCCTCGTTATACTGAATCAGCGTGTTGTCAGCACTCCAGGGCCAGATGGCAACGTTGTAGCCTTCGGATCTTTGATTGGCATGCCCTACAACGTTGTGTTCGACCACCGCGCCGTCCGTCGCCACCACCACAATCCCGTCTCCGCCGATATCGTTGAGGACATTTCCCCGCACGGCCACGCCGAGGCTCGGATACCATTTCGACCGCTCCCACCGATCGGACATGCCGAAAATACCACTGCGATCCACGCGATAGATTTCATTGTTCTCAATGCGCAGGTTGACAAAGCGGCTCGGCCTCTGCTCGCCCAAACAGGTGTAGTTAATTCCGCCGTTGACCTTTTCTTTATCTAAGCCATTGACGTCATGAATGGTCAGCGAGCGAATATAAACGTGATGCGCCTCTCCATAGTCTTCAAGCGCCACGTGCACACCGCGGCGAATCGAGGGAGTGGACCCGGCATTGGTAATCTCGAGGTTCTGGATTTCCCAGTACTCCTGGTTCTTGAGCAAGACGGCATCTTCGACCAGTCCCTCTCCCTGGATGACAGGCTTGACTCCGCCGCCGTACATGTCCACGGTGATAGGGCGCCCTTCCACTCCGGAACCTTTGGGCCACAGTTGCCCTTTCCACAATGATCCGGACTTGAGGAGGATTCGATCCCCGGGAAGAAAAGTTGTGGCGTTCACCTTCGCCAAACTCTTCCATGCATTCGCAGGGGTCGTGCCCGCGTTGTCATCATTCCCCCCGACGGAATCGACGTAATAGGTCCCGGCCGACTGCACGGCAGGCGGATTTTGCCCGACGGACGCGGGTGCCAACAGCAGAACCAAAGTAACTATGCCAGCAGAGATCGTTCCGAGCATGAGCTGTGTACTGTTCACTTGGTCATCTCTCCTTTCCTGAAAAGCACGGATTGCATCTGCCGCATGACTGAGAAGTCGAAGGGACAGGGCTGGAGTCACAACTCGGCAAGAGGGCGACCGCGCCCAGTATGCGGCGTGCGCGCCAGCCTTTCATCCTGCGCGCGATGAAGAATCTCTCCTTGGATCGAAGCGACCAGCCGCGCTAAACAGAGAAACGGTTGCACGAAGTCTCCGCGCGGCGAGCCGCCGGCGCCGGTGAGGAAGAAAGCCCGGGCAGCCTGCCGAAGCGGGCTGCCCGGACCCATCGAAGCGAGCCAGTTACCATTCAAAGCGCGCGCCCAGTTGGCCGACGCGAGGAGTTCCCCCCACACTCAAGACATTGCCAAAGGTCGAGCTGGCAATGTTGGTGTCGGGATTGTCGAAGTAGTGCCGGTTGAAGACGTTGAAGAACTCGGCGCGAATCTGGAGCTTCATGCGCTCCTTGATTTTGAAGTCCTTGTAGGCGGACAGATTCTCGCTGGCCGTACCGAAGCCGTTCAGGCCGGCCACGTACGGCCCGGAGTTCCCAAAATCCCCAAAGGCGGGGTTGGAGAAGCCCGCGGGATTAAAGTAGCGGTTGCCGGGATCCGCGCCATTGCTCGGGTTGAGTTTTGGCCCGTCGAAGTGACGGCTCAGATCGGCTCCCGAAGCCACGTTCGGATAAATCGCCGAGGAAAGCCCGGGATACCAGTTGTTGGAATAGACGCTGAGCGGTGTGCCGGTACTGTAGTAGAGGGTGGTGCCAAACGTCCAGTCGCCGACCATGCCGTTAACCCAGCGGCCTTTGCCCGACAGGAAACGGCGGCCGTTACCGAAGGGCAATATATAGAGGAGGTATCCTTTCACAATGCTCTGGTTGTACGGCTGAATGTAGTTGGCGGCCCAGCTCAAGTCGCTCAAATTCTGGATATCTGTCCAGGAGCCCCAGCTTTCCTGGAAATTGTTAATGGTGGTGGCGCGCTGATGCGCCAAGGTATAGCTCATGTCCGCCACCAGGCCATGTGATGTACGATGCACTACTTCGGCCTGGAAGGAATCGTACTGCGAGCGCCCCACTGGCGAACCGACGTAAAAGAGTTGGTCCCAATTCCCCGAGATTTGCGGGAACGGGGACAAAGCGGCGAAGGCATAGCCCGAATAACCGGTGTAGGGGTAAGGAACGCCGGCAGCCGCTGCCGAAGCCTGGTCCCAGACCCAGTCCCATTCGTGGGCCCCGGGCCCGTCCTTCTGAATGAAGCTGGTGTAAGCGCTGAGCTGCCCCTGGTCCTGCTGTAGCGAGCCGTCGTGCAGGTGGTTTCCGCGGGTGGCGAGGTAGTTGAGAGAGAGGCGAGTGTTCCCGGAGAGTTGTATATCTACGCCGCCATTCCATTGGTTGGTGACGCCCGGGCGCAACTCCTGCGGGGACATCGTGACCATAGTCCAATTGAGATAGTTCGGATTGAGCGTTCCGGAGACGTTCTTGCCCGGATAGCCGTTGTCCCAGTTAAAGGCTGGGGCGAAGTTGGTGGTCGCCGGAACCTGGTTGGTGGGGAAATACCCGGGCGCAAAACCGTAAGGCACACCATTCCAATAATCGACGCCATTCGGCACATCATACATGCTGTAAGCGCCGCGCGCGACGACACGGTTGGTGATTTTGTAAGCGAATCCCACGTGCGGGGCGAAATCCTGCCAGCGGGTGGATCCATCATAGGTCTGACTGCCGTTCTGGAGATAAGCCACGTTACCGGGAGCCCCGGTCGTGGGATCCTTGTACGTGGTGTCGAAGTTCGCCCAGTGGCCGTACTTCTCGTGGAAGGGATACGTCTGGTTCCAGTTGAGGCCGTAACTGAGGGTCAGCCGGCTGCTGACTCGGAAGCTGTCTGTGGCAAAAATCGACAACGACTTCCGGCGGCCGTAAAGGTCGAAGGGAGTTCCCTGGGAAGCGCTGCCGACGTCGCCCAGGAGGAAGCTGGCGAAGCCGAACCCGACCTGGGTGTTATAGGCCGCTGTGGGAGCACCGGTCTGGTTATTGCCGAAGTTGAAGCTAAGGGTCGGGGTGCCGCCGTGGCTGTTGATCTGGAAAGCGCGTAACTCCCCACCGAAGGTAATCGTATGACGTCCCTTGATCCAGGTGAGCTGCTCGTCACCGACTAGAACGTTCGAGGTGTAGTACCCCGAGTCGCTATTGCCGATGCCGGTTTCCGAGTACCCGTTCACGCTGTTGCCAAAGCCGATCTGCGGGAAGTTGCCGGCTCCCGTGTCGCCGAAGCCCAGCTTGGACGGCCAGTTACCGCCGGCGGAGGTCGCTATGCTGGGATTGCGGAAGTGCTCGACCGTGAAGCTCGTGACGCTCAGGATGCTGGGCGTGAAGTTGTGGGTGTCACTAAGCCGGAACTTGCGGTCGCTGACCTTTTGGAACCGGGCGTGGGAAAGTGGCCCTCCATCCGGGTCCACCGTGGACCAGATGCCCCCCTGGTCGTCCAGAATCCGCGGCCGCTGCGTCCAGATGAAGGAACTGGCCAAGCGGTTTTTTTGCGAAAAGTTGTGGTCCACTTTCACACTGAACTGCGTCTGGTGGAACCAGGGGTTGTTGTTCACCGTAATGCCGTCGTTATTTTTTAGGCCCGGAGCCAGAGGCGCGTAGTACTGCTGGAACAAGGGAATGATCTGCTGCGCGACTTTGCTGAACGGCTTGGGGATCGTGTTATTGGGAAATACCAGATGAGTGGTCGGATCGATGATCGCTCCCTTATAGATGGGGTTGCCCCCGGCGTCGGTTCCAAGCTGGGTGCTGGTGTCCAGAAGCGCACTGAAATTACCGTTCAGGAAGTCCGCCGTAGGCACGTTGAGGGTGTTTCCGCCCATGGTGTAGTTGGTCATCCGAAATTGCTCGAACGCGCCGAAGATGAACGTCTTGTCCTTGATGATGGGCCCTCCGGCGCTGAAAGCGTAATCGGAGTCCCGGCTGCGCGGTTTCCGGAACGCCTCTGGTTCGGACGGATTCGCTGCGGCGTTGTAATCGTTCGTCCAGGAGTTGGCATTCAGGGCTTCATTCTGCCAAAAGGTTACCGCGCTGCCGTGGAACTTGTTCGTTCCAGACTTCAAGGTGAACATGAAAGTGCCGCCCCCCGTATACATGGCGGCGGGGCCACTCGTGCCGCCGGTGTCCACACGGAACTCCTCCACGGCTTCCATGGGAGGTTCGCTCTCCAGGAGTTGCCCGGTTTCCGACTCCTGCGCGAGCGTGCCGTCGATCAGCACTTCACTGCTGAACGCCTGCGTCCCGGCAATGTAACTGGTCCAACTGTTCCCTTCAACTCCGGGCGTCACGGCAAAAGCAAAAGCCATGATGTCGCGCCCGCCGTTGATCGACAGGGGAAGAGCGCGATAGGCCTGGAGGGACATCGTGCTGCCCAAGTCGTTCGTCTGGCTCTGTAGGACAGGGGCTTGCCCGCTGACCTCGATCGTCTGGGTCACCGCGCTGACCTTCAATGTGACGTCAATCTCCGCGACCTGGCTGATGGTCAGTGTGATGCCCGTTCGCTCCAGGGGCTGGAACCCCCCCTTTACGAACAGAACGCTGTATTGCCCAACCTGTAAGTTGAGAATCCGGTACAGACCAACGTCGCTCGTGGTTGCGGATGTCTGCACCTTGGTTTGCAGGTTGGTGGCGGTGACGGAAACACCCGGAATGACGGCTCCGGATGAGTCCTTCACAGTACCGGTCATCGTGGCCCTGTCTGACTGCGCCATCAATGCCGCAAGAAAGAAAAACTGGGAAAGAAACCCCATTAGTAATATGCGCTTGATCATTTATCTCCTCCTTTTCAACACCCGAGTCTCACGAGAATTTTGAAATGCCAGTCAATACCTTCCTTAGCATGAGTGCTTACTACGTTTCTCTATCTTCGGTCTCGAGCTTTCGCCCCCGCCTTTTCCAGCTTTACCTCCACCAAACCCATCGCACCGGGCGTCATCTTGATCCCGTGGGGGTCGGGCGGGGCACCAAGCAGGTCTTGATTGGCGGTGTAGAAGAGAGAGAACGAGTCCTTCCCCTCTGGAATCAGTCCCAGGGGCGTGCGGACTTCGTTCGCCCAAATTCCTTTGGCCTTCTGGACGATGAGTGCTTTTCCAGGAGTCCAATGAATCCCATCTATTGAAAATGCGTAGCCTATAGAGTGCTCTACATTGTTGTCGTAGACGGCCACATAGGTTGCGTCCGGGAGTTTGGTGACAACGGGGTTCTCAATAAAGACCTTTTCAATGTTCACCGGGTTTAGCGCTGTGCATCGTTTCCAGGGTCCCGCGAGGCTCGGCGCCCACGCCAGACCCACCTGCCAGAGAGAAATAGGCAACTTTTCGGTGTGGCCGGTTCCGTAGAAGGCGTACCATTTGTCGCCCACTCGGTATGGATAGAACGAATCGGTCCCCTGCAATCCCTCCCAGGGGTCGGAGTCTTTTCCGCGTTGCAGGATGATGCCCACATCCTCGTAAGGCCCATCGATTCCTCCGAGCCCCTTGACCTTCGAGACGGCGCGCCAAATCCGGCCCTCATGGTTGGTCAACCATTTCCCAGGTACGTCAGGGGCGCACTGGTATGCCACATAGAAAAGGTTCCAGAGCCCTTCCGTCTGATCATAGATGGGCATAGGCGCCCACAAGGCTGCGCGTGGGTCTTTACCCGTGAAGTTTCCGCTCGATTCAAAGAGCGTAGAAACGCGTCTCCAGTGCAAGCGGTCCCGGCTGGTCCAGTGTGCCAGCTTCATCTTCACCCAGTGCGGATCACCGGCCATCTCAGAAGTGAAAAGGTGATAAGTCCCGTTGAGCTTCAGCACCCTGCCGCCTTCGAAGCCGTACTTATTCCCAATGGCGTTGGCAGAATTAATGGTCAGAATCGGCTCATCAAACTGCTTGGTGACACTCAGTTGAAGATTCTCAACCTGTGGTGCAGCCAGGAGAAGCGTGCAGAGAAATGAAAAACATAATAAAGCTATTTGCCATAGGGATTTCACGCTGTAAACCTCCCTCAGGGGCATGGCGCTCTGTCGCCCCCAGCGTTGGATTTTACTCCTTCGAGTGCAACTCAAGCATTACGACCTGTTTCTACGCGTGCATCCACGGGCTCTCAAGGTAATGCCTGTTACAGGAGCAGTTAACGCGGAGCATTCAGGTCGACTGAGACAGCAAGTGGTTTCAAATGTGTGGGATTGGGTTGATATTCGTGGGGACCCAAGATCCTCACTTCACCTTTTTTCCCCCGTCATTCGAAACGATGCCCGGCAGAGTTTTTGTTTCTCCAAAAACAGACATTTATTCGGCCAAAAGTGCCGAAGCCGATAACCTCAAGCGGCCTCCGTGCTAACCGGGATTAACGGTGCCAATAACCGTTAGCGCGCGGGGAACAGAATCTGCTGCACCGACGGAACCGGCTTGACCTAATGGATGTCGAGTGTTATCCTTGGGACAGCTAGTCGGCTGGCAGTCAGCGATGCAAAGCCGTTGGCCGGCCAGAGCACACGAACTGCGAAAGCCGCCATGGCCGACCAATACAGGCCCGCAACGGAACCCGTCTCCCTCTTTGAAAAAAAGGAGGAGCTTCGGCGAATCCTCAAGAGCCGACACTTCTCAAATGCCCCTAAGAAGAGTCGGTTTCTTGAGTTCGTCTGTGAACAGACCCTGCTCGGGAACGGCGAGAAACTCAACGAATATCTCATCGGTGTGGAGGTTTACGGTCGAGGCTCTGATTTCAACCCGCAAGAGGACCCCATTGTGCGCGTGCAGGCGCACGAGATGCGTCGCTCTCTAAAGAGCTATTACGAGGAAGAGGGCAAAACCAGCCCGTTGCGTATCGATCTGCCTCTGGGACACTACGTACCTGTCTTCTCCAAAGCCGCGATGGAGGAGACAACCACACCAGTTGCACAAGAGGCCCAGGTGGCAGCAGCACCGCGCAGGCGCGAGCAATTCCATTACGCGCTCATCCTCGGACTGGCGGCAACTTGCGCGATACTGGCTTTTCTCCTGATCCGTGAGCGCTCAAGGACGGAACAAGCTGCGCGATCCCCTCTGAGGTTGCCAGAAGAGCTCGAGTGGTTTTGGGAACCCTTCCTGCCACCCGCGGATCCCCCCCTTATCGTCATTCCGAATCACCCTCTGCTGCGCGCGGCCCATGACGGGGACAGCGCTCAAACCCTGGCCCATGGCCACGAAATACCCAAGGATGAACTGCCTGAGTTCCGTGACACGATCCATTTCCGGGAGCTGAAGCGATTTGTCTTTGTCCCTTCCATGACGGACTTCACCGCCGTCGGCGAGACCATGGGCCTTTCAAATCTCTTCGGACTGTTCTCGCAAACCGGGCAGAAGCCTCGGCTGCTCCAGTCTCGGCTGGTAACCTTCGAGGAAATCAAACATGGCAATACTATCCTGCTAGGTGGCAATCAGGCCTGGAGCGGCAGAGTCTTCCTGAACCCCGAAGGGTTCCGGTTCCAGGCCGGCGTCATTCTGAACAAGAATCCCCGCCCTGGCGAGAAGCCTTTCTACAAACCAGAGTTCGACCCGGTCACTAACCACCTGACCCTCGATTACGCGCTGGTCCTGATGCTGCCGAACGAAAGGAAAGAGAATCGCATCTTGCTCGTCTACGGTATCTACACCCAGGGTTCTCAAGCGGCCATCGAATACCTAACGAGCGCGGAGCGGTTGCCCGAACTCCACAAAGCCTTGGTCGCGCTGTCGCCAGACCAAAAGACGCCTCCCCCCTACTTCCAGGTTCTCCTCGAAACTACGGTCGAGAATTACGTCCCCGGCAAGGCCTCGCTTGTAGCGGTGCGGGTGGTTTCCAACTGAGTGTTGGGCAAGGAGAACGGCTATGAGACGGTTTTCATTTCGGAGACTGCTGTCATGTGGTTCGCTCGCAGTATTGCTGCCGGTCTTTGCTGGCCACACAATCAGTTGCGGATCCAAGACGATACCGTCAACAACCTCCCCTCCGTTCACAGCAGCGCCCGCGACGACGTACTACGTGAATTGCGGCGCCGGCAACGATGCGAATAGCGGCACATCGGCCAGCGCTCCCTGGGGATCACTCGATAAAGTCAACTCCACAACCTTCCAGCCCGGTGACTCCATTCTGTTCGCTCGCGGCGCCGTCTGCAACGGCCAACTGAAAGCAAAAGGCTCCGGCAGCTCCAGCG
The DNA here is from genome assembly GCA_049514855.1 of Terriglobia bacterium. Taxonomy (GTDB): domain Bacteria; phylum Acidobacteriota; class Terriglobia; order UBA7540; family UBA7540; genus CAVROP01. The sequence continues at coordinate 36,080 of JBEKUR010000022.1, forward strand.
CTGTGATCGCCCTCGCCGACTACGGCGCCGGCGCGCTTCCGCTCATCAGCGCCGGGACCAATCAATCGGCCCTGACCCTCTTCGATCAAAGCTATTGGGAAATCAAGAACCTGGAAACCACGGGTGGTGATCCTTACGGAATCTGGGTCACCGGGAACACTGCCAACGCCGTAATCCATCACATCTACCTCAGCAACGTCGCTGTTCACGACGTCACGGGAACTCCAACGCAGAAGCCGAGCGGGCTGATTGTCTTTCACACCACCGGCACGGGAGAGAGTTTCGACGACGTCCTGGTGGATGGCGCGTCAGCCTACAATACGTCACAATGGGCCGGCATCTACGCCGACGGAGCGACGTGGTCGAGCCCGGCGGGCATTAAGGGCACGAACATCACGTTCCGAAACTGCACCGTTCATGACGTCGGCGGAGACGGCATTGTGATCCATATCACCAGAAACGCGCTGATCGAAAAGTGCACCGCCTACAACACCGGGCAGACCACCGTCACCAGCATAGGAACTCCCAGTGCAATCTGGAATTGGGATTGCGACACTTGCACCGTGCAGTTCAACGAGGCCTACCTCTCCCACACACCCACCAACCACGACGGAGGGGACTACGACAGCGACTCTAACAATAACAACATCACCATCCAGTACAACTACGGCCACGACGCCGATGGGTACTGCGTTTCGGTTTTCGGGGCCGAAGGTCAGGATACGAACGTCAACACGATAATCCGCTATAACGTATGTTCGAACAATGGACGTCATCCGAATAAGGCTGGGCAGGGTGACTTCTTCTACTCCACCTGGGATGGCGGCACCATTCTGAATTCCCAGGTGTACAACAACACCAGTTATTGGAATCCTGCCAACTCCACCGCCTACGCTCTCAACGTCCAGAGCGCATTTGATTCGAGCCAACCGAATTACTTCGTGAATAACATCATCTTCGCGACGGTTCCAGGCATGGAGAATTACAGCGCCACGAGCGGCAAAGGGCTGACCTCCGACTACAATATCTACTGGTACACAGGCTCCGGCTCGCCACAGTGGCAAGCGAACGCGGTCGATTATGGTTCGTTGGGCGCCTGGCAGGGCGCTATGGGCATGGACTCACATTCCCTGTTCGCTGACCCGCTCCTGAATAGTCCAACCTATCACGACGTGGGCCGGCCAACGACCGCCTTCACCCTGGCGACGGGATCCCCCGCGGTCAATGCCGGTTGGAACATGGGAAACATGGGCAGTCAGGATTTCTTCGGGAATGCACTGCCCACGTCCGGCGCCGTGGACATTGGCGCGTGCCAGGCTCCTTAGGATGACGTGCTCTTCCTGCTGCCTGGCTTGGCATGGTTTGCAGCTCTGAAAATGCGGCGCCGGGCTGGTTTCATGGAGCTTGGTGTTCGCCGGAACGCCCCGCTCAAAGGCATTGAAATGATAACGGGCAATCGCTTCAAGAACAGTCAAGAGAAACTTGAAAGAACATCTCGGGGGCAGATGGGATGGTTGCTCGTCGCTGGTGTCCTGGCCGTGTCGGTTGTTGGTATTCTCGTTTGCCAGATACGGCCAAATCCCAAAGCTGTTTTCGTCGGCGACACCGCACCCTCCTTCAGCCTTCTCGCGGCTCGAGGGGGAAGGTGCGACCTGACCGATCTCCTGGCGAGGAAAAGAGTCGTGCTGCTTTCCTTTATTGACACCCGCTCGCAGCCCTTGTCGCGCACTTATTCTGATCTATCTCGCGGGCAGTTGGTTTTCCTGAAAAGCATGGCCCAGCAGTATGCACCTAATGGCGTTGAGGTGTTGATAGTGGGATGCAACAGGCTATTCGGCGGCAAACCGCTCGATCCCAGTGCGCTCCTCAACTTCACCTACGATTGGCAGCTTGATGGCGTAACCGTCCTGAGGGACGACGATGAAGGCACAGCCTTCCTCTATGGCGTTTCCACGCTTCCCACTACACTCCTTATTGCCTCTGACGGTCGCATCCAGCGGCGTTGGGATGGATTTGTCGCTCCCGCCCAACTTGCCTTGGCGTTAGAATCTTTAGTCGGTTCCCCGCGCTTTCGGCGATGATGCTGCATGCTGCGCGATGGGAAGTGCTATCGCTGGGTGGCGCAGACATGCGCTCTTCAGCATGTCTGCGATTCCCCAAAGGGAGCGATCTTCAGTTGCCCCAGAACCTCTGCCCAACGATCGGCGTCATCCTCCATCAGTTCGCCGCCTGCCATGTCGGCCGCAGACCTCAGAAATCGATGTCTGCGCCACCCGCCGGAGTTGTTCCAAGCCCAGAGCCTCGGCCCGACGCCGTTTCCACGCTGCCGGGCTAATCAGGCAGGACTTTCTTGAGCGCTTCGAGCTCTGGTTCGCCGGGGCCCAGGGGCAGCTTCACTTTGCCCCGCTGCACCACCGAGCGGCAAATGGCCATCATGATCTCAAAATCTTTGTAGCCGCTCTCGCCGTTGCAGGGGTGAGGTTTTTGGTCGTCGTCCAGCCAATCAAGGATCTCCTGAACATACGGCCCCATGTCGTGTTCGTAGTCCATGCCGCCGGGGCCGGAGATCAACCCCTGGCGGGTGACGGCGCGCCAGCCGCCGCCGGTCAGTACTTCCGCAAAGCCCTCAGTGCCCTGCGCCCCAATGCGGCACTTGCGCCACCAATACTCGACCTCGGGGACGTCCGGTGCGCCCTCCCCACACTCGATGACGCCGCGCACCCCGTTCGCGAACTGGATGAATCCGCCGATGTAGTCGGGTGAAGGGTGGTTATCCGCAAACTTCCCCTTGCCGTGCGCCTGGCCGACCACCCATTCCGCCTCCGCGTAGTCGTTGTACCAGCGGGCGTAGTCGATGAGGTGCGTCATCATGTGCATCATCCAGCCGGTGGCATGGCCGTAAACAGTGTGCACGCGACCGAGCGCGCCGCTGGCGATAATCTCCTTGACCTTCTTATAATGCTCGCCGTAGCGGTGTTGGTGGCTGACCACGGTTTTGACTCCCGCTTGGCGCACCAGCTTCATAATCTCCAGAGCCTCATTGGTCGAGAGCGCCGTGGGCTTTTCATAGGCGATGAGTTTCACGCCTGCCTCGACGCCCGCGCGGACCAGCGGCAGGCGCAAGTCGGGAAGCGTGCAGAAGCAGAAGACGTCGGGCTGCGTTTTCTTGACCAGCGCCGCGGCGTCCGCGCTGGTTTCACTGACGCCGAACTTCTTCGCCGCCGCCTCCAGCCGGCCGGCGTCAATGTCGCACAGCCCGACCAGACGGAAGCGGCCGTTCTTCTGGAAAGCGCCGGCATGATGCATGCCGCGCTTGCCCATGCCGGCGACCGCGACGGAGTACACTCGATTGGCACTCATGGAAATCCCCCAGTCCACACTCGACAGTCAAAGGTCCAGTGTCATTCCGAGCGCAGCGAGGAATCTCGCTCTGTGTGCTTCCTCCACAGACCAGTGCTAGATTCCTCGCTACGCTCGGAATGACATCGTGTTTTGGATTCAGGAGTCAGGATTGCGATCCCCTGAATCCCGAATCCTGAATCCTTGGAACAATGAATCAACGGGCCAATGAATCAATGACCCAATGGCTCAATGATTCAATTTCTTGTCCCAGGCGACGACCGCCTCGATCACGGCCTGCACTTCCTCGCCGGTCAGCTCCGGGAACATGGGCAGCGAAAGCACGCGCGCCGCCGATTCCTCCGAGTGTTTCAGGGAGCCCACGATGCGCGCACCATGTCCCCACGGATACCCTTCCTGTTGGTGAATGGCGATGGGATAGTGGGTGAGCGCGGTGATGCCCTGCGCATTCAGGTAGGCTTGCAGGTTGTCGCGCTCATCGGTCTCGACCACATACAGATGATAGATGTGCCGGTAGCCGGGGAGGGCATAGGGCAGCTTGAGTGAGGTGTCCTTCAGGCCCTCATCGAACTGCGCGGCAAAGGCGCGGCGCTGGTCGTTCCACCTGTCGAGTTGCTTCAGCTTGACGCTGAGAATGGCGGCCTGGAGCTCATCCAGACGGCTGTTGTAGCCCATGCTGTGGATAGAGCGCTTCACCGAGCCATGGTTGCGCAGCTTGCGGACACGCTCGGCGACGTCAGCCCGGTTCGTGACCACCGCCCCACCATCGCCGAAGCAGCCCAGGTTCTTCTGGATGATGAAGCTGGCGCACATCGCGTCCGAAAGCTCGCCCAGGGCGAAGTCGGCCCCGTGCGCCCCTATCGCTTGCGCGTTGTCCTCGATGACCAATAAACCGTGCTTAGCGGCAATATCCGCCACGGCGCGCATGTTGGCGGGCTGGCCATAGAGGTGCACAGGCACGATGGCCTTGGTCTTGGGTGTGATGGCTGCCTCAATGAGGTTCGTATCGATGTTGCAGGTCTTCGGGTCGCAGTCAACGAAAACCGCCGTGGCCCCGGCGATCCAAATGGCCTCGGCCGTGGCGAAGAAGGTGTTGGAGGTGGTGATGACTTCATCGCCCGGTCCGATGCCAAGACCCATGAACGCCAGCCAGAGCGCGTCCGTGCCGGAGTTTACCCCCACCGCTTCCTTCGCCTTGCAGTAGGCGGCAAGTTCCTTTTCGAACTGCTTGAGCTTCGGCCCCATTACAAAACTGCCGCTTTCCAAAACTTCGTGAATGGCCTCATCAATCTCGTTCTTTAAGCCGTGGTACTGGCGGACGTGGCCATAAAACCCAACCTTCACTGACGCCATATCGTTCCTCCTATATTTTAGGATTGCATCCATCAGCAAGAATAATAAGCGGAGACCCCCTCGACTGGCAATGATTCATAGTACTCTTTCCGGCTGCGTGAGCTCCGTCCCTGCTAGTGGGGTTACGGGGATCAGGCGGCCCCGCCGGACATAGAACTTCGACGCCCGCCAAGAGACACGATTCGAAAAGAGTGCGACCACCCAGATGAAGAACTCCACGGCGTCGCGCAGGGGGATGAGCCACCATCTTCTGCGCACGAGCGGGTCTTTCATTCCGTATGCGCCGAAGGTAAGAGCCATGGCCAGGCGGGTTACCAGGTAAGTGCCCAGGTAGCCTATGGCTGCAACACGCGAAGGCGCCACCGCGGCTGCCGCGAGCGACCAGGGCAAGCCCTGTGTAAACAAAAGTCCTGCATACCCCCAGGGCCGGCAGTGGCGCATGACCACATCCCACCGCAGGTGGTGCAGAAAGAACTCGCGGGCAGTGCCTGAAGCGCAGAAGGTCTGAACCGCACAGGGCGCCAGTTCCACACGGTAGCCACGAGCGGCGATGCGCCTGCCCAGTTCGTGGTCGTCGGCAGCGCAGTCGGCCAAGGCCTCAAAACCGCCAATCTCGGCCAGACGGGACCGGGTGACCGCCATCGTCGCGCCCAAGGCAAAGTTCATCCCTTCGAGCTTCCGTGCCACGAGCATGCTGGCCAGCAAATCTGAGGTCAAGTTCAGGTCCTCGAGTTCGGACCAGAGATTGGGTTTCGTCATTCCCACGTACAAACAGGTGACGGCTCCCACGGAGGGGTCGCGAAAGGGTGAGACGACGCGCCGCAAGTAGTCAGGCTTCACCCGGATGTCGCTGTCGCTGGCGACCAGCAATTCGTGCCGCGCTTCGCGCCCCAGGCGGCAAAGCTTGGTCACTTTGTTGTTCGAGCCAGGGGATCCCGAGCCTACCAACAGGCGGATGGGCAGGCTAGGAAAATCGCTGATGAGCTTCTCAATGATGGGAATGGCAGGGTCGCGCCCGTCGTCAACTGCAAACAGGATTTCGTATTCGGGGTAATTCTGCCGGCAGAAACTCGCCAGGTTTTCGTAAGCCTCATGCTCCAAACCCTCCAGGGGCTTCAGGACGCTGACCGGCGGCGCGAAGTCCGCCGTCACCTCGCGTCGCCGCCGGAAAAAGTCCCAGGCGCACAAGGTAGCCGCCAGATAGTAGACAAATGGCAGAACCGCTATCGCAAGTATCGCCCACCTGAAAAGTGCCAACTGCACCCTTCCTTTCTTTGACCTAACCCGCGCACACGAGCGCCACTCCTACGGAGACCAGCACGATCCCTGCCCAGCGGGCCGGTGACAGCCGTTCCCCCAGCAGGAGCTTCGCGCCCAGCCCGCCGACCACGTAACTGAGCGCGGTAGCGGGAATCACAAAGCTGACATCCGCCCAGGACAGCAGAGTGAGAAGAGAGAAAAATCCCAAAGTCAGCAGCCCAATGGCCAGCCACATCCAGCCTGCGTGGAAGGCCCGTCCGAGGAGGGTGAACAACGCTCCCAGCCTAAAGTTCCTCACCTCGCCGAAATCCTTCATGGCGCGCGTCACGGCGATTTCCCCACCGGTGTTGGCGAGAACTGTGATGGCGAGGAATATCGCGGTACGTATAGTCATTCTTGCCTCGTGGTACTCGGCGCGGTGTGGCCTACCAGGCCCACACCCACACAAATGATCAATACTCCAACCCAACGCAGGGGCGCTACCTTCTCGCCGAGGAGCAGATGGCCGACCAGCGGGACCACGGCGTAGACGGTGGCTGCGGCAGGCGCGACATAACTGTAGTCAGCCCAGGACAGTACCACCATGAAGCAGCCGAGGAAAAGCAGAAGCCCACCGATCCCCATCCAGATCCAGCCACTGCTGAAGATCCCCATGAAGAGTCTGACTAGTCCCATGGCCGACCCGACCCGCACCGCGCCGATCTGCTTCATGCCCCGGCTCAACAGGAGATTTCCCGCTGAGCCAAAGAGCACGATCAGCGCTATCAAGGTGTAGGTTTTTGCCCGCAGGGCGGCAGGGAAACTCATGAATGGGCGCCTAGGTGCGTGCGGCAGGATGCGAGCCGGGGTGGGCCCCAGAGACCGCAACCATGCTGGGCTTGGAGGAGTTGTCTCGCGCGTACTTATGGCGCTCAGCCCGTACCCGAAGGTATCCGACCGCTTCGTGGTAAAGGCGGCGGCGTTCATCCCCATCCCAAAGTGCCTGGCGGACGATGCGCCACACCACGCGCGGGCGAAAGTAATAGGAGTCGTAGAAGCGGTTCATGGCCGCCATCATCTCGGTCCGTCCGAGACCCGGGTACTCGAGGTGGGGGAGCTGATAACCGCCGGCATCCGCAGCCGCCTCGGAGGCCAGGAAGTTATTCCGCGCCGCGTAGTCGTAAAGCTCCGTTCCGGGGAAAGCATGGGCCACCGAAACCTGGATGGTTGGCGTGTCGAGTTCTTTGGCGAATTCGATGGTGCGTTCGATGGATTCCTTGGTCTCGCCGGGCAAGCCGATGATGAAGTCACCATGGATGACGATGCCCACCTTCTTGCAGTTCTTTGCAAAGGCGCGAGCCATCTCGACGGTCGCGCCCTTCTTGATGTTCTTGAGGATCTGCGGGTCCCCGGACTCGAATCCCACCACCACCAACCGGGCCCCGGCGTCTGCCATGGCTTTGAGCGTTTCGTAGTCGCCGTGCACGCGCGCGTTACAGGACCAGCGGAAGCCGAGCGGCTTGAACTTTTGGCAGAGTTCCAGCACCCGGTCCTTGCGGATATTGAACGTATCGTCGTCGAAGAAAAGCTCCTTGGCCTGAGGAAACAGGCGTAGCGCTTGGCGGACCTCCTCCACCACGTTGTCCGAGGAACGCACCCGCCAGGCGTGTCCGGAAAGCGTTTGCGGCCACAGGCAGAAGCTACACTGCGCCGGACAGCCGCGGCTGGTGTAGAACGAAACGTAGGGGTAGAGGAGGAACGGCAAGTCGTATTTCTCCATGACCAGGTCCCGCTTGTAAACTTCAGTGGCGAACGGCAGCGCATCGAGTTCCGCGGTCTCGAGCGGTGGACGCGCAGGGTTGTGAACAACCTGGCCGTTCTTGCGATAGCTGACCCCGGCAATCTCGCTCAGCGGCTTGCCCTGGGCAAACTCCACCACCGCATGGTCGAACTCGCCGCGCACGATGAAATCGAGGTCGCGACTGGCCATCAGGCTTTCAGTGGGCTGGACTTGGACGTGTGGACCCACGAAGGCGATCTTAATTTCGGGTTTGACATCCTTGAGTCGCCGCGCCAGACGGACATCGCTTTGGAAACCCACGGTGGAGGTGAAGACCACAACGAAATCGTAGCCGCGCGCGATTTCGACGGTCTGGGTGGGCGTCACCTTGTGCGGAGGGGCGTCCAGCAGCCTGCTGCCCGAAAGCATCCCTGCCGGGTAGGTGAGCCACGCCGGATACCAGAAGGACTGGGTCTCGCGCGTGGCGGGCCAGCGTGCGCCAGCCCCACCGTCGAAATTCTCAAAGCTTGGCGGGTTGAGAAAGAGCGTTTTCATGGCTGAAGATATAAGCGGCTCCCACAGGCTCTTGTAGCAGAAGGACTTCTGCAAAAGGCTGAGCCCATCTTTACGAACGCCTATTGTACTCGAAGCGAGTGCAAAACCTGAAACTCTTATAATTGCCCGAAAAACAACGCCACCATCGGAGAAGGCGAGGTGAATCAAGCTGCCATCGTCACTCCCTACGCCGGGCTAGGTATTCTCGAAGGGTTACGATGCTGATCCCTTCGAAACTCTTCAGTTGAAGCAAGTCCTGGTCGCCTGTCACAATGAGTTACACACCCCCAGTAGCTGTGCATTTTAGGACGCGGTTATCGGCCTCATCTGCCACAGCTCTTATCCGCCGCGTCGGGCGCACCCACTCCGCGACTTCGGAAAGCCATACCGCGACCCGTGCCAGCTCCTCGCGGTCGCGGCTGAACTTCCTGGCAAGGACCCGGAGAAGTTCATCCAGAAGTGCCTTGGAAAGGACGAGGCGATCTTCACCTTCCACAACGCGAGATAGCGCTTCGTCGGCTCGGCCCCCTGGAAGTGTTAACGCTGAAACGAAGATGTTAGTGTCAAAGACGACTTTCACTGGTGCAGATAGCGCTCGAGGTCGCGCTCAGAAAGGATTCCCCTTTCCTTTGCCTTCTGGCTCCAGTAGCTTTGCAGATCCCGAAGCTGCCTTCTGAGCCGTCCGCGTCGAGCCTTCCGTAACGCTTCCTGGATGATGCCACTCAGGGTCTTCTGCTCAGCGCGGGCTTGCTCTTCGAGGTCCCGGGCAAGCTCCGACGGTAAGGAAATGGTCTTCTTCACGGCTCGGTTTGCCATAGCCTCTATGGTATGAAAAATTCCTACTGCGCGCAATCCTTCGCTGTCTATGAAGTGCTCGCGAGTTCGTGATGCAGGACCATCAACTGGCTGGTCTGGAGGGCGCAAGTCGCGTAAACGCGGCCTTCGTTATCGCTGAACTCAACTTCAAGCAAGATTGGCTGGGAGGCAGGGATTCGAACCCCGATACGCAGATCCAGAGTCTGCAGTCCTACCGTTAGACGACCTCCCAACGGGCCACTCTGATAGAAGTAAATGGGCCTGCCTTATTTTGTCAAGCGATGATTTCTGTTGGTAGTGGGTCAATTTGATGCTGTAGCGGCGAGTTTATCTCGCCAAATGGCGGCGTAAAGCCGCCTCTACATCAAATTGACCCACTACATTTCTGTTACGGCCGCCCCATGCGGCCGGGCAGGCAGCAGCAAGCATGCAGGAAAATCAGAACAAGCGGAAACTGACTTCGACTATGACGCGCACTGGGACGGGAACCATGTTGCGCATAGCAGGCTTGAATTTCCAGGTCCGCACCGTTTCCAAAGCCTTTTCGTCGAGCCCGAGGCCTAGAGGTCTCACCACCCGACAATCGGTAACATTGCCCTGGGCATCCACAACAATCCAAAGCACCACGGTGCCCTGGTACTTCGCCTTGCGGGCTTCCTCGGAGTAAGCGGGCTCGGGTTTGTAAATCGGAATCGGGGCGCTGACACCGCCACCGACGCTATAAATCCCGCCGCCGGTCCCACCACCTTCGCCGGGGCCCAAGCCGCCTCCTCTGCCGGAACCGATGCCGGTCCCTTCACCGGAGCCGATACCGCCACCCGTCCCCGGCCCGTTGGAGGGGGGGCCCAAAACGCCTTGCGGATCGCCCCAGGGCATGTTCGAAGCCATCTGGGGCAGCTTCAGCTCCGGCGGGCCAAGCAAAGTGGGCTCGACCTGCAAAATGGGGTTTGGGTTCCTAATCACGGCCAGCGGGGGAGCGAGTTGTACCTTCGCGAACCTGGGAACCGCACCCTTTGAAGCCGGCGTCGGCGACCGGTCGCCTCCTCCACCGCCCCCTCCTGCCTTCCTGCCCGCCGCCTGTAATTCTGCCAAATAGGGCGATATATCAACCTGTTCATACTTGGTCGACGCCTTGACCTGCCGGGTGATGTGCTCCACAAAGAAGGGCAAAATAATGATCACAATTGCCATCAAGTGAAGGAGCAGGGAATTCAGCCACGAGCCAGACTGCGGCTGATAGTCCTGCCAAATCTGCGGGACATCAACGGGCGTTGAAGTAATCGGAATCGAGGGAGGTTTCGGCTTCTCAAAGAGTGCTCTGAGCTCGTTCGGAATATCCAGAAACCAGGGACGCATGTCCGTGGCAGGCAGAGTGGCCTTTCCCCGGTAATACTCTTTTGGAACGGTGATCTTCGGTTCGCGGAGCCTTTCCAGAATCTGCCGGAAAAGGGAAACGGGTGGAAAGGTGGAATCAACGAAGGTGAGGTGGTACTCAGGCTCGGGAATCCGGGGACTTGCGCTCGGCGTAGCGTCCGTGCTGATCTCGATCTGGGTGTCACTGATTGGCATTACGCTCATGTCCTGTCCCTCGGGCTTCTCGATAGCCCGGATATGATTCTGTCACCCTCTCTCGTTGAATGATGGCCGCCAGCCCTCCGAGGTTGCATGCCAGAACAACTATTCCTCTGTTCGCCATTGCTCAAAGACCTTCTTCATTTTACCACAGTCAATCGCCCCCAGGTTACTGGAAAACTGCTGCCGCCGGCAAGCCACAAGCCACCTCCCACTAAATCATTTGACGCAGCAACCCCGCATGAAGTTGCGTAAGAAAAGGTATACTCTCTTGACTCGGCTCGGCGGACGGTGGGGAGCCTGTCGGGCAAATCACGCGGGAGGTTTCAAAACTGATGAGGCAGCGAGCAGAAGGCTTTCCGGCAAAGTTCAGTTGTAGGATGACCCTTCGGACAATCGGAGCGGTCGGCGTATGGGTGGCGGGCCTGCTTGTTGCGCCGGCAGGGCTGCCCGCCCAGCACCCGCAGATTTCCACCGGACGGATGCAGATTTCCTGGAATGAGCAGGAGAAGCCCATCGTGCAGGCACTGCATGGGCTGCGCTCCATGCCCGACGATGCGCGGGCGCGGGAGACCAAGCAACTGGCTCTCGACATTCGGGCCCTGCCGGCGGGCGACCGAAAGCTGGGGCTGGCAAATGGTTTGGCGAACCTCTCGACGGAGGGTGACTTCGGCCGCGACACCTTGCAGGAGGTGGCAACGACGCTGGCCGCGGCGCTCGCGGAGCACCCGGCGCCGGAAGAGCGTGGCGAGCCTGCCACGCCGTACCTCGAATTGGCTCAATTGGTGCGCTACGAGCACGTGCAGGCCTCCGTGGATTCAACACAGTTTGGGAAGGCCATGTCGGAACTGGAGGCGGACGACCAAAAGCGGCAGCAGGCGGACTTTACGCTTACGGACCTCGAGGGCAAACCGTGGAGTCTGAAGAGCCTGCAAGGGAAAGTGGTGCTGGTGAATTTCTGGGCTACTTGGTGCCCACCTTGCCGCAAGGAAATGCCCGATCTCGAGTCGCTATACAAGCAGTTTCAGAAGCAGGGACTCGTGATCCTCGCCATCTCCGACGAAGATGCGAGCAAGGTTAAGCCCTTCATCGCTGGACAGGGAATCTCCTACACCGTGCTGCTCGACCCGGGCCGGAAAGTGAACACTCTGTTCCACGTCATGGGCATCCCCAAGACATTCATCTACGACCGCAGCGGGAAGCTCGCGGCGGAATCAATCGACATGCGGACCCGCAAACAATTTCTCGGCCTGTTGGCCCAGGCAGGGCTGCAGTAGCGCCGCGCGGCAGAGCCGCAAATGAAAGCCAAAACTCAAAGCGCAAAACTCAAAGTCGGGTGTGCCGTGCGGCGGCGCCGCAAAAGAAAATCAAAAGGCAAAAGGCAAAAGGCAAAGGGCAAAGGGCAAAGGGTAAAGGGTAAAGGTAAAAAGCTGTACCTCCAAGAATGCTTGCCAAGAAAACAAGAAACTACGACTTTGCAGTGCCAGCCTCATTACCTCAGCCTCGCGCGCTTGCCAACCCTGATTTGCTAGACACTCTCTCAACACGTTCTCTATAATACTTGGCTTGCGCACTCAGCGGAGGACGAATGCAGAAGACGCTAGACCTGAAACACACTCTCAATCTTCCCCAAACCCATTTCTCCATGAAGGCCAACCTTCCGCAGAACGAGCCAAAGTGGCTGGCCAAGTGGGTGAAGGAAGATCTCTATGGCCAGATTCGCGCCGCGCGGAAGGGCGAACCGATCTTCACCTTGCACGATGGACCTCCTTATGCCAACGGCCGCATTCACCTGGGGACGGCGCTCAACAAGATTTTGAAAGACTTCATCGTCAAGTCGAGGACTCAGGAGGGATTCAATGCCCCCTACCTGCCGGGCTGGGATTGCCACGGGTTACCTATCGAAATCCACGTGGACAAAGAACTAGGGCCGCGCAAAGCGCAAATGAGCATTGTGGAAATCCGCCAGGCCTGCCGGCGCTATGCGGAAAAATATGTGGATATTCAGCGGCAAGACTTCATGCGCCTGGGAGTTTTTGGCGAGTGGGAAAACCCCTACCTCACCATGGATTTTGAGTACGAGGCACAGACAGCGGAGGCCTTTCTGAAGTTTCTGGCGGGCGGTTATGTCTACCGTGGCCGCAAACCGGTTTACTGGTGCATCTCTGACAAGACCGCCCTGGCGGAGGCTGAGGTCGAGTATGAGAACCACCGCAGCCGCTCGATTTACGTGCGATACCCTGTGCTGACAGACCCTGCGAATCTGGACCCCGCACTCGAAGGGCGCAAACTCTACGTCATCATCTGGACCACTACGCCCTGGACGCTTCCTGCCAGCATGGCGGTGGCGTTTCATCCCGAGTTCGAATACGTGGCGGTGGCGGAGGATGGCGGGGATGTGTACCTGGTTGAAAGCCGGCGGCATGCCCCGGTGCTGCATGAAACGGGCCTTAAGGCCTCGAAGGTAGTAGCGAGAATCCCCGGTCGCAACCTGGAGCGCCTGGAAATGCGGCACCCATTTCTGGAGCGGAAGATTCTGGGTGTGCTGGCGAACTACGTGACGGCCGAGGACGGCACGGGCTGTGTCCACACAGCGCCTGGCCACGGGCGAGAGGACTACCTTACAGGTGTGCAGTACGGGTTGGAAATCTATTGCCCGGTCGGGGATGCGGGAGAATTTACCGAAGGCCTTCCGGAATACCTGGGGAAGAAGGTCTTCGAGGCTAATGAGCCCATTGTCGAGTTACTGAAGAAGCGGGGCGTGCTGGTGGGTCCGCCGGGGTGGCTGACACACTCTTATCCGCACTGCTGGCGATGCCACAATCCTGTGATCTTCCGTGCCAACGAGCAGTGGTTCATTAACATTGACCACCGGGAGTTACGGCAGCAGGCGCTGGAGGAAATCAAGAAGGTACACTGGTTGCCGGCTTGGGGTGAAGAGCGCATCTCGAACATGATCGCTGAGCGGCCAGACTGGTGCATCTCCCGGCAGCGCTTCTGGGGAGTCCCGATCACGGTCTTCCACTGTGAAACCTGCAAGAAGCCCTTGCTGGACGCGGCGCTGGCGGAGCGGGCGGTGGAGCTTTTCCGGAAGGAAGGCGCGGACGCCTGGTACGCGCACCCCGTCGAAGAGC